>CAYNFB010000173.1:0-8123 GCA_964396355.1 uncultured Leptospirales bacterium | reverse complement strand
GATGTTGATGCTCTTGGTCGCGGACGCCTGCGACATGACGCCGCTGTCGTAGAGACATTCCGAGAGCATGGAGGCTTCTACCACGGCCGTTGTGCGGTATTTCCACGTGCCGGGACTGACGGGATTGAAGCGCAGCCGCCAAGTCTGTTTGCCATCCCAGAACCCGGGAACCGTGAAGTGACGACCATCCGGCCCAGCAAAGACAGCACTGAACCGCACATTGTGTGGTTGCCCTTTGTGCACGTTCTGGGCACGGAACGAGAACTCCGAGACACGCCACTGGCGATGCACAGGCTTCGTTCATGCCCACTAGACCGATTGTGGAGAAGTGATTTCCCCAGTACTTTTTGTCTCTCTCCCATACGCCCGAGAGATAAAATTTAGTATATGGATAGAGATCATCATTGGAAAAATTTTCCAGAGCCTTTCTCTTTATCTCAAGTGAATTTTTTGCAAGAATCATCAGTCGATCTGTATGCCAGCCGGGGAAGATTAATCGTCACAACACCGATACTGCCTGTAAGAGGATTCGCTCCGAAGAGTCCGCCTCCCCTCTTTCTGAGCTCACGGTTATCCAGTCTCAGTCTGCAGCACATTGATCTTGCATCCTCAGGGTCCATGTCGGAGTTCACGAAATTCGCAAAATATGGGATTCCATACTTTGCGGTCATCTCCCATACCTTATCGAGATTTGGATTATCCCATTCAAAGTCCTTTGAAATATTATAGGTCGGGATAGGAAATGTAAATATACGGTTCTTGGCATCCCCCTCGGTGAGACATTCGGCAAAGGCCGAGTTGAACATGTCCATCTCTCTCTGGAACTCCCCGTAGGTTCGGTCCTTGAGTTCCCCTCCGATAACGACATACTCACTCCCAACGGTTGAAGGAGGAGTCAGATCCAGTGTAACATTAGTAAATGGAGTCTGAAAGCCCACCCTGGTGGGGATATTCATATTAAATACAAATTCCTGAAGAGACTGCTTCACCTCTTCATATTTAAGTTTATCATAATGGATAAACGGAGCAAGATAGGTATCAAAATTTGCAAAAGCCTGTGCTCCTGCCGACTCTCCCTGGAGTGTATAGAAGAAATTTACAATCTGGCCAAGTGCGCTTCGAAAGTGTTTAGCAGGTTTGCTCTCGACTTTCCCGGGAACACCACAGAATCCCTTTGTAAGAAGATCCTTTATATCCCAGCCCACGCAGTATGCAGAAAGCAGCCCGAGATCATGAATATGAAAGTCGCAGTTTATATGTTTTTCCCTTATCTCGGGAGGATAGATTCTTTCAAGCCAGTATTTGGCGGTAACAGAAGTAGAAATGTGATTGTTCAGCCCCTGAAGAGAATAGCTCATATTGCTGTTCTCATTTACACGCCAGTCCGATCTGTCCAGATAATCATCAATTAGTTCAAGTCCCTCATTGAGAAGATCCTTTCCCTGTCTGATACGCCTGTGCTGCTCTCTATAAAGAATGAAGGCCTTGGCGACCTTGGCATGCCCTCTTTCTATAAGCATCTTCTCCACAAGATCCTGAACATTTTCTACTGTGGGAGTACGTCCGTCCTTATATACAATATGGAGAATGTCTATTACTGAATTTGCGGCAGCGTCGGCCATTTCCTGGCTTGTACCGCCAACTGCCTTTGCTGCATTAAAAATTGCGCCTGTGATTTTATCTCTGTCAAAGGGAACAATACGACCGTCCCTCTTCCGAATATAACCTGCACCTGAATTATCTTTCATAAGGTAAGCCCCGAACTTTAGTAATAATAGAAATAATTGCAAATAACCATTTAAGAGATACGATGAATACGACAGTTGATTTTATATATTTTACTGAGGTATAAATTGACGAATTATCAATTCCGATTAATCAAGATTCTGCAGAATTTAACATTAAAGTCAATCAAAAATATTATGTCTCTGTAAAAATTCTAATAAATATTTTTAAAATTCCGATAATATAAACAGATAATTATATTTAATTATCATCATTTGAATAATGATGGAGAATCTTCATGAAAAAATTTATTTTACCAACGGTAATAACTTTTTTGTCTATTTGCTTTTTACTAGCTGATCCGGGAACAATGTATAGTTACTCTACAATCGAACAGCTCAGACCAACAGAAAAGGATGTGCCTGCAGGTTTCAGGTTCGGCCTCATACCCGATTTTGCAAAGAGCCTTTTAAAAGATAACCCGTGGAAACTGGACAGACCGGCCATAAAGAAACTCGCACACAGAATATACCCCGGCGGAGAACAGTCACGGATATCAGATATTCACATGACAATTATTGCAAACAGCAAAAAACCCTACGGTGATGATATCGTATGCTATATATTCCTCTTCAGAGATTCCAGATCTGCAGCGGAGGAAGTAAAAAAACTCAATGATTTTACAGGATATAACAGCGATCGTGCGGTAGTTCTGCACAAGAAAAACATCGCAGTCTATCTTCACGTCGACAGTGTAAAGGATTTCCCTGCCATGAAGGATCTGTCTGAGAAGATACTAAAAAGAATGGAAAGTCTGTAGAAGAAACTCTCCGGTAAAGAAGTTCCCTGCCTAATCCGGAAGGGAACTTCTTTACCGATGAACAATCGAAAAAGTTTTATACTTCGCAGAACTCCTGGCAGAAGTTTCTACCATTGAATTCCTTCGCCGTATCCAACAGGCACGTGATAGTATTTAAAGGGCTGCTGCATAGCTTTTGAAAGACGGCCGTTTCTGCTGCTTCCGTCGAAGAGATCTCTTACTACTTCTATGAAGTTAAGAGATACTCCTACGTAGATGTCTCTCTCCTTCTCGCGATCATCCCTGTCGTACTTCGTATATCCACGGGCATAGTATCCTACATCCAGCATTATATAGCGCATAAATTCGGGGATGTCCCATCCGATTGCATTAAATCCGGCAAGTTTGAAATTCAACAGCACTTTCGCTCCGCCGTAATCGCTTGTCATGTGAAGTTTCTTTCTTCCCTCTGTCTGCTCCTGAAATCCGTCTGTAGGCCAGTAGTCCCAGCTTATTCCGATAAACTCATCTGCTACCGGATAGGTCTCAAGCAGTGCACCGGCTGCAATACCAACGATGTCAGATACAAGGTCCTCATATGAAAAACCGTACTTTCCTGAAGTGGCATCTCCCACCTCTATAAAGAGACCAACAGCAGTAGTCGTGGCAACAGAACACCAGAGTGCACTCTCTTTATTTCCCAGAGACCATTCAAATATATTATTAAGGGCTCTCTGTCCGAGATAGTGAGCATAGAGATGGCCCACCTTGTCGGAACCGCCCGAGTCTGTATTCTCTCCAAACCAGCCTTCATCGGCCCATCTCCAGTCATTTTCACCCCAGCTCCAGACCTCTGCACCGTATGCATAAGTTCCGAGAATACTGCCGGCAACTATACTGTAGGTCACCCAGTTACTCTTCCCTGCTTCCTCACCTGACAAATTATTCTGCTGAACATTGTCATTCTGTATCTCATTCTGCTGGTCCGAAGCTGCCTCCTGATCCTGTGCAAAAACTGCAGGAGAGCCGGATACAACAAATGCCGCCAGCATAAGGACGGCAAAAATTTTCGCTTTCATATTGATCCTCTGATATTAATATAGCTCTTTAACTAACCGGTTAATCAAACCATTGTCAAAGTAATTCACGAGTCTTTTAATTCAAATACTTTTTAAAAAATGAAACGGGATAATTCATGATGACAATAAAAAACGGAGTCTTCTTCATCAAGACTCCGTTTAAAGAACAGCCTGTTTATTTCAAGGCATTTTTATCCGAGATATTTAATTATCCCCTCTGCTGCCTCACACCCCTGTCTGATGGCCCACACAACAAGCGATGCACCCCTCACAGAGTCTCCCGCAGAGAAGATTCCCTCTTTTGAAGTCATGAAATTATCATCAACGGCAATATTCCCCCTGTCATCGAGATTCAATCCAAGATCATTCACCAGTCCGCTGTGATCTACGTGGAGGAATCCCATAGACAGAAGTACAAGATCGGCCTCCATCTCAAACTCTGAGCCCGGAACCTCCTTCATGGTCATACCGCTGTCATTTTTTTCCCAGACCACTCTGACAGCAGAAACTTTCTTTACCATACCGCCGGTGCCGTGAAATTTCTTAGTCAGAATGCCCCACATTCTGTCGCAGCCCTCTTCATGCGAGCTTGAGGTCTTTTTCAGCTTGGGCCAGATCGGCCAGGGCTCATCAGCGGTTCTTTCTTTCGGAGGCTCAGGCATTATCTCCACCTGCGTAATTGAACTTGCACCCTGACGGTTTGCGTTGCCCACACAGTCAGAGCCGGTATCCCCTCCGCCGATTACCAGAATTCTCTTATTCATGGTTCTGATCAGCTTATCTTCAGGAATATCATCGCCGCTGACGCGCCTGTTCTGCTGAGCGAGATAATCCATTGCAAGATGTATTCCCGAAAGTTCACGTCCCTCAATATTCAAATCTCTCGGCTTTCTGGCGCCGATACCTACAAGTACCGCATCAAAGTTATCTTCAAGTTCTCCAGCGGGAAGATCTTCTCCAACTTTTACTGAAGTCCGGAACTCAATCCCTTCCTTCACAAGAAGATCAATCCTCCTGTCAATAACCGACTTATCAAGTTTAAAGTCGGGAATACCAAAACGGAGATATCCTCCAACTCTGTCAGCTGCCTCGAAAACCGTGACGCTGTGACCGTATTTATTCAATATGTCGGCACAGGCAAGACCCGCCGGCCCGCTGCCCACAACGGCAACCTTCTTCCCGGTTCTCTTCTCCGGAGGTTCGGGCTTCACGTATCCCATACTGAAGGCCTTCTCGACAACAGCATTCTCATTCTGCCTGATTGTAACGGGAGCATCATTTATAGAAAGAACACATGAGGCCTCGCATGGAGCAGGACAGACCCTTCCTGTAAACTCCGGGAAGTTATTCGTCTCCGACAGTATATCATAAGCGGCCTTCCAGTCTCCCTTGTAAATCATATCCTGCCACTCAGGCATTATATTACCCACAGGACATGCCCAGTGACAGAAAGGCACTCCGCAGTCCATGCAGCGTGAAGCCTGATTCTGCCTCTCATGATCGGGAAGAAAAATTTCGACTTCTCCATAATCGTTTACACGCTGTTCAACCGGTCTGTAGCCGGATTCCTGTCTACCGGTTTTTAAAAAACCCTTCGGATCTCCCATTAGAAACTCTCCTGTATCTGTTCTTCTTCACGGATCGCCTTAAGTTTTTCATCTATACGCGCGATCTTCATTTCATTCAGGGCCCTCTTGTATTCAAGAGGCAGTACCCTTACAAATTTCGGCAGATATTCATACCATTTATTTATTATATCCTTTGCAACTGCACTATCTGTATAGTCAATATGCTTTTTCAGAGTCTCTATAATAAAATCCTGATCATCATACTCTCTCACAGGCGACAGTTCAACCATTCCCCTGTTGCAGAAGAAGCTGAAATTTCCCTCAATATCAAGAACATAGGCAACTCCGCCGCTCATTCCTGCGGCGAAATTTCTCCCCACCTTTCCAAGCACTATGATTCTTCCGCCTGTCATATATTCCGCACAGTGATCTCCTGTACCTTCAACAACCGCCACAGCACCGCTGTTTCTGACGCAAAATCTCTCTCCTGCAACTCCTCTGACGTAGGCCTCACCCGATGTTGCACCGTACAAAACTGTATTTCCGATTATTATATTTTCTTCAGCCTTAAATGACGACTCCTTTGGAGGCAGTGCTATGAGCTTGCCGCCCGACAGCCCCTTACCGAAGTAGTCATTTGCATCACCCTCGAGTCTGAATGTAATACCCTTTGCAAGAAAGGCTCCGAAACTCTGCCCTGCACTTCCGTGAAATGTACACTGAATAGAATCATCAGGCAGTCCCTCGACGCCGTGAACTCTGGACACTTCATAGGAAAGCATTGTCCCCGCAGCACGGTCAGTATTTGAGATAGGCATTTCTATATAGGCATTGACATCCCTGTTTCCATCCAGGGAGGGCTTAACCCTCTCTATGAGTTTCCGGTCCAGGACAGAATCAATTTTGTGAATCTGATCCTTTACGCAGTGAACTGAGTAGATATCGGCCTCAGAAGGCCTGAAGAGAAGATCTTCAGGATTTACAGATTTGGCCTTCCAGTGATCTATATCTCTTATTTTGAGAAGATCTGTTCTACCCACAAGATCATCAAATTTTCTGATTCCGATTGATGCCATTATCTCTCTAACTTCGCTTGCCATAAATCTGAAGTAGTTTATCAGATACTCAGGCTTGCCCCGGAATCTCTTCCTCAGTTCAGGATCCTGAGTGGCAACTCCAACGGGACAGGTGTTCAGATGACATTTCCTCATCATAACACATCCCATAATTATCAGCGCAGATGTGCCGAAGCCGAATTCCTCTGCTCCCATGAGGCCTGCGATGACTACATCCCTTCCTGTCTTAAGCTGTCCGTCGACCTGAAGCTTTATTCTGCCCCTGAGATCATTTTTCACCAGAGTCTGGTGAGTCTCGGAAAGTCCGATTTCCCAGGGAAGGCCCGCATGCTTTATCGAGCTCTGGGGACTTGCTCCGGTCCCCCCGTCGTAACCGCTAATGAGAATATTGTCGGCGTAGGCCTTGGCTACTCCTGAGGCGATAGTTCCGACTCCCGATTCAGAGACAAGTTTAACACTGATTCTCGCCCCTGGATTTGCATTCTTAAGATCAAAAATCAGCTGAGATAAATCTTCTATTGAATATATGTCGTGATGCGGCGGAGGAGATATGAGGGTAACACCGGAAGTTGAATACCTGGTCATGGCAATGACCTTGTTTACCTTATGTCCTGGAAGCTGTCCTCCCTCTCCGGGTTTTGCACCCTGAGCGACCTTGATCTGAATCTCATCGGCATTTGCAAGATAATTACTTGTGACGCCGAATCTTCCCGAGGCGACCTGTTTAATAGCGCTGCGCGCGAGAGTACCATCATCGTTCCTCTTAAATCTGGAAGGATCCTCTCCTCCCTCACCTGAATTACTTCTTCCCTGAATCGAATTCATTGCAATGGCAATAGATTCGTGAGCCTCCTTGCTTATAGATCCAAAGGACATAGCACCCGTGGTAAGCCTCTTCATTATCGCTTCAACAGACTCGACCTCATCTACGGATATTGAACCGGGACTGTTAAAATCAAACAATCCTCTGATACAATGAGGTTTTCTGTTCTGTTCATCTACAATTGAAGTAAATTCCCTGTACTTATTATAGTCATTTGTTCTCGTTGCCCACTGGAGCATATATATTGATTCAGGATTCCATGCATGCTTCTCGCCTTTATTTCTGAAGCTGTAGATACCTTCGGAGTCAAGAAGCTTTTTCTTTTCAACAAACGCTTTGTTATGTTTAATCATCGACTCTTCTGCAATCTGATCGGCATCAATACCGCAAATTCTCGAAGAGGTTCCGGTAAAATATTTAGCTACCAGTTCTTTCGAAAGACCAACAGCCTCAAATACCTGAGCGCCGCGATAGCTTCTCAGAGTAGATGTACCCATCTTGGAGAGGACCTTCAGAAGTCCCTTCCCAACGGCCTTTATATAGTTGCTTTCCAGCTCGACATAGGGAAGGTCTATCCCGTCAGATCCTCTTGAAGCGAGATCTTCAATTGCAGAAAATGCCAGATATGGATTAACAGCGTCTGCTCCGTACCCGAAGAGAAGCGCAAAATGCATAACCTCTCTGGCCTCGCCTGTTTCAAGAATAAGACCTGTACGTGTTCTCTTCTTCGTTTCTATTAGATGGTGATGTACGGCCGAACCGGCAAGAAGAGACGGAATAGGAACATTATCCTTATCGACCTTTCTGTCTGAAATCACAATGTAGTTAAAACCCCGGTCAACAGCATCCTCTGCATCACGGCACAACCGGTCCAGTGATCCGCCAAGAGCACCAGCCCCGCCACCAGCAGGGAAGAGAGCATCAAGAGTTATACACTTTATCTTCGGATTTATACTGTCCCGGATTTTCTCAACCTCATTATTTGTAAATACCGGTCTAAAAAACTTGATCATGCCGCAGTGTTCAGGAGATTCATCGAGAAGATTTTTTCTC
>CAYNFB010000172.1:7121-8170 GCA_964396355.1 uncultured Leptospirales bacterium | reverse complement strand
AGAGATGAAAGAGAAACGAAAGAAAGCGCCGGCACTGAGACAGAAGATGTATTAAGAATATTTTCAATTCCAGTAGAGACAGGTCGCGACCTGTCTCTACTTAAACATACCACCTGTCACTACTTATACATCCTGAGGCCTGAAGCTTCAATAATTTTTTGAGCTGTCGCTTTCGAACCATAAAGTGAACGATCTATTGTCAGGTGATAATCAGCAGCATCCCTCCACCTTCTGCCTGTGTAGTTCATTCTGCTGAATATAGTCTCTTGTGAATCCGCTCTGTTCAGCTGTCAGATCAATCAATTCCCTGTCATAAAAAGAGATGCCCATTTCTTTTGCAATATACTGACCAATTCCACGGCCTCCGCTGCCGTATTCCCGGGAGATTGTAATAACCGGAAAAAACTTTCCTCTATCCGCCGTTGTTGCAGACAATTTTTTTTCTGCAGACTCTTTATCAAGCCACCTGTCAAGAAACGGTAATTTACTGCTGAAAAACTTAAGGAGGCAGCCGACTAACAGGGAGGCAAGAATGGTTCCTTCACGAATCCCCTCCAGACTATGCAGTAAGATAAACGAGCTGATTATTCCAAAAATCACCATGGAACTATCAACTCCGATCTTTACCTTACCGAAGTCTTTTTTAAAAGTACCGGCAACAGCTGCCACTATACCTTCTCCGGGAAGATATGTCAGATCTGATTTCACCTCAAGAAACACTCCAAAGGCCAGGACTATACAGCCAAGAAGACACAGGAATGCCTGCCCCCCGTATGAAGAAACACTTAGACCGGAAAACATATAAAGAGCAAGATCAATAAAATAACCGAATACAATTACAGCAGGCAGCTGGACCAGCTGTATCAAACGATAATTTCTCCGCAGTAAAATAATCTGCATGAGAATAAGCAGCACATTCATAATAATTGTCAGCTCACCAATAGTAAGAGGTAATTTCAGACTGAATACGTAGGGAACACATGAAATGGGAGAGACACCGAGATCGGCTTTAACCGACATGGCAACCCCGAGAGCTATTATAAAAAGTC
>CAYNFB010000172.1:0-7111 GCA_964396355.1 uncultured Leptospirales bacterium | reverse complement strand
GCAAAAACCTTCTTTAGTAAGATTAAATTATTCGTTTTGATCCCCTTCTCATAGTTTATGATATTATGCCGATATTAAAAACGCAGTTTATAGTAATTCCAGAAGCTTCAGGCCGTCATAAAGCAGGAATAAAGACAGAAGACACAGGCATGAACCGAGAAAGATCATGATATACCTGTATCTTTTCTCATTTAGTATTGCCGAGGACTTGCCTGTAATCACTGCCAGAGTGATCTTCGCGCCCACAAGGGCAACGTAAAATCCGCCAAGAAAACCTATAACGGCATGAACGCCCTTTGCCATGGCACCGGAGAGAATAGAACCTCCAACAGTAATCCAGAACAAGTAGGGATGAGGACTCAGAAGATTGGTTATAACGCCTTTGAGGAGTGACCTCTCCTCCTTTTTCAATGACTCCCCTCCAAAGAAATCGGCCTTCATGGCTTCAATTCCCATATAGAAGACGTAGCAGCCTCCGGCAAGAGAAATAATTCCCAGAATAATATTGGAACTGGAGACACGGCTTAAGAAGAAAATACAGAGGAGTATTACAGGAAAATCTGTCAAGACAGGAGAAAATGCAACCTTTATACCGGCCCGGATATTATGCTGAAGTGTTTCAGTCAGAACAAGTGTCAGGAGAGGCCCCGGGGAGACACCTGCGGTTAACCCTAAAATCAATCCGAGCGAAATAGATTCAATCAACTGAAAACTCCTTTATATAGATTACACAGAGATTGTGCTGTAAATGATTTAGACAGGAGTCCAATGTTTTTCATGCTGCTTATTTTACAAATACTTTTTGATAACAGAAAAAAGGTGCCGGACCATTTTAAAAATTTACCGATGAGCCGGGATCACCGCAAATACAGCAGAAAAGAGAAGGCTCACATTAGTTAAAGCAGTTATATTCATATAATAAATCATTAAGCAGTCACTGAGGTTATTTAATGTGCATAATTAACTTTCTGAATTATAAAATAAAAACTTATGATAAAGAAAAGTGTTGCATTAAATTGTTTTCTTATACAAATTAAAGATACCTGTTTTAAAGACTTTCAGAGGGGGAAAATATGTCACCATTCCGACGAATAAATAATTACTTTTTATCAAAATATACTAAAGAAGAATTCATCGAATACAAGAAAGCCCAGTTCCTGATGATTTTCGCTCTCATGAATATAATCGGGGTGGCAATTCTAATAATCTATTCATTCTCTATGGACGCGGCCATGGGAAGCAAAATCCGCGTCCCTTCCTTCATCCTTCAGGTTATGTGTATTGCCGTTCTCATTTTTGTTAAATTAAGAAAAGTCGGAATTGCCGCAAATATACTGGCTTTTGGTGCATGTTTCACAGCCTGCGCAGGATTTCTAAACCGGGAGCCTCACCTTGCCGGCGTAACCATGGGATACTTCATGTTCCTTGATCTGGTCTATACAGCCCTTTTCTGCAGCACAGTAGTATCCAGTCTGGTCCTCTGCATAATTCTGGCAACCCATATCGGATTTTTTATCCTCATAGCCCAGCCAGTAGCAGAGGGAATTACCGTTGATATAATAAATGCAATGGTTGTAGAGGGGCCTCTGGTAATCATAATGGTATTCATCTGCACAATGTCTGCCAGCTCATTTCTAAAGAAGGCCTTTGCTATGAGCAAAGAGGAATCGATAAAGAATCAGATGAACTATGAATTTATAAAGAACATTATGGCCACAGTGGAGGAAACAGCAGATGATCTGGGCACATCGATAAATACCACATCAGAGGTTATTAATCAATTTTCCGATAACTCCCAGAGCCAGGCCGCATCTGTTGAAGAACTCTCTGCAACAATGGAGGAAATATCCGCAGGAACAACCAATGTCTCTGAGATAACCTCAGATCAGAATGAGTCCCTCAAAGAGCTGGTCTCATACATAGAAACCCTTTCCATGTCAGTGGACATAATGGAAAATTACAGCAATGATATTGCCAATGCATTTTCCTCATTTATGAAGCTCACCAGTGACAGCGAGGAAGCTTCATCTCTCCTTGAAGTAACAAACAGAAAGATAAATCAGAACTCCGAGGAGATACTGTCAGTTGTAACAATTATGGAGGATTTCTTTGAGCACATAAACCTTCTTTCCCTGAACGCAGCCATTGAAGCTGCCCGGGCCGGTGAATACGGGCTGGGATTTGCAGTAGTGGCCCAGGAAATAGGCAAGCTCTCTGAATCCACATCCATGGATCTCAAGCGCATCTCTGAAATGATAGACAAAAATAAACGCGATGTTGAAGAAGGCAGTGTCAATACCTCAAAAATACTCTCCTTCATAAGAGAACTGATCAACAACTTCAATGTAATCAAACAGATGGCAACTGACGCTCTGCAGGAAGTCAGTGACCAGAAGAAAATAAAAGATTCCATGAATAAGCAAACAAAGGAAGTCATTGAGAAATCCGAAAATATTGCATTTCTCATGAGAGATCAGAGAGATTCCATTGAAGATATTGTAACTTCAATCGAAAATACAAACCGCATTGTGCAGAATAATGCAGAAAACACAGATATTCTGCGCGATCAGTCTGGTGAGCTCATGAGGATGGCTGAAAACCTGAAGAATCAATTCAATAAAGATGACAACCAGGGAGAATCTGAAAAGTTATAATTTTCACAGTAACTTCTGTATTCCCCCATTAATTAAATCCGGAATGTCTGCCGGCATTCCGGGAGTCAAATTCCCATAAAACCGGGAGTCAATAAATTCGCCTTTCTCTGTTATATCAGAATCTGCATAAATCACAATAACTGAAAGACTGGATGATCCCCTGATATGAGATGGCCTCCTGCACTTCAAAAAAAACGTGGTTACAACTCTGTAAACAGCTCGGTATTAAAAAAATCGGAAAAAGAAAGACTGAAAATACAATCCTTCATTGACATCCGGTTATATTTATTATTATATTGTGAGCCGTTAAGTAAAAACAGCCCCTGCAGGAAGAGGAGAATAAACTATGAAGCTATTATTTAAAAAAATTATGCTTTCAACCGCTATGCTGCTGATAATTACTTTATCTGTCTCTGCTGCAGATAATGACAATTTCACTGCACCCAACTACATCAATATAAATCAGTCTGAGCAGGGAAGTAAAGCAGTAGATTTATTAAAAAAAACCCTCAATAGCTCAAAGGCATTCGTCTACGTGTCGGGATGCCACCTGGACAAAGAGGCGCTTCCTGCATTTCAATCCCTTACCGGAGAATATTCCGATGTAAAGTTCATAGTTACAAACCAGTTTGCATCAACAAAGGACTATATGCTTAAAAAATACGGCAGTCACGGCGCTCCTCAAATATTCTATATACACAGAGGCATACTGGTGTCGGCCATGCCCTACTACTACACACAATTAAGAGGAAAGAATACATTCCTGGGATGGGCAGGTTCTGTTAAGAAATGGGCAGCGGCTCTGCACCCAGGTGTAAAGAATCTCGACAGATATTCAAATGTTATTCCTGTTTCATCCTTCAACTACAAACAGGTTCTTAGAAAGAAAAAAGCCGTTCTGCTCCGGACAGATGCAGCCAGGCCGGAGTTTGGCGATGATATGAAGGCCCTCCTTGCCGCAGCGGCTAAATTCCCCGACATTACATTTGCCCTTGATACAGGTATAGTCGCCTATAATCAGGAGTTTACCACAAAATACAGGAAAGCCTACGGTTCATTCAGTATTATAAAAGACAGCGATTCAGTTGAGTCATCCCACAGGAAGCCCTATAGGAAAAAATATGATCAGGTAAAGCTCAATGCATGGATAGCATCTAATTTCTCAGGTGAACCCGGTCAGCCGGGCGGCGATATGGGCAGAGACGGAGCGTGGTTAAAGAAAGCAATACAGTCAGCAGACTCATATAAGATTGCCTCAATGGATGCTGCTGAGTTTAAGAGAATAAATGAAAAATATAATATAATAGGGAAGCTTCCTCTCCAGCAGAGCTTCTACGTCCTTGTTAATGCAGTTACAGACAGCCGCAGAAACATTGAGACAGCAAAGCTTATAATAAAAGAACTCCGATATGACTCGAAGGGAGGATTTGAAAAGGCCGTGAAAAACAAACTTCTGAGACAGGATGTCTACGTGCCCGTTATTCAGCGCATAATCACCTATGAAGAGGATGGTGATATAAAAAAAATGCTGGAAGAACTGGAGGAGTATTACAGCAGATAATATTATACGGCAGGGGGCTGAGGCCCCTTGTTCTTTCAGTAAATATCAGCAAAGAAAATTTTAGTCGAGTCCGCTAAAAGCGACAGCCCGTACGGGAGAACCATCTGCATGCTTTATTTTAAGAGGGAATACACTGATCATAACAATATCCTCTAACTTATCCAGACCTGTAAGATTCTCAATCATCACCATATTTTTCTTTAACAGTGTTCTATGAACAATAAATGTTTCGCTTTCCATTAAGTCTACAGACAGAGCATCTGTACCGAGTCCCTTCAGTCCGAATCCGGCAAGATACTCTGCAGCCTCTTCACTGAGCGCCGGGAATCCTTCAAAGTACTGAGGACTTCCCCACTTCTTATCCCATCCGGTGTTCAGCAGCAGAAAAGACACTTCCTTTAAAATGGATTCATCAGGTAAATGTTCTATTGTTATATCGCGCCCAATCAACCGGCAGTTTAAAACAAATGCCTTTCCGGTAAAATGATCCGCTGGAAATTCATCGAGGCACAGACCGCCGTCCAGCATGTGAGCCGGAGCATCAATATGAGTGCCTGCATGAGAGCTCATGGAGAGCAGCTTCTCACTGAATCCATCATTACTAATAGTACAGATCTCTTTCAGTTCAGGAGATTCTGTACCCGGGAATACTGGCATCCCCTCTTCGATGAAGTGACTTAAATCAATGACTTTCATAGATCCTTCCTGCCTTATATCCGAAACATAATATACCCTTTAAGTTATAGTATAGCGAATTACTGTCAATTATTACAAGTCCTTAATCCGGAACTTTAACTATGTTAAGGGGTATTCGCGTGAATACCCCTTAACAATCCCCGCACGCTCCTGCGGAGAGCTGACAAGTCATGGGTGAGGTAGAGACGGTCATTACTGACCGTCCCCCTCTCAGAACCGGACGTGCCCTATTAAGGCATCCGGCTCCCGATAACACATCCGAAGATTTATTACATTGCATATACTGACGGCAGCATCTTTGCCCATGGTTTGTTCAGAAACTTTTCCCATGTCAGCGTATTTCTCTGACTCCTTCGTCTTAGAGCTTTTAACCACAGCCTCTTTACATGAAACAATACCCGATTCAATGATGCACGACAGTTCCTCAGATTGAAATAATTGTAGTAACCAATCAATTTTCTTCTCAGAATTTTCGCCTGAAAATATACTGATGTGTGCATCACATATCGAAGCCACTCTTTAACTCGCAAAAGGAAGCTGTTTCGACTCTTGCGGCTTGGTTTTACCGCTACCGCATAGTAGTTCTTTCTCTTTCGACGATAATGAGTAAATCCAAGAAAATCAAAGGTCTTACAGACCCCCGGTTTTCCTTTTGTTTCATGTGCATTCTGGTATCTGCCAAAATCTACGAGCTTTGTCTTTTCCTCTGACAGCTTAAGATTGAAAGTTTCGAACCTTACCTTGACTTCATAGTTAAAACGTTCCGCTTCATCTCGATTCTCAAAGCAGACTACAAAGTCGTCGGCATACCGAATCATTTCACACTTCCCCCGGCATGTCTTTCTGAATTTCTTTTCAAACCACAGATCAAGAACGTAATGCAGATAAATGTTCGCAAGTAAAGGACTTATGGGGCCCCCCTGAGGAGTCCCCTCTGTATTACGAAGCAACACTCCGTTATCCATTATTCCCGACTTGAGCCATTTTCCCACAAGATTGAGGATTGTTTTATCCTTGATCCTATGTTCAAGAAATTTCATCAGCCACTGGTGGTTAACTGTATCAAAGTATGATGCTATATCAGCATCCACTATAAAGTTAGTCCACTTTTTGTTTGCCGTCATTCGAAGTTCTTCTAAAGCTGTATGACATGATCTTCCAGGCCTGAATCCATAAGAATGATCGATAAAATAAGGCTCATACACAGCGCTGATTATCCGGCTTACTGCTTTCTGCACAACTCTGTCCCTTACTGTTGGTATCCCCAAATAACGGATTTTGCCATTTGCTTTTGGAATACCTTTGCGCCTTACACTGGATGCCCTGTACCGTTTATTCTTCAGGCTTTCATGAAGCTCCGTAAGATTATCGGCAAGGTCTTCTTTAAAATCATCCATTGTGATTTTATCAACTCCTGCTGCTCCCTTTTGATTCAGACTCGCAAACGATTGAGCCAGAAATTCCGACGTCAAAAGATGTGCAAGAGATGTAAAATGCATTGTTACATCATTCCTCGCCAGCTCTTCTATCCGATGAAATTTTGTTGAGATACTTTCTTCATTTCTGAGCATGAATATCTTTCCTCTCATCAAGAAATTTGTTATCCGGCACCCCTTCCCTCCAGCGGCATTACCCGCCTTCTACAGTACTATGAGTGCCTCCGACTTCTCACAGACCATCGTATCACCTGTGATCTCTCTCGGCTTCAACTACCTCCTTATCGAGGAGTCTGTGAGACCTCCCATGTTGCGTGACTATTCTGTTTGATAACATGCCATCCTCTCCTACTCCGGCAGCCCTCTCTGCAATCTCATGATTAGCGATTAACTGAGGCTTGTGCTTTCCCTGGAGGACGAGCCGGTCAGCGACTGCGTGGTTTCTCGAAGCTTATAAAGGTTCACTATCCGTTACGGCCTGCTACCCCCTGTTTTACGCTTAACTGTACACGTCACCATGTACAGCCCAAAAACTCGGTTCTATATCATGTCCACTCAACATCTTATAGGTCAGATTTTCACTGACTTGAATAGTCCGCCTTATCATGGCGCACCGCCCTTGGGGCTTCTTTTACTACATCATAAATCATTTTCATTCAATAATTTTTTTTGTCATAAACGGGAGGGACATCTTTGTACTACAACATTTTCTGTGTACGGGTTTGATCCGTCGTCGTGACGGGCAAACCCGGCATCGACATCGT
>CAYNFB010000171.1:0-8178 GCA_964396355.1 uncultured Leptospirales bacterium | reverse complement strand
AGCGCAGCATCATATTGATGTCCATATGCACACCGCCGTCCTTTTTCCCGGAACCGAAGCCTATAGCTGATAGAATCAGAATAACCGCCATATGAGCAAGACGTTCATTATCCATCTTCTGATGTTCCAGCTCCTTTATATTCTCAAAGAAAATCTTCTCCGATAATATCAGCCTGTTTGTAAGCGTTTCAATAAGATTGAAGGTAAAATCCTGATTATTAAGAAGAAGTACATCTAGGTTCTCCTTCGTAGCCACAGCCAGTATACAGTCCGATGCACAGATAGCGCTTGTGTTCCGGGTCTTCTGATTTCCAAGTACTACGAGTTCTCCGAAGACCTCCCCTGTCACCGCGGTATTTACAGTTATGATATCCTCACCCTTCTTCTTGAAAAATATCACACGGCCCTTCTTTATCATGTAGCATCTGTCTCCGGCCTCGTCCTCTCTAAAAATAATATCTCCGGCCTTTAAATATAGATCCTGCTGACTTATAACAAGAGGCTTATAGAAAAGGCCCTTTAGGGCATCAAATCCGGGAAGTCTGAAGAGGAAGACAGCACCCTTCCAGAGTCTGAGAATGCTGTACCTGAGGATAAAGAGAGAAAAGCCTCTATAGGGCCTGTTAAACCTGATAATCGACCCGAAGGCTTCATTTCTCCTGGAATGATTTTCCCATATAACAGTTCCATCGACAACATCAGAGGACAAAGAAGAGAGGCTGAACTTCAGTGAAACCCGGTGTCCCAGCCCCAGCGCCTCTGTTGTCTGAAGAAAACAGTTCCCCCTTGTCAGATCATTGGTTACAAGATACTCATCTATCTGACCATTTTTAAGCATTTCAACATCTGAAATAACAGGAAGGCTCATGAGGCTGCGTACAAAAAACTGAGGATTTATTATACCCGATATAATCAGAGCAAGAGCAATACAGAGAGGAAAAAGAACGAAGACTGCCACAACCTCCTCCTGGTGTAGAGAGAGTCCTCTGTACTGTTCAAGGTACCGGTAGAGAGGAAACCCCAGTGCAGCAGCGCTTATCATGATGAAAACGAAAAGGAATGTCATAACTCCGGGATTCCAGTTGAAAAGCGGGGCAGGCCTTGATTTGAGAATACCCGTATACCTCTTCACCCACCTGTCATACCGGGGCTGCCTGTCCCTGACTCTCCACTCCTCGAAATGCATGCCCATGATGCGCAGCTCGGCTCCGGAAAACATTGTCTTTGACCTTGCAAGAATAATCTCCAGGAAAACAACTGAGATAATCAGTACAGGCGCCGATGCATAGGCGTAGAATCCTCCCATTAATAAAAAGAAATCAAAAATTCCATGGAACATCAGAGGGACGGCTATACTCTTGACATAGAATAACACTCTTCCCGGCCTGAATCCCGAAAGTTTTCCAATGCCAAGATAAAATCCCGCTATACCGCAGGTTGTAATGTGTAGGGGTACTGAAAATATTATCCGGATATATATCACCGAGCTGGAACTCTCTGCTCCGTAAAAAATATTCTCCACACAGGAAAAACCGAGTCCGAAGAACATACCGGTTATTGTGCCTGTAGTAATCGTAAATGAAGGATACCTCCTGAAGAGCGCGTAGATAAATATGACGGCCCCGGCCTTTTCTATCAGACCGGCCAGAATGAATCCGCTCACCAGGGGATTCCCTCCGCTGATAAATGATGATATGAGGCTCCCGGAGAGAAGAAGAAAAAGCGCGTAGCATATTCCGGAGAGAAGAGAGGTAACATACTTCGTTCCCGATCTTCCAGATGAAAAATATCGGTAATAAACAATGTAGAACAGCACTACCGGAGAAAAAGATACTATAAACCGTTCAAATCCCATAAACAAAAATACCTGCCCGATGTATTATTCAAAACGCATGATTGAGTAAACCTGTGCGATGTGAGATCATCTCTGCGGGACGCAGCGCCCCTACCTATATAATATTTTATTATCGGAAAAAAACCTGCAAAAATCAATATCACCGGATAAGCATTTATAAAAACATTAAAATTATCTGTACTTTACTCCATGGTCGAAATAATCTGTCCTCTGTTTATTATGGATATAGATAAAAAATACAATATAATAACAATCTGCGGACCCACTGCCTGCGGAAAAACATCTCTGGCTGTCAAAATTGCACGAAAATACGGCGGAGAGATTATTTCCGCAGACTCAAGACAGGTATACAGAGGCATGGATATCGGCACGGGGAAAGATCTGCAGGAGTATACCGGACCGGATTGGTCTGTCCCCTTTCATTTAATAGATGTGGCGAATCCGGAGGAGGAATACAACCTCCACCGCTACACCAGGGACTTTGATGATGCATTCCTCTCCGTGTCAGAGAGAGGAAATATTCCCATTCTTACGGGAGGCACAGGACTCTACATTGAGGCGGCTCTAAAGGGCTACAAGCTCAGCAGCGCACCGGAAAACAGAGATCTCAGAGACAGGCTGAATAATCTTGAAATAAACGAACTCAGGGAAATGCTGATGAAGATATCGCCTGAGATGAAAACTGATCTATCCAGCAAGGGAAGAATAATCAGAGCAATAGAGATCTGCGAATTCACCGGGGACGGAGAAAACAGATTTCACGACAGATCAAAGACACAGCTTCACCCGCTAATACTGTCCATAACTATTCCAAGAGATGAGATTATAAAGCGAATAGATCGCCGTCTTGAAGAGAGGCTGAAAGAAGGCATGCTGGAGGAGGTCAAATCTCTCATGGACCGGGGTCTGTACGACAAGATGGTGAAGCTCGGCCTGGAGTACAGATACTGCGCCATGCACCTGAATGGAGAACTCTCATATAACGAATTTACTGAAAAACTCAAAACTGAAATACACCGCTTCGCAAAAAGACAGGCAACCTGGTTCAGAGGAATGGAGAGAAGAGGACTTGACGTGCACCAGATAGGAAGTGATGATTTCAAAGGAGCATCTGAAATCATCGACAGCAGCACGTTCACTCCATGACGAGCTCGATCAGAACTGTTCAAAACCCTTTTCAGGAAAAGGATCATCCTCCCCGTGATTCCCATTGCCGCCTTTAAAACTTTCCGGAATAACCACAGCGTTTACGTCCTTTCCATTATATTTGTTCTTCACATCAGCGAGCCTTTCACGCTTTGCGCTTATTCTGAATTTCATCATCATTTCATAGAGCTCCCTTGCCCTGTTTTCCATTTCTTCACTGGCGGAAGCTGTTTCCTCTACCAGCGATGCGTTCTGCTGAGTCATTGTATCCATCTCCATGACAGCTGTGTTGATCTGCTTCATCCCGTCCCGCTGTTCTCTGCTTGAAGCGGCTATCTCTGATACTGAATTTCTCACATTCATTATTGCACCGATTATTTCACGAAGAGCTTCACCGCTTTTATTGACTTCGGCCGTGCCTTTTTCAATACGCTCGACAGATTCACCAATAAGGCTTCCGATTTCTTTGGCCGCATCTCCGGCTCTGAGTGCAAGATTTCGCACCTCTCCCGCAACAACCGCAAATCCCCTGCCCTGATCTCCCGCTCTTGCCGCCTCAACCGCAGCATTAAGAGCAAGAAGATTTGTCTGAAATGCGATATCATTAATGACACTTATAATATCAGCTATCCTCCTGCTGGATTCCTGAATATCATTAATGGTCAGTACGGCACCATTAAGCATTTCTCCGCCCTGTTCTGCAAGCTCTGAAGAAGTCTTTGCTACACTGTCAGCATCCACTGCATTATCCGCATTCAGCTGAGTTGATGCAGTAGCCTCCTCAACAGTGGAGGCTATCTCCTCCAGTGCAGATGCCTGTTCGGAAGTTCTCTGGGAAAGATCCTGGTTCCCGTCTGATATCTGCTCCACGGCCTTGAGAAGGGTCTCCCCTCCCTCAATAACACTGGCCACAGTTGAATCCAGATTATCCGCAGCCCTGTTGAGCGCCCGGGCAAGCCGGCCCAGTTCATCCTCCTGATCAAGATCGATCCTTCCTGTCAGATCATTATCAGCGAGCTTATCTGCGAATTTCAGGACCAGTCCTGCAGGCCTGGTTACAGCCCTGGACAGGATGAAAGTTACGAAAACACCAAAAATAAGTGCAATAGCAAGAATCACCACAGAAAACACAAAAGAGCTCCTCATATCCTGATCCATTCCCTCCTTGAGGCGCACTGCAGCATTGCTCATCTTCGCATTGAGATTATCGGCTATGCTGAGAATAATGCTCGTCTGCTCAATATATACATCAAGATATCTGCCGGCCGCCTCCCTGTCGCCCCGATTAAGGGCCTCGACAAATTTCACTCTGTTAGCCGCCGCAGGAGCTGCCCTTGCCTCAAAATTCTCAGCAAGAGTTCTTTCCTCAACATTAAGACTGATCTTCTTAAGTTTTGCCAGAGAGTTTTTATAAAGTGCAGCCTGAATATCGTTATCCCTGACTATGCTATCGAAGCTCTCTTTATCCTCCGCCTCAACAGCTCTTACCGCCAGAGGCAGATTCATCCTGAAAGCAAGAATTGCCTTCTGCAGATTATTTGACTGCTCAATACCGATGAACTGATTCTGATAAAAATCAGAAAATCCTCTATTCACTGAGCCAAGAGCACTATAGCCCTGCCAGAAAATAACATTCATCAGCAAAATAAAAACAGCAGAAGAAATAACAACCTTAACACCGATCTTTAAATTATTAAACCACTTCATGTTTACCTCCAGTCTCAGAAAGTACTCCGCAAGAAAGATGTCGTTAAAAGAGCACAGTGTTTATATTATGATAATTCTTACTACTAAAAGTTTCATGAAAATAATCTCAAAAACGACAGAAATTACCAAAAAAACAGGTAGGATTTTCAGGAATGATTAAAATATTATATTTATGTAAAATAAGAGTAATTAGGAGAATGAACTTTTCTAATATTATGTACTATTTTTCCATCTAAATAAAACATTAAACTGTGTCATTTTACAGGTAAAGAGACCCGGTTTCATGAACAGGAGTGGACTTAGGCCGCATGCTGCAGATAAATATAAAAAAAGCAGCTAAAGACAGACGAAGACAATTAAAAAATCAGGAATATGGTATGAAGAAAATAAGACTAGGATTAAGCCAGAAACTTCTCGCAGCAGCCCTGCTGTCGATGGTTCTTGCAGTCTCTATTACAGGCGGCATCAGCTACATTATGGCGAGTTCCTCTATTATGGAGAAACTTGAGGATACAGATATGAAAAATATAGCAGAGCTCAAGGCAGGCAAAATTGATGCCCGTCTGGGAAGAGCAATAGAAAGCTCAAGAATGCTGGCATCAGACCCGCTGCTCAATCAGTGGTTCCTGTCAGGAGAAAAAAATCAGAATCAGGGCCGGCTGGCCAAAAATAGACTCACAATTTTAGAGAAAGACTATGACTACTTCACAGTCTTCGCCGTCAGCAATATAAGCAGACATTACTGGACATCGGGAGGCAGACTTCTCGATACTGTATCCCGAAGCGATAATGACGACAAGTGGTTCTTCGATGCTCTTCAGAAAAAGGACCAGGTACAGATCAACATTGACTACAACGAAGAGCTGAACGAAACAGGTGTATTTATAAATACGCTGATGGGAAATCCTAAAAGTCCGGCAGGAATTTGCGGAGTGGGACTAAAACTGGATGATGTTGTCAAAGAATTGTTCTCCAGTCAAAAAAAATACGGAGACACCACCCTTCTTATCGATAAATACGGAAAAATAATAATATCGGAAAATCAGGAAGAAATTGGACAAAGCATAGCAAAAATATTTCCGGAAGCAGTCTCTCAAAAAATACTATCCGGAACTCAAAGCACAGTCATCCAGAAGTTCAAAAGCCTTGGAAGCGGAACAGATATGATTATGGCATCAGCTCGCATAAAGACCGCAGAGCTCATTGTACTCAATCAGGTTCCCACCGATGCTCTTCTGGGGACATTGAGGAGCATCGCGCTGTCAACTATCCTGTCTGCTCTTGCAGCCGTTACCATTGTCATACTTATTTTCATGTACATGGGCAACAGATTAATAACACGCCCCGTAACAGCAATTTCTCAATACTTCAGCAGATTCAGCAGCGGAGATCTGAGCACCAGAATTGAGCTGAATACGAAAGATGAGTTTTCATCCATTGCCGGGCAGTTTAATACTATAGCAGAGAAGATGGGAACCGTTATAAATGATATAAAAGAGACAACCTTCACACTGGCCTCATCGGCAGAGGAAATATCATCGGCCACATCCAGCCTTGCAGACAATGCAAACGACCAGTCAGCATCGGTTGAAGAAATAAGCGCAACAATTGAGCAGATATCTGCCGGGATGTCATCAGTCAACGACAACACCAATGAACAGAATACAATTCTATCAAGCTTTCTCCATGAGATGGAGACCCTTTCTGAATCGATAACTTCAATGAGCCGGATAATAGAAGAAACTACAGCTCTGTCGGAAACGATGTCAAGGGAGGCAGTCTACAGCGGTGAATCACTTGAGCAGATGAAGAGCAGCATGATAAATATAACGGGAAGCTCCAGGGACATGTCCGGCATTATCCAGATAATAAAAGACATCTCTGAGAAAATAAATCTCCTGGCTCTCAATGCCTCTATTGAAGCTGCCCGCGCCGGAGAAGCAGGCCGGGGTTTTGCAGTTGTTGCAGACGAAATATCTCATCTGGCTGATGAAACAGCATCGAGTCTCAAGGAAATAGATTCTCTGGTAAAAGTAAATGACAACGAGATAAAGACCGGCATGGAAAGTATAAGAGTCTCCGGGGAGAAGATAAAACTGATAATTGACGGAGTAAAGAACATCAAAGAAAAAATGGACAGCATATTCACACATACCACTGTCCAGATCCGCATCAACAATGAAATTACCGGAAGTATAGATGTGGTAAAAGAAGGATCAGAAAAGACCCGAAAATCCATGGAGGAATTCAATTCGGCAATAGAGGAGATAACCTCTTCAATCAGCGATATTTCCGAAAAATCACAATCAACGGCTGCGGGCTCAGAGGAGATAGCAACGAATAATGAAGAGCTGTCATCTATTGCTGAAAAAATTAAGCAGATGCTGTCCTTCTTCAAGATTGATAATAATAAAGATGATAAGTAAGAAACTGATTACGCCAGTAATATGACTCCTCCCTGATGGATTCTGAGGAGAAATAAAAAAGGGCCGCTATTAACGGCAGCCCTTTTTACTTAAATAATCTATATGCCTAATTATAAGTTTCTGAACCGAGATATGTTACCGGGGGCTCATCCATAAGCCATCTCATCGTATTCTTCAGCCTCATGAGCTGTACGAAGAGATCGTGTTCCGGAAGTTCGTTAGGTGAGTGCATGGGGCTCTTCCAGTAGAAAGAAAGCCATTCCTGATTTCCAGATAATGAGGCTCTGCTTGCAAGATCGAGAAGAAGAACAAGATCGAGTACAATAGGAGCAGCAAGAATCGAATCGCGGCACAGAAAGTCGATCTTAATCTGCATCGGATATCCAAGCCATCCGAAAATATCAATATTGTCCCATCCCTCTTTATTGTCGCCTCTTGGAGGATAGTAGTTAATTCTCACCTTATGATAAAAATCCTTATAGAGATCAGGATAAAGATTAGGCTGAAAAATCTGATCAAGAACTGAAAGCTTACTAACTTCCTTGCTCTTAAAGGATTCCGGATCATCGAGGACTTCTCCGTCTCTGTTTCCGAGAATGTTTGTCGAAAACCAGCCGCTTACACCGATCATTCTTGATTTCAGTCCGGGAGAAAGAATTGTCTTCATAAGAGTCTGACCAGTTTTGAAATCCTTTCCGCACATAGGAACTTTATTCTTATCGGCCAGTTCCCAGAGAGCGGGTATATCATTACAGAGATTCGGCGCACCATTTGCATATGGAATTCCAAGATTAATTGCAGCATATGCGTAGATCATACTTGGTGCAATGGCAGGATGACTATCCTTTAAAGCTTTCTCGAAGTTTTTAAGAGTATCATGAACTCCGGGTACTACTTCCTGATAAATTTCAGTACTTCCACACCATACCATTACCATTCTCGCAAGATTTTTTTCTTTCTTGAATTTGAGAATATCATCTTTAACCATCCCAGCAAGATCCCAGTAGGACGGAGCTTCCTTGACCCATGGACCGTCAAGCTTCT
>CAYNFB010000170.1:0-8204 GCA_964396355.1 uncultured Leptospirales bacterium | reverse complement strand
CTTAAAACGTATAGAAGTAAAAAAGGAGGCCTGTCATGTCATATCCCCCCAGATATTGTGTCCCAAATGCAACATATCACTGTTATTCAAGATGTATTGAGCTGAGAAATCTGCTTTCACCTGATTATGTGAAGAAAATTGCCGTAGAATCAATAGAAATGGCCCAGGAAAAGTATGATTTTCAGCTTATCCAGAATGAATTTGTCGAAAACCACTTTCATTTTATAATTAGAACAACAAGCTGCGGAGAATCAATCTCCAGAATAATGCAGTATATAAAGGCCAGAATTGCTGAAAAATACAATCGCATGGCTGGAAGAACAGGGCCGTTCTGGAATGAGAGGTTTAAATGTAAAATTGTCGAGATGATGCCTGAGCCGGAGAAGTATTTTTTTAGACTAATGTGGTATATCGCCTATAATCCGGTCAGAAAGGGGGTTGTAGATGACCCGAGGGATTCCTGTTACGGCACAATAGGCGTTTATCTGGGGCTGGGCTGCAGGTCGGGTGTTAAAATTACTCTTCATGAATATTATCTTTCACTTGGAAACTGTGAAGATGAAAGAATCAGGAGGTTCTTGCAGTATGAAGAGCAGTATAAGCTTTCTTTAGATTTAGGGCTCAGAGCCCATGGAGGAGAACCATAAAATTATACATAATATCCACCCTCTTTCCGATAATTATAGGGTAATGAAATTATAATATCGATGAAAATATGAAGAAAAAAATTCTAACCATAACAGCATTCTTGTTTCTGGCATTTCCTGCAGCGGCAGGCCCCTTTGTGCACATTGGAAGTATAGATGCAAAGAGTGATTTTCCTGCAGTAAAGATCATGGTAAGCGTGCTTAGTCCTGACCACAGGGGAATAACCGGACTCGACGAGGGGAACCTTCTGGTATATGAAGACGGGTACCGTGTCAATTACGTTAGAGTCAGGGATATATCCTCGGCAGATGAATACCTCTATCTGGTGTTTTCAATCGATTCAAGCAGAAGTATCAGCAGAGATTTTCTGACCCGCATCAAGTCAAATGCTGAGAAAATTGCCGACAACGCAACAGAGAAGGATCGAATTGCTGTATACCGGTTTAACGACAGAGTAGAACTGCTTAATAATTTTACCTCCAGCAAGACTCAGATAACCAGAAGTATTAAGAGTGTTTCAAGGCACGGAAGCAGAACTCTGCTTTATGATGCAATCTACGATTCTATGGAATTGCTGGGCAAAGTGGAAAGCAGCCGAAGGGGCGTCATCGTATTCACAGACGGAAAGGATGAGGGAAGCAGCATAAAGGCCGATGACATAGTGAAGAGGGGCCGCGAGCTCGGAATACCGGTGTATTTTCTTACGGTGAAGGGAGTAAAGAATGCATCTCATCTGGCAAGACTGGCAAAACTGACAGGCGGCAGGCTGATATACAGCAGAAGTTCAGATGTGGCCGGACTTTACAGAATGATCCACTCCCGCATCAAAAATACCTATGAAGTGAATTATCAGTCCATAGTAAAACGAGACAGCAAAAAGCATAATCTTGAAGTAAGACTCAAATACGGAGAACTGACAGACAGCGATCAGAGTGAGTTTACGGCGGAGAGGGACTTTCTTAAGTTTGAATTTCCTGATTACATATATCTCCTTCTCGCAGGGTTAATATTTCTTTTTCTTCTTCTGCTAGTCTGTCTCTGCTTTGTGTTTATAAGGAAAGGCCGGGAGAGGATGGCAACTGCAAAAAATGATGAAATTCAGTCAGGGATGAGCCGCTTCAGTTCCGGAAGTTACAGGGCAGACGAGATTTATCAAAATGAGCTCTTCAGCGATGATGCGCCTGTTGAAACACCAGATGTGATGTATGCACAGGCCTGGCTGCAGAAAAAAGAGGGCAGTCGAACAACCGGGAAAATACCCATAATTGAGGGTGAAATTACAATCGGATCTGAATCAGGAAACTATATAGTCCTGGATGATGAGCTGATATCCTTGAGGCATTCCAGAATAAAAAATATAAAGGGAGGGTTCTACCTCTACGATTTGATCTCTGATACTGGAACCTATCTGAACGGCAAGAAGCTCCTCCGTCCCAGACTTCTTCACGACTGGGATGAAATCAGAATCGGGAGGGTGACTTTTATTTTTAGAGGTGTTAAATCATAGAACGGATTTATTTTTCTTTCTCGCAAGTTCCTGCATATCGGCTATTTTGTCTGATTCGTCGATTATTTCTCTGCCCAGGAGTGTTTCAATTGCATCCTCAAGAGTAATTATTCCTGTATAATCGCCGTATTCGTTTATTACAACTGCAATATGAATTTTTTCTGATATAAACATATTGAGAAGCCTGTAGACGTTCATGGATTCTGCAATGAACTCCGCCGTATATGATATTTTCTGTAGAGTACTGGTTGCTTTGCCGGTGTTTATCTTTTCGTGGATATCATTTTTAAGTACAATTCCGGTTATGGTATTTTCTTCTGCGTTGTAGAGAGGGATTCTGCTGAAATCTATTTTATCAATTTTACGGGCAAGTTCTTTTATCTTCGTATCCGGAGAAAGCCAGAAAACGACAGTTCGGGGAGTCATTATCTCTTTAACTTTTATCTGCTGGAGAGTGAAAAGATTTTCCATGATCGTAAATTCTTCTGACTTAATGGTTCCCTCGTAGTATCCGAGTTTGATATAATTGAGTATTTCCGGTCTCGACAGCTTCAGGTCCTCAGTCTCTCCTGAGAAAAGCGATGAAATGAAGTTTATGGGTATCAGCAGAGGTTTAAGAATTATTACCATAAATTTCAGGATGTATGCTGTCGGAGGGGTAAGCCTTCTCCAGTATCTGGCGCCGATTGTCTTTGGTATGATTTCTGAAAATATCAGTATGAGAAGAGTCAGTATCCCGGAAAAGACTGCCATCCATTGATTGCCGAAGATATTCATGGCCATTGCGCCTGAAACGGCAGCTCCTGCAGTATGAGAAATGGTATTCAATGTAAGGATTGCGGAGATGGGCTCATCAATGTTCTCCTTCATTTCCTTTAATATTGCGCCTGCCCTGCTTCCTCTTTCTATGAGAAGCTGTATATAGCCTCTGGTCGCTGAAAGCATTACGGATTCAAGTATGGAACAAATAAAGGAAATGGCGATAAGAGCCGTAATTACAATGGAAAGTTTGATCATCGGGCACTCCGTTTTTTTTATCAATTATATATATATGATTTTTCTATGTCAAGAAGTTGGGTATTCTTTCAACATTGAATTTAGGTTCAGGGGGGCTCAGAGCCCATAAAATATGTATTGACAAATACTCTATAATATATATAATTATTATGTCGTATTATAGGTCTGTTCTATTATATATTCACTATCAGGGATTCCACAATGATATTAAACATCGCTACAGTCGTAATCTGCTTCGTCATGATGATGATTTTCAGGAGAATTGACAGAGCCAATTCCAGGATGACCAAGCTCAGAAGGTATTCTTCCAGAATTTTCGATGATTTTAAGAAAATGACCGAAAAGGAAAACAGAAAATTTCATGATTCTACCATTGAAATGGATATTCTCATTAAAAAGTCCGGAGCTCTTGCAAAGAATCTCTCTGAGGCAATCGTGGAAATTGAGAACAGGCTCAAAGGGCTTGATGTGGAAAAGACCAATCTCAAGAGGGTGGAGGATGACATCAAGGTAATCTCCGGTGCGGCCAAGGATGTGAATAAACAGATACAGTTTATAGCATCTGCAAAGGAGAATTTCGGCGACATGACCGGTAATATTTCCTTCCTTACTAAAAATATGGAAAATATGAAACAGGATCTTGGCGACATAGTTCAGAATTTTGAAGATAAGCTGCGGGAAAGATCCAGAGAAATATCCGAGGAATTCTACGTTCATGCGGACAATTTAAAAAGTGATCTTGAACGAAAAGAAAATGAATTAGCTCAAACTTCCAGAGACAGAACTCTCCAGCTTGCCGAGGAGTTCTCAAAATCTGTAAATGAAATGGAAGAAAAAGTGGCAGAATCTTCCAATATACTTCACGATAATTTTAAAATGAAAATTGCACCGCTTGTTAAGACTGTTGATAATGCAGAGGATCTGAATAATCAGATTGAAAAAATGCGTGAAACATTTACCGCAATGGAAAATACTTTTTTTGATGATTTTAAGAGCAAATCAAGAGAACTTAAGAGTGAAATTAATACCGATATAGATAAGCTTACTCAGAAGCTGCAGAATGTTGAGGCCAATGTTGATGATTCCCGGACTAAACTGATTCAGACTTTCGAGAATGAGGTGGATAAGGTCAGGACAGAGCTTGACAATCTCAGTATACACGCAGTATCGAAGAAAGATGAGATTGTACAGGCAACCAGACGCGAAGCTGAAGGTATAAAAAAGAGAATTGAAGATTTTGAAGACAGGTTCGTCGAACTTGAAAACAGGATTGTTGATACTGCAGAGGAAAAACTCGACACAATAGATACCGAATATCAGGCAGTAGAGACCAGGCTTAATACTCTGATCGGAAGAATAAAGGAAGAGGAAATTCATCTTGATAAGGGCTTCAATGATCTTGAGGGACGGCTGGATAATATAAAAAATGAAATAGTAAGATATGAACAGAACAACGATGTTTTCGGCCGGACAGATACTATGATCAATAAGGTTGAGACCTCGGTTAGCAACATGGGCAGAATGCTTGAGGAGGCTCAGAGCCAGTCTAAGGAACTGGATAAGTTCATCTCCGACATTGAGCAGATAAAGGATCTGAAGAAAACAGCAGACCGGGAAATTCGAGCATATATGGGCAAGAAAGCTAAACTTGGCGATATTGAAAATGAGATTAAGGGACTCCTTGAAATCAATGATATGGTGGTTGGAAAATCAGACGAGCTGCTTGAAAACGTATCTAAGATTGATTTGGTCAATCACAGGATAGATGCTCTGTCTGAAGCATACTCCAGTGTTGAGAAGAGGATTGAAGAACTCAGAGAATATGAGGATGTTATCAGCACTAATCTGGATTCTGTAACCAGGTCTGATTTAATTATTCAGTCCATTGACAGCAGGATTAAGTCATTTGAGAAGGTTATCGACAGGTCTGATAAGAGAGTTGATAAAATAGGAAATCAGCTTAAGAAGGTTGAAGAGGAGACTATAATCCTGAAAACCAAGGAAAACGATATCAGGGAGATAAAGGATAAGCTTAATGAAGTTGACGGTCTTTCTGAGCATATGGAAGAGCGCATTAAGCAGATACATGCGATGTTCCAGAAGGTTGAGACAATACGGAAGGAAATTGATGTAACCGATTCAAAACTTCAGGATATGTTCAGCCAGACAGACCTTAAGATGAAGGAGTTTTCAGATTTTATTCAGGCGGTGGATAATAACAATCCCATAAGTAAGCAGGTTAAGGGTGATATCAAGGCCATGCCCGGAAAGAATATAAACAACAATATTGTTAGAACAGTAAGAGAGCTCTCCGACAAGGGCTGGGATCCTGAGGCTATTTCCAGAAAGCTGATGATTGATGAAAATTCTATAAGATTTATAATAAACACAACGTCGCTTTAGTCATACAACGTTTATATAATAAAAAAGACCCGTCTGTTGACGGGTCTTTTTTATTATATAATTGCCGCGGGTACTTATTTATTCCCCTTCTTTCATTCGCTGCTGAACCTCTTTTATTATCTCTTCATCGCTCTGCTTTTTCCTCAACACGACTCTGTATACGATGTCAAATCTTGTGGGTTCAATATACTTCTTGGGGAATTTAAAGTTCCACCTCATTATGTCATCGTTTATAAGACTGTCAATTTCCTTGAAGTAGGTCGGCTGCTGAGGTCTTATCTTCATTATTCTTCCCGAGTCAGGATAGAGCCAGACTGATATTACGCCCTTTCTTGCTTCATCAATCATGTTGAGTTTTTTTAATTCATGAGAAACGTATTTGTCGCCGCCTTTGTCAGGAACTCTTTCAATGGACTTTGTGCTTCTCAGCTGTGCCACCTCGTATGAATCAGAGGACAGGAGAACCCGGAAGACTTCCTTCCCTTTTCCTTCTCCTTCGAGAAATTCCCGGTTTTCTCTCTTAAACCGTGAGTCAATATCTGACTGCATCAGAGATGAGCATGATGACAATGCCATTACTATCTGTGATAATAGAATAATTAATATTAATTTCTTCATTAAAAAATACTCCTTATATACTTTGCCCGTTTTTATAACAGGGAGGAGTCTTATCAAGGACTTTTTTTACTGCTTTTTCTGTACTCTTTGGGAGACTTGCCGGTTATTCTTGAAAATATTGTGCTGAAGGCAGAATTCGAGTTGAATCCTACGGCAATACCTATGGATGTAATTGTCCGGTCCGGTTCATTCCTGAGAAGGACCTTTGCCTCTTTTATCCGGTAGTCATTTATATAGGAATTGAAATTTTTTTTCAACTTGAGGTTAAGGAGTTCAGAGAGCTGGTGGGTGGTTATGTTCAGCTCGTCAGCTACGTGGCGCAGTGTGATACCCTCCAGAGCGAAGGCCTTCTCCTCCTCCATCAGAGTGGTCAACTGAAGGAGTACTTCATTAATATTTAGTCCCTGGATTTTTGAATGTTCGTAGTGAATCTTCTTCATCTCAGTCTTAATTACCCTGTTGTAGTCAGGATTTCTCTGTGCAAAGAGAAAAACCGAGATATACGTGGCATTTACGTAGAGTACGCCGAAGTATATAAGCTCTGTGCCTATCAGGTCTCCCATGCCCGTAATTGTAGTGGATGTGATAATCATCACCGCAAAGATGAAGCCGGCTTTTGACACGGGGTTGTTCTTCATTTTTCTCGTCATGCCAGACAGTGATATTAGACCTGCAGTCATGGTTATCACCAGATAGAGTTTGGGAAGGAAGTAGAGACTCTGGATCACCTTGTAGTACAGAGGGATGTCCAGGAACCTTTGCGAGAAGACAGGTATAGAAAGAGTCAGTTCCGGCTGTATGATGAAATCACTGCTGATATAGGGATAGGCAATTACCGGCAGGGAAAGGATTGCCGGAACCATGTAGATATAAAATCTCCTGTTCTTTATCAGTTTGCGTCCGATTATCCATCTGTAGCGGAGGCTCATTACCGGTGCTGATATGAAGGCGAAGGGAATTAGAAGCAGATTTACATGATAGCAGTCTGAAAATAAGCCTGTCGAGTATGAGCATATGTGGAATATCCACAGGCCCATACTTAAGAATGATACCGAATAGATATAACTTACTGTCTGCTTATTTTTCTGAAGCATCTGCCCGGTTGCTATTATGATTGAAAAATATGCTCCGAGAAACATCAGGTGATGGAGAATTATCGTCATCGCAGCTCCGGCTGAATTTAGTGGTTAAACTTTATTAATCACTAATATTATTTCAATAAAGTTTTAAAATTATATATCAGCAAATACTTAAACTTCATAATATATAGATTTGGACGACGTAGTGAATCTTTTGGTATATAATCACAGCAAGAATGCAATTTTACTAGGAGGATTTATGTTTAAAATTGAACTGGACGGGGCGCTGAAAGAAGAATGGAAGCTTCCCCTTATCACGGATTATATTAAAAAATGGGCTGCTATTACACCGGATAATATAGCTCTTATCGGTGCAGAGTCGGGAGTGGAGTATACATTCAGCGAACTTGATGAGGCAATTACCCTCTATGCTCTGAGCCTTAAAGATTTGGGAATAAAGAAGGGAGACGTGGTCGTTGCACAGTGGCTCTCATTTGTTGAGTTTCACATTCTCACCTATGCATGCGCAACTGTTGGTGCTATAATGTCTCCAGTAGACATTAGGCTGCAGACCAATGAGATCGTAAGAGATATGAATAAAGTTACTCCAAAAGCTTTCTTTTGCCTGGGAAACACTCCCATAAGAGATTTTCGTGAAATATCCGAGGCAGTGAAGAAAGAGGTGCCTTCTCTTGAGCATATTATTCAATATACTCCCGGAGCGCCTTCAGAGGACTGTACTGATGGAGTTGAGTCATTCAGAGAACTATTCTCTGATGAGAGACTGAAGAAGCTGGCAGCAGACAGCAGTATGACATAAGAACTGGAGCGGGAGTACCGGAAACTGGGTAAACGTGATCCTCATATAATTATTTTTACTACAGGAACTACAGAACTTCACAAGCCAGCATTGATTTGATATGAAAATAATA
>CAYNFB010000169.1:1781-8221 GCA_964396355.1 uncultured Leptospirales bacterium | reverse complement strand
ACCTTCATCCCAGGGCATTCCAAGCTTAAGACGATCAAGCCGGAAGCTCAGCATGTGGGAAAATGTGTCTACAATACTGCTGGGGACAAAGAGCATTTTAATAGCTGTGCATCTTTGACCGTTATATGATAAAGTACCAGTCATAACTTCATCTGCAGCAAGTTCCAGATCAGCATCAGGCATTACTATTGCGCAGTTTTTCGCCTCCAGCCCGAGGACGCTCCTCAGTCTGTGAGGACGGGGATGACTCCTCTTCAGAATATCTGCAACTGTACTCGTGCCGATAAAGGCCAGCACATTCACCCTGCCGCTTTCCATTACAGGCTGAATTATCCTCTGACCATCGCCGTAAATTGTATTTACCACCCCGGGAGGGAAGGAATCCATGAAAGCCTCAATCAGAGGTCTGTGAAGAAGAACTCCGAATTTAGGCGGCTTGAAGAGTATACAGTTTCCCGTTATCAGAGCAGGGATAAGAGTAGTGAATGTTTCATTAAGCGGATAATTGAAGGGCCCCATACACAGGACAACCCCCAGCGGAGAACGCCTTATCTGACCGATAACTCCCTCCTCAATCTGAAAGCGGGATCCGGTTCTGTCAAGCTCCTTCATTGCGTCTATTGTATCTCTTATATACTGAACAGTCCTGTCAAATTCCTTTATTGAATCCTTGCGGGATTTGCCTATTTCCCACATGAGGAGTCTGACCACATCATCTCTCTTCTCTTCCATTCGGCAGGTGAACTCCTCAATATGTTTTATCCGGCCCCGGACACTCATTGTAGGCCAGGCACCCCTTCCGCTGTCAAAAGCCCTCTCCGCAGCGTCCAGAGCCTCCATTGATTCTACTTCTGTAAGCATAGGATAAAAGCCGATCTTCTGTTTTTCACATTTGCCATCTTCTCTGACGTATACAGGAGAATAGACATCCTGAAAGGGACCATTCCAGATTCTGGTTTTGCCATTAATAAGGAATTCTCTCTGTTCTGTGAGACCCGGTATTAAATCCGGCTCTATCTGGTCATGGCCGGGGAAAAGCTCATCAAGTTTCATCTCCACCTCTCTTCTTTTATTGCTCCACAGATTATGCTCGATTTGACACAATTAATCAACACAAATATATCATATGCTTCTCTGAATATCAAATATGTACACACCTCTAATTCAATTACCGCACAATGTCTGAAGACGGCTCTAATTTAACAATAGAAACTTGACTCTCCTCTGTTGATTTTATACAATATGATTAAAAGACTTCAACCAAAACAAGGCGGCAGAACCCGTAAATGAACGATACCGGACACAGTCAGCCCCCGTACGAAGAGATTATAAAGGAAGAAAACAACCCAGGTTTTCTTACTGAAAAAAATTTCAAGGATCTCGTTCAGTCATCACCTGATGCCGTTTTCGTCTACGTAGACGGTAAGATAATTTTCGCAAACAACACCGGCCTCAGACTATTCAGGGCAGATAAACCGGAAGACTTGATAGGACGCCGGATATGGGATCTGATTCCACCCGAAAGTCATCAGTCACTGAAAAAGGCAATCAATCTCATTATAAATAACCGAAGAAGCTATATATCCTCAGAGGACAGAATAATAACTGTGGACGGACATCTCGTTGATATTGAAATATCCTCAACCTATTTCAACTTCAACGGCAGACACGGCATACAGGCCTTCATCAGAAATATATCAAAACGTAAAGAAACAGAACGCCAGCTGAAAAAATCGGAAAAAGAATACAAGGAGATCTTCGAATCAACCGGTACAGCCATTTTCTTCATTGAAGAGGACAGAACCATTTCTCTGATCAACGGCGAATGCGAAAAAATCACAGGCTACTCCCGTAGTGATATTGAAGGCCGGATGAAGTGGCATGAATTCATCGCTTCTGAGGACAGATGGATGCTGGAGAAAACGAGAGGCACTCCCGGCGATGATTTCATTGCCCCGATGAACGTAGAGTTCAGACTGGTAGACAGAGACCGCAGCTATCACAATGTATTCATGACAGTTACAAATGTTCCTGGCACGAAGAGAAGTGTGGCGTCAATAATAGATCTCACAGGCATCCAGAAAGCCGAGGAAATTCTGGCGGCGGCAAGGCAGAATTATAGAATACTCATAGAAAACACGAAAGAGGCCATCGCCATAATTCAGGATGAGCTCGTGAGATATGTTAATCCTATGCTCTGCAGAATAACGGGATACGAAGAGAAACAGATCCTTAATAAAAAATTCTACAAGCTCGTTCACAGGGATTTCACCGAAATAGTCAAAGATGAATACAGGCACAGACTTGACGGCACAGTGTCCAAGACCACCTTCCCTGTAAAAATAATAGATACAGTGAACAGGGAGAGATGGTTCCAGATAAACTCTGTTCTCACTGTCCGGGCTCAGAGGCCGGCAGTTCTTCTTTTTTTCAATGACATAACAGAGACAAAGGAGGCCCAGAATGCACTTCAGGCCAGTGAGGAAAAATACAGGCTGCTGGCAGAAAATGCCAAAGATATAATAATAACCTACGGAGAAGACGGGAAACTTAAATATATGAACCATTCCGGACTTCGAACCTTCCGTCTTGGGGAAACAGATATATCATCTATAAATATCCGGGATATACTTGCAGATAAGAAGCAGTTCCTCCGGTTCCCCCCGGGAAAGAATAAAGATGCAGGAAACAGAACCTATGAGAACAGCATTGAATTCATAAATCCCGACAATGAAAGGATACTGCTTGAGACAGTGTCCTCTCCGGTAAAACTCGACAGTGAAAATACCGGAATGCTGGTCATTGCCAGAGACGTGACAGAGAGGAAAAAACTTGAAAAAGAAATTATTTCCCTGTCTGAAAGAATAAGACAGCAGGTGAGCAGAGATCTTCACGACGATCTGAACCCTCATCTCATCGGCATAGAAGCCCTTGCCCGTGTGCTTGCGCTGAATCTTAAAACCCGGAACTACGAAGAGTATATAGATGCTGAAAAGATAGTAACTCTCCTCAACAGAGCCTCCACAAAGACCCACAGGCTTGCAAGAGGACTCTGCCCGGTAGATCTGGATGCCTCGGAAATTCAGACTCCGCTGATTGATCTCATTCGCCTTATAAGAACTCTCTACGGAATAGAGTGCAGATTCACCTACGATGATTCCGTAACACTTAAAGATATAACTCTGGCCACTAATTTATACTACATCGCTCAGGAGGCTGCATTCAATGCAGCCAGGTATTCAGGCGGTACGGGTATCCACATATCCCTTCAGGCTGAGGGGGACTATCTCATCCTTAAGATAGAAGATAATGGAATGGGACTGCCTGAACAGGACAGAGCAGCAGACGGCAGGAAGGGAATGGGACTGAAAATAATGAAATACAGAGCCGGAATAATTGACGGCGCATTTAATATCGAAACAGGCAGACCATCAGGAACATCCGTAACAGTTAAAATGCCGCTTAGTACATTACAATCGGAGGGCAAGGTCGATTATGACAGATAACTCTTTAAATCAAAAAAACCGAGTATTTATAGTAGAAGACCATCCTATTTTCAGGGACGGAATAACCAGACTTATAGACAGGGAAGAGGATATGCTGGTCTCGGGAGAATGCGAGACAGCTGAAGAATGTCTGAAAATGATAAAAGACGACCTGCCTGATCTCATTGTGATAGACATAACCCTGAAGAACAGCTGCGGCATTGAGCTGACCAAGGACCTGAAGAGATCTTACCCGGGGCTTCCCATACTGATTCTGTCCATGCACGAGGAGCTGGTTTTTGCAGACAGGGTGCTGAAGGCGGGAGCAAGAGGTTATGTAACCAAGAGAGAAGCAACCGAAAATGTAATAGAGGCAATCAGAAGGGTACTACAGGGAAAAATATACATATGTGACACAATGATTGATCATTTTCTGGAAAGGTCAATCACCGGCGGACAGAATTTCAATTCCTCTCCAGTAGAAAAACTCAGCGGAAGAGAATTCGAAGTATTTAATCTGGTAGGGAAAGGAATGACCAACCGTTCCATAGCCGGGGTACTCTCTGTAAGTACAAATACCATATCCACCTATAGAGAGAGAATAAAAGAGAAACTCAACCTGCAGACCAATTCAGAGCTGAACCGATATGCAATGCAGTGGATTCAGGAATAAGAGACGGATACTTCTAATTCAGGTAGTGAAATCAACCACAAATACTCCCTGTTTACTGCTATAAAAAAAATGACATTCCTCATACAGAGATTTGTCATATCTCACAATTGCCCCCTGTAGTATCCGCTATTACCTTATTGATATTATCACCATTAAGAAATCTTGCAGGGGGAGAGATATGTACACAGTAACAGGCAATGTTTTACAAAAACAGAGATCAGAAAAAAGCTATAAGACGTGGCAGGATGAGTACAAGGATAAACTCTGTTCAGCAGATGAAGCTGCCGCACTGATAAAAACAAATGACAGAATAGCAATGAGCGGCGGGACCAGTGTTCCATATGAATTTTCAAGAGCTCTCAGCCGTAGGACGGGCCAGATAAAGAATGTGGGCATAAGTATGGGATACGCCATGGCCCTCTTTGACTACATGAAACCTGAAAATCATGAAAGCTTTTACCTTGAGACTGTCTTCGTGGGGCCAATGGAAAGAATATGCATGGACTGGGGAGTCTGTCAGTACGTTCCTATCCACCTCGGCGAAACCCCGGACTACTGCCATGCATCAAACCTCAATATAGCCGTGGCCAGAGTCACGCCGCCGGATGAGAACGGATTTATGTGCAGATCAAATTTCGCATCATTCCTTGATCCTCAGACAATTAAAAATGCAGACTATATGATAGTTGAAGTAAACAAACACATGCCCAGGCTTGTTGCACAGGAATTCAAAATTCACGTTTCCGAGGTGGACCGCATCATTGAGCATGATGAACCTATATTCGAAGTACCGAATATTGAAATTACAGAACAAGAGAAGGTAATGGCCGACTACATAGCTGATATGATACCCGACGGATCTACAATTCAACTCGGATTCGGAGGTCTGCCCAACGCAATAGGCTATAATCTTCTCAACAAGAAGGATCTGAGCATATATTCAGAGGTAGCTACTCCAGCAATGAAAGATCTGATTGAAGCAGGCGTTGTAAACGGCGCAAACAGAAGCTTCATGCAGGGAAGAAAAGTTGTGGCCGGATTCTGTGTGGGTACCAGGGATTTCTACGACTACGTTGAGAATAATGAAGATTTCGAGTTCAAACTGATAGGATGGATAAACAACCCGCTGAATATAATGAAAAATGAAAACATTGTAGCCATCAACAATGCTCTGATGATAGATCTGACAGGTCAGGTTGCCTCAGAATCTATAGGTCATAAACAGTACAGCGGAACAGGGGGTCAGGTTCAGTTTGTTACGGGAGCTAAATTCGCATCCAACGGCAGAAATATACTGGCGATGAACTCAACATTCACAGATTCAGCTGGAAATTTAAAATCAAAAATAACCACTGAATTCCCGCCGTGCACTGTTGTAACGACCTCACGCAACGATGTGGAGTATATCGTAACCGAATTTGGTGTAGCCAACCTGAGATACAAGAGCATCCTAGAGAGGACAAAATCTCTCATAGGCATCGCTCATCCTGATTTCAGAGACGAACTTAGATTCCAGGCCAGAAAAAAAGGGTGGCTTTAAAGTACAACACAACCCTCATCTATAAATGAATTCCCTTTCATTTATAAAAGCTGACCACAAGGTCAGCTTTTTTTTTACACTAATGTAGCTTTTTTGGTGACAAAAAATAGTATTTTTGTCATACTATACATCATGGGAACTGTAAATGTAGAAAATTTTATAAAACTGGGGAATGTCAGAAAGAATCTTTCAGAAGGTGATCTTTTCATTCTTCATAAATCAGAAGTGCTTATAATTAAATCCGATCATACGAAGAAGGGTTTAATTCAGAGTACCAATGTGGCCTGCAGCGAAATAAACGGCGACAGAGGATGCAGTGGATCAATCTCGGTTTTTATTACAGATATCCCCAATGAGCTCAGGTGGTCGTGCAATGCCTGCGGCAGAGAGGGAATCATTAAGAACTGGAGAAAAAGCCCCCTGTACCTTAAATCAATGAAGGAAGGAGCCCCGGGGAAAATCAGAGCCGAGGCAAATGTCAAATTAGACGAAAAGATGTTCATAATTCTTGAAAACCTCTGCACCAGAGAGCCGGATCTTTCCATAATTCTAAAAAATGCAGAAAAAAACGAAAACCTGTATCACCTTCACATACCGGAATTTGATATTCTCAGACTGCTGGAACTGATAGCTGAAAAAATCAGACATAACCCTCTGAGGAATGAAGAACTTTCAGCTCTGAGAAACTTCCTGATAAACAGCTATTGCACCTGTATTATCTTGGATATAAAATGTTCTATAA
>CAYNFB010000169.1:0-1771 GCA_964396355.1 uncultured Leptospirales bacterium | reverse complement strand
CAGCACAAAAAACTCTCTTTTATTAAAAAAAGGCGGCAGAAGCTGCCGCCCTACGGATAATCCCGCTGTCACTCGTCAGGAGCTCCGGTAAAAATAGACTCACTCGATTTTATTACAGCAGTCTCCTCAGCAAGAACAGAATCTACCTTGCCGAAGAAATTCTGAAAAATTGCCCCGATATAGTACTGAGCAGAAAGGACCTTACCGGAATAAAAGGCTGCTTCTTTATTTTCATGAATAAAGAGCTCCCGCTCCTCCCCCTTAAGATCTCCGACGAGCTCTTTCATCCTCTGGGTGGCAATAGTCAGACTCCAGAGATGCATCCATGCATGTGCAAGCATTGTCATGGCCTGCCTTACAGGTGTTGCGCTTATAAAAATCTGAAGCAGTCTTCCCGTTGCCATTTTCTTCATCAGCATATCAATCAGTTCATCTATCTTATCAATGCCCCTTACAAGAGGTGAGACGTATTTATAATCCACAATTCCATAGGCCTCTTCTATGGTCTTTCTTATATTCTTCTTAAATACATTGAAGAAATGCTGATCCCTGTTCATCAGAAGTTTTCTCGTAACAAGATCAATCGACTGAATTCCGTTGGTGCCCTCATAGAGAGAAAGAATCTTGGAATCCCTGGCAAGCTGTTCCACCGGATAATCGCAGCAGTAGCCGTATCCTCCATAAACCTGTATTGCCTCACTGGTAACCTGCCAGGCAAGATCCGAATTTCCGGCCTTGCATATGGGAATAAGAAATCCCACAAGAGCAGCGGCCTCATCAGCCGATTCCCCTGTACCATGAATTTCCTTATCTATGTTAATGCCTGTATAGTAGGTAATCATCCTCATTGCTTCAACATGTGACTTCATCCAGAGAAGCATCCTCTTCACATCGGGATGTTCAATAATGGCCACCGACGGCGCTCCCGGGTCCTGGAGCTTCATAACGTGAGGCATCTGCTTCCTGTTCTTTGCATAGCTTACTGCATGAAGATAGGCCGAGCTGGAGACAGCAAGCCCCTGTATGGCGCACTGAAGCCTTGCTTCATTCATCATCTGAAACATCAGCTTCATTCCCTGCCTCTCCTCTCCCATAAGATACCCCGTACATTGATCATTATCACCAAAGCTCATAGTACAGGTAGGAGAACCGTGTATTCCCATCTTATGTTCAATTCCTGTACAGACGACATCATTATGTTTGCCCATTGTTCCATCAGGATTAATGAGAAACTTGGGTACCAGGAATATTGAGATCCCCCTGGTGCCCGGCGGGTCTCCCTCAAGCCTTGCCAGCACAGGATGTATTATATTTTCATACATATCATTATCGCCCGATGATATAAATATTTTCTGCCCCGAGATCTTATACGTTCCGTCACCGTTCCTGACAGCTTTAGTCTTCAGTGCTCCAACATCCGAGCCTGCATCAGATTCAGTAAGACACATAGTGCCCCCCCACTGTCCGGCTATCATCTTTTCAAGAATCACGTCCCTGAACTCACCGTGGTAGTGATTTTTTACCAGATTTGTCGCTCCCACTGTCAGCTGAACGTACATAAACCAGGCCATTGATCCTGCAATGAAGGTTTCACTGCATGCATTGCTCACCGCTATGGGCATTCCCATGCCTCCGATTTCCGGATCATTTGCAAGACCAAGAAAACCAGCTTCATGATAGGCGGCCATACCCGGTTTGAATGCCCCGGGAATAGCTACATTCCTGGAATCCGGATCATAGGTAACACCTGTTTTATCGGCCTCTGCATTAG
>CAYNFB010000168.1:7826-8228 GCA_964396355.1 uncultured Leptospirales bacterium | reverse complement strand
GAACAGTCTCTTTATGCATCATCCGCTATTATGCCTCTCAAATTCTATTTTTAAATCAATCAACTGGTTGACAAACCCGATAACTGTAGTTTATTTATGTCAGGAAACACTTGGCTTAAATAAACTACAGCGGGTGCCATATGAAAAGTCTGAGAGAACTCTATCGAATCGGGTACGGCCCGTCCAGCAGTCATACCATGGGTCCGGTTAATGCTTCAAAAATATTCGCCTCAAGGAATAGAAATGCCAGTCGCATAGAGGTTGAACTCTACGGCAGTCTGGCAGCTACCGGGAAGGGCCACCTTACCGACAGGGCTGTAAAAGAGACTCTTCATAATTTTGATCTTGAAATAATCTGGAAACCGGACATCTTCCTGCCCGAGCATCCCAATGGAATGCTCT
>CAYNFB010000168.1:0-7791 GCA_964396355.1 uncultured Leptospirales bacterium | reverse complement strand
AATTCATGGGGGGCTGAAATGTCCCGGTGGACTGTTTTCAGTACAGGCGGCGGTGCTATAAGCGACTACAGCGACAGGACTGAATCCGCCCATATTTATAATATTAAATACATGAATGAAGCTGTAAAAAACAGTCTCGATACGGGACTCCCGCTGTGGAGTATTGTAAAGGAGGCCGAGGATAAGGATTTCTGGGGCTATATAGAGCTCATCTGGTCTAAAATGAAGGAGAGCATTCAGAGGGGCATAGAGACTGAAGGTGTTCTCCCCGGAGGGCTTAATCTGCCGAGAAAGGCTCCGTCCTATCATATAAAATCAGCGGGTCAATCCACTGACCCGGAGAAAATCAGTCTGGTCTATTCCTACGCTCTTGCCGTATCTGAGGAGAATGCCGGGGGAGGGGAAATCGTCACGGCTCCTACCTGCGGAGCATGCGGTGTCCTTCCTGCAGTTCTTTTTCTGCTCCAGAGGTTTTATGATGTAAGCGACGTCAGGGTGTATAATGCAATTGCAACTGCCGGACTGATCGGAAATATAGTGAAACACAATGCATCAATATCCGGTGCAGAGGTGGGCTGTCAGGGAGAGGTGGGCACGGCGTGCGCAATGGCAGCCGGTGCAGCGGCACAGCTTCTGGGCGGAAGCCCGAGACAGATCGAGTATGCCGCTGAAATGGGCCTTGAACATCATCTTGGACTTACCTGCGACCCCGTCATGGGACTGGTTCAGATTCCATGTATTTAAAGAAATGCATTCGGTGCTGCAAGAGCCCTTAACTGTGCAACCTTTGCAATGTTATCTGATGGAGACCATAAGATTTCATTTGATGAGGTCGTTGAGACCATGTACAGAACGGGCCTTGATCTGATGAACTCATATAAGGAAACCGGCGAGGGCGGACTGGCCGCAGTTGTGGGCCGGAGAGTATAGTAATAAAGATCAGAGAGGATTCATGAATATTCAGATATTTCAGCCCTTCTTCATATCGCTGCTTCTTGGCGCGCTGCTGGGCTTTGAGCGCACCTTCACTACCAGAGAGAAGCAGACCGAAGGTGATATTGTGGGAGGCATACGCACATATTCTCTTATTTCTCTTCTGGGATGCGTCTCTGCCTTCATTCACAGGGAATACGTGCCGGGTTTTCTCCTTGTTTCCTACGGAGCTCTTGCCGGTCTTGTGCTGATTATATACTTTCTTACATTTTATAAGTATGACGAGAGAGGCGCCACGACAGAGGTGAGCATGCTTCTGTGTTTTACCCTTGGAGTGATGGTAAGCAGCGGTCTCTACGTGCTTTCCACTGCCGTTGCCATAGTCATTATGGCTGTTCTTTATCTTAAGGATTATATGAGTACAGTGTCTGGCAGACTGGAAAGAGCTGATATTCTGGCAGTAATAAAATTTTCAATTATAACATTCGTAATCCTTCCCGTCTTTGATCCTTCCATGTCGGTGAAGGTCGGTGATATTGCCGGCACCGGATGGGATATGTTTAAGGCATACCCCGATCTTCCGGCAGTTCCTCTCATTAACCCTCATAATGTGTGGCTCATGGTGGTGCTGATTTCCGGGATCGGATTCACCGGGTATGTATCAATTAAAATTCTCGGTTCCCGAAAGGGAATAGGTCTTACGGGATTACTCGGAGGGCTTGTGTCCAGTACGGCAACGACTCTCACATTTGCAAAAAGAAGCGTCGCGGATAAGGGGCTTTCACTGTCCTTTGCACTGGCTGTGCTTCTTGCATGCTCCACCATGTTTCCCCGGGTGCTTGTCGAGGTTGCTGTTATCAATCCGGCGCTGATAAAGTCTCTGGCTTTTACCATGGGCATTATGGCTGTAACGGGATTTTCCGTATGCCTGGTTATCTGGAGAATTACAGGGAGGGAGGAGACAGATGATGTTCCTCTGGCCAATCCCTTTAATATAATGCCTGCAGTGAAGTTCGGTCTTCTCTATGCTGTCATAGTTCTCATTACACGCTTTGCCGGTGTTATCGCAGGCGACGGAGGAGTCTACGTAGTTAGCATACTTTCCGGGCTCACCGATGTTGATGCTATAACTCTCACCATGAGCCAGATTTCAAAACAGGATCCTTCTAAAGCAGATCAGGCCGCAGTAGCAATTACACTCGCGGCATTTTCAAATACTGCAATGAAGGCGGTCATGGCCTGTATGGTGGGATCGGAGAAGTTCAGAAAGGTTATTGTTGTCGGATTTGCATGCATAATCGGTGCGGGAGCGGCGGGTCTTATGTTTATCTGACTCTGAGCACCGACGGGAGCATTTTGCCTGATTTGATTTTAATTGAAAAATAATTCTCAATGAAATCAGTAATTGAAGAGAGCAGGAGGGGGAAATCCTCTCCTCTGTATGAATCTGTGCTGAGAGCATTGAATTTTCTGGTCATGCATTCATTCATGAACATGCGGCATTCCCCGCAAAGCATGATGTCTCCTCCTGCCGAGCAGTCAGGGCAGAGGATTTTCATGTTTTCCCTGCTGATAGAGAATTGAAAGGGATTCTCTCTGCCGCAGCCCGAACATCTGGAAAAACCGGGAAGCAGGCCGTGAACAGCAAGCAGCCTCAGTGAATAGAATATTGTGAATTCCATTACATTATCGGTCTTCTCAAGAGTATCCAGCCCCGATGAGAGGAGTTGATACAGTTTTTCCTCAGGCACTCCGAAGCCTGTTGTCCTGTCGATCAGTTCTACTGCATAATACTGTGCAAAGATGCGGTCGCTTCTTTCTCTTGTTCCCGGATGGGAGGAAACTACTTCAAGGTCAGAAACTGTGTGTATATTGCTGTTAAGCGAGGAGTAATAAATCATGCGCAGTGATGTGCCCGGTTCTGCTGCAGTGCCGGGTCTCTTCTTTGACTTTCTCAGACCCTTGAATATGAATCTTTCCTTTCCCAGCTCTCTTGTGAAAATATTGCATATACAGTCGGCTTCACCGGAGAGCGTCCTGGAAAGAACGATACCTGTTCCGCGTGACTGTGCCATGGTCTACTTATGCCTTGGCACGGTCACTGTAATTCTGATTATTTTAGTCCCTTCTATATCTTTGATGGTGAATGTGATATTTTCATGTTTTATTGATTCATCTTTTTCCGGAATGCGGCCGAAAAGGTCGAATACGAATCCTCCAATGGTGTCGAAGTCCTCTGTCTGAAGGTGGAGGTTCATCTCTTCGTTAAAATCGGTGATCAGCATTCTGGAATCCATTTCGAAGGTGTTGGTCCCTGTTTTCTCAAATTCAGGAAGTTCATCTGCGTCAAACTCATCGTTTATTTCACCCACGATCTCTTCGAGAATATCTTCCATAGTGACAATGCCGCCCACTCCGCCGTACTCATCGACAACAATAGCCAGGTGGAGTTTCTTCAGCTTGAATTCAAGCAGCAGCTCATCAAGAGGCATGGTCTCCGGCACGAAGAAAGGCTCGTGTAGAAGTTTCTTTATATTGAATTTTTTTGGTTTTTCAGAGAGGAATTTTATCAGATCTTTGGCATAGAGAATTCCGGCAATATTATCAATTGTGTCCTCATATACCGGTACTCTGGAGTGGCCTGCATCGATGATTACTTTTATAAGGGCCTTGAGCTCAATGTCTGATTCAATTGCAACTATATCTACTCTGGGGATCATAATATCTTTGGAATTCAGCTCCGAAAGGCGGACAATTCCCTTTATCATGTCCTTTCTTCCTGTGTCAAGCTGCTCATAGGCTTCAGCATCGAAGTCCGGTTCGCTGTTTCCATGGAATGGATTCTTTATATTGGTGAAAAAATTTTTGATTTTAGAACTACTTAAGGGGTCAGAATTATCTGATGTCATGCTGGTTTGCTTTACCTCGATTTATTTTATCTGATATTTTAGAGACTGTCTAATTTTGTCAATATTTTTATTAAGCAGCCTCTTCTGTCACTATCCTGAAAAGATAGTGAATTTCTTGACTGTTTCCAGAATTTTAGCGGCAATTGTCCTGGAATCACCTGATGATATATTACAGTCATTGTAGAGACTGTCTGCAATGAATTTTTTCATTGCAACGTAAACATCTTTGGTCGGATGAAATAGATAGGAGAAATAATCACCCTGTTTCTCAAGAATTGTAAATGAAGAGTAGAGCATCACCGGGTTCTCGGGAATCATTATCTTTTCGCTCTTCGAGGCCTGATATATTTCCATTTCATTGAATCTGTATGGAATGGAATATCCCATTTCCCTGTTTACCGGTTCAATGTGTTTCTTGGTAAATGAAGGGGCTTCTACAAGGAGATGTGTTCTGTTGCCGTCTGTTTTGAATGTAACACCTTCAGGTGTTCTGAATATATCTTTAACATTTCTGTATGCAGTGATTTCATAGATTGCGTAGATGATTCCGGGATTAAAGTAGGCTGTGATGATGAATCCTCCATCTGACGGAATACTTTCATTCATGTATGCTTTGATCATGGGGGTAGCCATTGCCATATTCTTATCCTCTAATAAAAATTATATTGATTTCTTAGATAATAATATAAAGTATCTTATTTAAATCAACGAAAAAACTAATAAACATTTTATTATTACTGCATTTGCGGAAAAATTAAATGAAATATACTGCACGGAGACTGCCGATGAAGGAATTTTTTAAAGATAAACCTGTTATTTTTGCTAACCTGGGGGGTGTTCCGGATTTTCCCGGGGGAACATTGCCCTGTTATGAAGAGGGATTCCGGCTCGGCGCCGATGCTGCCTGTGTAAATGTTCAGATGTCCAGGGACAATGTGGTAATGGCCGTGCCTTCCAGAGAAATTGACGGTTTGTGTGAGGGCAAGGGGATGGTGAGTTCCTTTACCTGTGAAGAGCTGAAAAAATTTGATGCGGGGTTCAGTTTTACTGATGAAAAGGGCGCCAATCCATTCAGAGGGAAAGGTCTGACATTCCTTACTCTGGCGGAGCTTCTTGGTGCATTTCCTGAGAAAAAGTTTGCTGTCACTCTCATGGATAAGGGCGCCGGATTTGTCAAAGCCTATACCGAAGTTATCAGACAGTGCGGTTCAGAACAGAGGGTGCTCACCTCATCTATGCACGGGAAGGATATCAGGCTGGTCAGAAAAGAACTGCCCGGATCTGCCACATCATTCTCCTTTGCAGGCTTAATAGGCGTATATGCTCTGTTCAAGACAGGTCTGCTCTATTTTTTCAAAAACTTTGCTGCCGATGCTCTCCAGACTCCCGAGGCGATAGGAGCATCATATATTGCAAACAGGGGACTTGTCAGAGAAATGAACGGCAAAGGCGTCATGGTTTATGTATGGCATGTTTCAACTGAAAAAGAAATGAAACGCATACACAATGCAGAGGTTAACGGCTATATGTCTGATGATATAAGGATTGTTCAGAATTATTTGAGTCGAATCTGATCAGGTGAGCTTCTCCATTATTCTTGCATTGTACTGCGGATCTACTGTTCTAATGCCTCTCTGATCCATTATCATGTTGTATTTCAGCTGTTTGGCGTTGAGCTTAATTCTCAGTTCCCGCAGCTCTTTCTCATCTGAGCATAGAGCTATCAGATCGTTGAGACCGGCAATGCTTTTTCTTAGCTCTATCTCCTCGGGCAGGATGCCTGCATTTTTAAGAATTTTGCAGGCCATTCTCATTTCTTCCGGCACCTTCTCAAGATCATCAGGAGGGAGAGGTTTTCCTGCACCGGCGAGGTTGTCGAACTCACCTCTGTCCATGGCCTGGCGGATTCTTCTCTCTGCAATTGTATCGTAAATGGACATTTTTTCTGCTCCTGTGGATACAGCATAGATCGGGCCTGTTTTGATTTCAAGAAAATTTTTTCAATAATTGTCCGTCGGCATAAAGGAATTTTAAATAAAAAACTTGCATCATTAAATATAATATATTCTATTATATTTAAATTTTGATAATTGGAGGTACTGATGTCAACTCTTCAGTATTCTGTAAAGAAAGATGGTAATACATCTGTAATAGCAATAGGAGGCAGCCTGGATGCTCAAACTGCACCGTCCTTTGATAAAAAACTCGCAGGTGAAATAGAAAAGGGAACCGCCGTTCTGATAATAAATATGCAGAATCTTAACTATATTGCCAGTGCAGGGCTTGGCACTCTGATAAATGCAAATGAGGTATTGTCAAAACAGGGGGGGAGTCTTAAACTCTGCTGCCTTAATGACAAGGTGACCAGGATATTCAAACTGCTGGGATTCCTTGAGCTCTTCACCATCTATAAAACCGAGGATGAAGCGGTAAAGTAATGACCAGGGATAATTTCTTCAGTACATCAATAGCCAGGAGTATTTCTGATGCGGGTATGCTGAAGGACGTTGTCGTCAGCTGTCTGGAAAATATGGTTGTAGATAATGATATTCTTGCACAGATTGAGCTTGCCATGTACGAGGTGCTTGTCAATATTATTGAACACGGCGAATCGGACCAGGATGATGACACAATTAGTTTGGCCCTCTCTATTGATGGAGATACGCTTATCTGTCACATCGAGTACATGGGCGGAGAGTTTGATATTACCGGCTACGATCTTCCGGATATTCCGGAACATTTCAAAAGCGGAAAAAAAGGAGGTCTTGGAGTATATATGGTGAGGATGCTCGTTGATAAGATCGACTATTCACATGACAGCGGAATGAATTTTCTGACTTTATATAAAAAAATCAGCTGATTGCATCCCACAGGTTCTTCTTCTCAATCACGCTGAAGAGGTTTTTCTCGAAGTTGTCCACTTCCATATAGTGCGGTGTATCGGATTTACCCCTGAAGAGCACCGTGTATTTTGAAATTAAGCTCACGGCGCGTTTAAGACTTCCTTCCTTTACAGATTTTATTATTTCATGATATATTACAACTGCCGTTGCCTTGAGAATTTCGCTGTAGGTCTGCTCCGGTAAACCAGCTCTGGAAAAGAGTGTCTGAAGATCCCTGTGGAGATCAGGAAAGCCCGGATTTGCTGTTTTTATCAGATAATGTATGGAGGGTGCTCTGAATTTATTCCCCTCTTCATTCAGTATTTTTTTTATTTCTTCAATGGCGGCATCAGACTCGCTCTTCATGTTTATGTATTGAGGATCTTCACCTCTCTTCATAAGCTTTACTACTGCACTGTCCTCTGCAGTCATGATGCCTTCGGTGAAGACGGCGCTGGCCTGTTTGAATTCACTTTCTCTGAAGAGCCTGAAAGGTTCTCCTAAAAGCATGAAGAATTCTCCTGATTCACCTGATTGGGTTATGATGGAGTGTTTCTTCATTTCCTTTAAAAAATCAAGACATAGCGTGCCTGTCTCAGTTAGATCGAACTGATCGGGTGCAACTGATTTTATTATTGCCTTCTTGAAAAGCTGCGGAAGGTCATATGGGGATTGTCTGCGTCTTTCTATATTTATGCGTGTTTTTAAATTGTTAAAGTCATCACCGGCAGGATCTCCCCAGGTGGTAAGAGGCTTTATCAGATAATTGTTGTAACCCGATCTGCCGCTTCTTGCGAGGCGTCTTATGGTGTTTATGAACTCATTTATTGTTGCAAAATCGGCATTCATCAGAGTCTCTCAATTTTTTCTTTTTTGTATTTGCTTTATTTCTATGTGTCAAACAAAATAATAAGAGAATATCACCATGGAGAAATAAAAAATGAAACTCAACATAAAGGCCTTTCTCTTTACATTCGTCATAGCTGCATCTGTCCCGATTATAATACTGTTTGTCTGGTCGTCTGTCAACGGATTCGGAATAACAATAGTAAATATATTCGAGTCGG
>CAYNFB010000167.1:0-8321 GCA_964396355.1 uncultured Leptospirales bacterium | reverse complement strand
GTTGTTCGTCACAATTACCGCCGCGGTTGTGTCTCTGTCTCTGAGAAGTTCAGAAAGTCTGCTGTATCTTTCAATAAGTTCATTCACTCTTACCAGGATGCTGTCTGTTTCCTTTAACCTTCCCATTCGTCCTGACTTTATTTTTGTGATAATGTCTTTTTTCTCAAGTATGCTCTCCCTTAGCTTCCTGAGCTCACCAAGCCAGATAAGAGATACTTCAGGAAGTGAGAGAAATTTCAGCGTCAGCGCCGTAGGCGGAGTGTCGAATATGATATAGTCCGTGTTTTTATACTTGTCGATTGTCTCCTCTATGGCCAGCAGAACCGCATACTCCTCAAGGCCCGGTGCGTATCTCAGAGACTTGAAGTAGCCCTCTATGTTGAAGGCCTGCTGGTATCTGTAAACCGACTTGTATTCCCTTTCTGTTTTCTTAAGATAACGGGCCACCTTCTTTTCAAGGTCAGTCTCTATTATTGTGAGATTCTTCTCTATTCGTACAGGTTTACCCGAGAACTCTTTGAGAAATATATCGTGGAGATTATGGGCCGGATCCAGTGAATTGAGAATCACAGAATTGCCCGATCTTGCTAGATTAAGGGCAAGGAGGGAGGAGTTGGTCGATTTTCCCACACCGCCCTTGCCGGTAAAAAATATTATTTTCATATTTCCTCTTTAATGACAGTCAAAAATATTGCCCAGTTTTCCAATGGGGTCGCTGGCTGTTTCCACGCTGTCCAGCATGTTTATAATTTCCTCATGCATCAGCGGCATGAGCTGAAGCGTTATATGAGGGGGAGGGGCAGGCATTCCCGTAAATGTTCCGAAGATCATGAGCGAGAATATGTTCTCCATCTCATCCACTTCAAATTCTATCATGCGGGTGGACTTCTCCTCAAAGGCCATGAAGAATCCTTTTATGAAAAAGCCCGTATCTTTGAGCATTCTCTTCAGGTTCATTCTCAGTCTCCTGCTTCAATGCGGTAGTATTTTATCTCTGTGATTATTCTCTTCTCAGCAGGCATTATGGCGTATATGCTGTAGAGTGCGGCAAAAACAGAGCCGTAGAGATAAAGCTCCGGTGCTGCAATGACATAATTCACTCCCGAGAATATAACAGTACAGATAGTCAGAACTGCAAGACGCATATTGTGATTTAAATATTCTCCCATAGAAATACTCTTCTCTTCTATCATCCTTTTCTGGAGAAAGGCTCTCAGCAGTATGGGGACTGCTATTCCGGATGCAACTGCCAGTACAAAGAAAATCAGTCCGGTCTTACGAAGAGTGATGCCCTCCATTGTGACAGATGTTCCGTATTTGTGGTTTAAAAATATTGATGTATAAATTAGAAATGATGTTGTTGAGGTCAGTATAAAGTAGAATTTCAGTTTTCTTTTTATTTTTTCCATATCACAGTCATTTAAAGGGCGGGCTCATGAGAGCCCGCACCTGTTTATTTTTTTTGTTTAAGTTTAAGTTTATGATGATTAAGCGGTCTTCTCGCTCTTCTCTCCATAAAAGAAGGCCCATAAGCCCTCGAATGCAACAATAATCGCTATAATTATGACTATAGCATTTATTGAAGTTAGCAGGTGATTTCCCGCTTTGAGGTAATTGCCCTGATTTATAAAGAGCGCCCAGATTGTCATTGTAATCATGAACAGGGCAGGCAGCAGGGTAAAGATATATCCCATTCCGCCTTTCTTCTTCAAATACAGAGTCATCAGTATCAGCGCAAGTGCTGCCAGTGTCTGGTTTACTGCACCAAATAGCGGCCAGAGTTTCAGAGCTCCTTTACCGTCTGCACCTGTTGAGTAGGCCAGTATCATAGCCGTTACAACTGCAAAGATTGTTGCTGTGTATTTTCCGGTAATAGCCTTGAAATTCATCTGTGTGCCTACTTCCTGAATGATATACCTCTGAAGTCTAGTAGCAGTATCAAGTGATGTACCGGCAAAGGATGCCACAAATACACCCATGATTACAATGGCGATTTCTCTTGGAACACCCATGGAGGCTATCATGTTTGCAGCACCGATAACAAATGCGCTTACTTTAGAGCCCAGTCCGGCTGAAGCTGCCCATGTTGCGTAGTGATGTGTCCATGCAGCTGTTCCTGTGAGCATTGTGCCGTCCTTGGTCTCATATGCCATGCCTATACCGGCTGCTACTGCAATGATTACAAGTGATGCAAGAAATCCTTCCATTATCATGGAACCGTATCCTACAGCAAGAGCATCCTCTTCACTGGCAACCTGTTTTGCAGATGTTCCTGAACTTACAACTGCATGGAATCCTGATATTGCGCCGCATGCTATTGTGATGAAGAGAAAGGGCCACATTGAAGGTGCACCTTCTGGCATAGACTGAACTGCAGGGGCAACTATGTGAAGAGTTCCCTGGAATGCTGATGCCAGAACTCCAATCATGATCAGTCCCATTGCTATAAAGAGCTGCCATGCGTTGATATAGTCACGGGGCTGCAGCAGTGTTGTTACTGCAAGTGTTGATGCAATAAATGCATAAATTAAGAGTAGAAATGTCCATACACCTGTTGCAGGGAGACCTGCCACTGCAGGCATCTGAATTGGGAAGTAATGTCCCATTACAACGGTGACATACATCAGAAATACTGCAATAACAGTGGAAACAAGCACGCTGGCTCCTTTCTTGTATATTGCATATCCAAGAGCAATGGCGATTGGAATCTCACACCATACCGGAAAAACAGACTGAGGGAACATATGAAAAATAATTGCTATTACCAGTCCGAATACCGCTACCAGAATCAGAAGTTCCAGAAATACAATGATGAAGAAAACAGTCTGTGTTCTCTTGTTGATATACTTTCCTGCAATATCTGAAATCGACTTACCCTGATGGCGCAGAGAAAGCACAAGTGAGCCGAAGTCATGCACTGCACCCATTACTATACTTCCGACGAAAATCCAGATGAGAGCCGGGAGCCATCCCCAGATAACACCAATTGCCGGTCCTACAATGGGGCCTGTACCCGCAATAGATGTGAAGTGGTGACCAAAAATAACCCCTCTCTTGGTCGGGACGTAGTCCATGCCGTCTTCAAATTCTTTTGACGGGGTAATGTTGTCCTTTGACAACTTGAAAATTTTGTTTCCGATGAATCTCCCGTACAGATTATAGGCGGCAATGTATCCGATAAACACTGCGACCATTATCAGCACTGTATCCATAACAACCTCCTCTTTATTAAGTAAAATATAAAATCAGTGAAATTAAATACCCGAAAAGAGTTTATGTCAAGAGGTAAAATGGTTTTTTGGCGCACAGGCAATAGCGTTGCAGGTATAATAAGAGACTCAATAATCTTTGATTCTTATTCAGAAATATATGAGCAATTATTCCTGAGCGTGAATAATAGTGCAAATTACTGCTGCTTTTTGTCATGCCGGTTTCGTCCTTTAGAAGACAGGCATCTCATACTGCTGATTTTCGGATATGCAGTATGAGATCCCGGTATTTACATACTTCGACAAAGTTCATGTTCCGGCAAATGCAGCATAAACGGGTGCTCTGTGGAAAATCATCAATCCATGTTTATCCTGTTGACATATTCATAATCATCAGTATTAAAGAAAATAATATCTGCATAATTCCGGAGGATGATATGTCGCGTAAAGTCACTGTAAAATTGTTCAAGTCAGCATTGATCATACTGTTTCTGCTTACAGCAGCCGCACTCTTCGCAAGAGCGGGCGGAGCAGGGGGAGATTCAGGCGGAGGCAGCGGCGGAGGTGACGGCATAGGGACCCTCATATACATCCTCATCAGGATAATTCTGGAGCTTCCCTTTCCTGCAAATGTGATTACTGCATCAATAGTTATAGCTGTATTCCTGATAATGTCCCGTCAGGCGAAGAAGAAGGTGAAGGAGAAAACAATTCTCAATCAGCTTCCCACAGGAGAACCTGTTAAGAAAATTAAGGGATATGATAAATTCATAAAGAGAAATCCCGGTTTCGATGAGATTGTTTTTATGGATAATGTCAGATCTGCCTTTACGAAGATTCAGACGGCCTGGGAGAGTCAGAATCTTTCTGAGGTGAGAAAGTTTATCTCAGACGGAGTCTATCAGAGATTCACTACACAGTTCAGAATGATGGAGCTTCTTGAGCAGACCAACCGTATAGATAAACTTGATATAAAGAATGTCTACATAGATAAGATAGAAAGCGACGGCAGCTACGATATAATTCACACAGCAGTGCACGCCTCAATGAGAGATCGTTTCGAGAGTAAGCTTGACCCATCCCTCAACTCAGGAGGAGACGAGGAGTTCGTCGAGTACTGGTCCTTCCTGAAGAAGAGGGGAACCGAAAGAGTCGATATATACAGTTCAGACTCCTGCCCAAACTGCGGAGCTCCTCTGCCCGAAGACATGGGGGAGGTCAGCAGATGCGCCTCCTGCGGAACCCTTACAAACTCGGGAGAATACGACTGGGTGCTTTCTGAGATAACTCAGGCCGATGACTATATCAGCGTTCATCCGAAGTTCTCAGCCTCTGCGGGTCTCACCGAGAAGGTTCGTAAGCTCATTGATGAGGATGACGATTTTGCAGTCCAGCTTCTCGAGGACAAGGCCGGTAACGGATATCTTCAGATTCTCTCTGCAAGAGCTCTGGGAGAGCCTTCCATGATGCGCCGCTTTGTGAGCGACAATGTATTTGATAAGGTGGAGATGCCAGAAGAAGGTGAAAGAATCTCCTATAACAGAATATATCTCAATGACGTCTATCTTCTCGGCGTGTCACAGAGCGACAATAAAAATGTTCTCCACATAGGAGTGAAGTCGACCTATCAGAGAGTGAGTATAAAGGACGGCAGAGTGCAGAAAATTGATCAGGCTCTCATATCCAGAACTGAAGTTGTCATGATGTCCAGAGACAAAAATGCATCTGTTTCAAAGGGCTCACTCTACGCTCACTGCTGTCCATCCTGCGGAGCGCCTGTGGAGGACAGCCTTAAGATGAACTGCGATTACTGCGGAAGTGCATACAACAGCACATCATCAGAATGGATTATCACTGATCTCATGAGTCTCTCCGACTACAGCTCCTGGGCCGGCGACAATAAAAGTGACATGACCTACTCTGTCAGTGCATCAGCCATTGACAAACTCTACGACGTCCGTGATTTTGCATTCAACAATGTAATGCTGCTTATTGCAGCCGACGGAGAATTCTCTCACGAGGAGAAAGACTTTGCAGAAGAGCTCGCATCGAAGTGGGGCTATAATTCAGAGAAACTTCAGCCCTTCTTCAATATGGCTCTTTCAGGACAGCTTGCCGTGAAAATGCCCGAAGATAAAAAGAAGCAGAAGAAAATCTATAAACTCATGGAGAAGGCCGCCCTTGCAGACAGAAACATATCTCAAGAGGAGCAGGACCTTCTTGACTGGATAGTACTGGAGTACAGATTGTTTGATGGGGAGTAGTAAGATACCCCATCATCCATTCTCTCTATTCTAAAGCTCGATGATCTGGCCGGTCATGAACGGCCGGCTTCCCAGCTCATTGGCAAAGTCAACAAGTGCGGGAAACTGGGTGCAGTGGCCCGTGCTTACATCTTCGGCATCGCGTCTTTTCAGATAAGATATGGTCTCTCTACACTGCCTGTCTCCGCCTTTAAGGTGAAATCCTCCCAGCACTGCATGAACACTGTTAACACCGGTAACTTTTCTTGCATGCTCTACCGTATTGCAGATTCCCGCATGGGCGCATCCGCTTATGACTACAAGTCCTTTCTCTGTGATAAGTGCAATCCCCGAGTCGTCCATAACCGGGTCCATTGATCCGTCCTCTTTGGCGAAGTCTGTAACTATATTTTCAAAGTCGAATTGCCGCGGTATCTCTCCGAGAAAGAATGCATCATCTGTCATTCTGTAAAATGAATCACTCAGCACCAGGTCAAACTTCTCCTCGGCCTCTTCACGGGTATAGGGCAGGCCCAGATATCTCTCCCCCCTGTATCTTTTTATAAATGCTTCGGGGTGGCATATGATCTTTCGTGAGGGCGTATATCTCAGGCCGTTGCCGTGGTCCCAGTGGCCGTGGCTTAGAACGTAGTGATCAGCAGAAAAGGGGTCGATGCCGAGAATTGATGCGTTTTTGAGAAAGAGGTCAGAGTCCCCGAAGTCAAAGAGTATTTTCGTGCTGTCGGTTTCTATGAAGAAGGAGAGGCCCCACTCGGCCCTGAACTGCCTCTGTGCGTGATTGTCTGTAAGTACTGATATTTTAACCATTGGTTTATCCTCTTTGTTAATCGTAATATTTCAATATTACGTTATGTCTGATCCAGTTGTCAACAGATAAAATCCTCCGGGACGGGGCGATTCTGTGAGGACAGGCCGGGATCTGTCCTCACAGTTTAATATAAAAAAAATGTTATTGACTATACTTTGATATCAAACCAAATGTCATTATTGTTTGATATCAAAGTAATTGGCAGTTTTGATGATCATCAAACCGGCATGGGCGAATATAAAAGAGTATGGAGATTTAAATGGAAATCAGAGAAATTTACGAATACGCAGAAAAAATAGGTGTTCTGGTCTTTTCTACAATATATGGAGACGAAGTTCACTCAAGGGTTGCTCACTTCAACGGATATGATGATGAGGGCATTTACTTCAGGACCATGAAGAACAAGCCCTTTGCAAGGCAGCTCACAGAAACAGGGAGGGTCACAGTATGCGGCTGCACTGACTCGTCTGTTTCAGGACATGAGGACGACGGTACGCCGGTATTTCCTCCGGGATACTCCTTCAGAATTATCGGTCATGTGAAACCTGTTTCAGAAAATATTGTCAGGGAGAAGGCACTGACCAATGCTGACATGGTGACTGCGGCAAATGATATGGACAAATACGCTGCTATGAAGGAGGGGAACTTTGTTATTTATAAAGCAAAGGGTGAGATCTTCGACTACGATTTCGATGAGATTAACAGGGACCATAAAGTTCTCAGAACCAGGTTCTCCTTCGGCGGGGTAGAATTTAATCAGGCTGGCCCCGGGATAACAGATGCCTGCATCGGCTGCGGCAGGTGCATGAAGGGCTGTTCTTTCAAGGCAATAAAAGAAGGCTCTCCATATGAGGTGATTCCCGAAAAATGTGATGACTGCGGTTCCTGTATTCTCTCATGTCCGGTCAATGCAATAGAGGAGTCCCTTGTCCTCTAGGGACAGGTCGCGACCTGTATGCCGGACAGATTACGGCGGTATTATACCTGTATCGAAGGTGAAACGGAGTGGTGCCGAATAGACTTTGGTGATGACTCCCTCCCTGAGACTTGCGGCATATCAGCGGAGACCGGTATATCGTTTTTTTTACTGCCTGTTTCATGTGCTGAGAGATAAATAAATTATATCCGCTGAGGGATTTTCCCTCTGCCTTCTTTCTGTAGAGTATTTTTATGCTCTCATCAAGCTTCTGCCATGCGTGAACTGCCTCTTTAAATATTTTCCGGTTAATCCTCTGATCTTCTGTATCGGGATTACGCGGGCTCACGTAGGCTCTTGCATACTGCCTGCCGTATCGTTTAAAGAATACCATATTACCCGTTCTGCCGCTCATGCCTGTAAACATGGGATTGAGAATAACAGATGCCATATATCACTCCTTTGACTCTATTCTATGTATACGTCACGAAGAGATGAAAAATTAAATGTTTTTTTATATCTGAAGGGACTATTCTCTGCCTTCAGGAGCATAGAGGGCAAATTCACCTGTTCTTAATCAATAATGCCGAAAAATGATGGACAGCCTGACAGTGTTTTTCTTTTATGATATGATTCCCGTGAAATAACAGCTGAACTAAAAATATATACAGCGTCGGGAATAACTTATTGAGATAAATCATGAATAAAAATATTGAGCAATATAGAAATATAGTTCTAAACAGCCCCATGGGCTATGCTTTCCACCGTATAGTGCTTGATGATCAGGGCCGGCCTGTTGACTACGAATTCATCGAGGTAAATACCGCCTTTGAGCAAATTACCGGCATAAAAAAGGCTGATATTGAGGGACGGAGGGTGACTGAGGTTTTCCCGGGCATTGAGTCTGATCCCTTCGACTGGATATCCTGGTACGGCAGAATAGCTCTGACCGGAGAGGGGAGCAGCACAGAGCAGTATTCACTTAATCTCAGGCGCTGGTTTAGAATAAATGCCTACTCCTCTGAAACAAATTACTTCATAGCAGTTTTTTCCGATATTACAGGAAGGGTTGCATCCGACAGGGAACTGAAAGAGAGCAGAGAGATGCTCGATATTTTTTTCAG
>CAYNFB010000166.1:0-8325 GCA_964396355.1 uncultured Leptospirales bacterium | reverse complement strand
CAATGATCTCAGGCTTTTCGACCAGTTCTTCCTTTGAATTATATTCGATGCCGTTTTTACTGCAGTATTCACCGAGTATCTCAAAATTAGGAACCACCAGTGCGGAGATGAACTTTCGTCCCTCGCCGACTGCAACAATCTGCTCAATAAGAAGCTCATCCCCAAGAAGCATTTCAATCTGCTGAGGCGAGATATTCTTCCCTCCTGCAGTAATAATAAGCTCCTTGATTCTATCGGTTATTTTAATATAGGAATATTCAGTGCCGTCGACCTCTTTGCGGATTATCTCACCCACATCCTGTGTTTTAAACCAGCCGTCTTCAGTAAAGCAGGAGGCTGTTGCATCAGGCTTCTTATGATAGCCCTTCATGCACATGCCTCCGTTTATCTGGATTTCTCCTATGTCAGAAATCCGGGCCTCGCACATGGGAATCATGGGTCCGCATCCGCCGGGCTGTCCGGTATTGTCAAATCCCACAGCAACGGGGAAAAATTCAGTAAGGCCGTATCCCTGGATTACATTTATTCCGAATGCCTGAAAGAACTCATTTATCTCCGTAGAAAAAGCCGCCCCTCCGACATGATAGACATCACATCTTTCAGTACCCAGAGTGGCCCTGACTTTTTTCATAATCAGCTGATTTGCTATTGCATACTTCAGCCCGAGCCGCAGTCCCGGTCCCCGGCCGTCCAGTCTTCTCCTGTAGACCTGAATGCCTACACCTTTGGTCCAGTTAAAAAGATTCTTCTTAAGGGCAGGCGCATTCTTCAGGCCCTCATGAATAGTCCCGTAGACCTTCTCCCATATTCTCGGTACACTGGTCATGCACTGTGGCCTTATATGGGCCATGACCGCCATAAAATCCCTGGGGTCCGGGCAGTAGGCAATCTTAAGTCCCTTGGTCATACAGCCGTAGGACCACATCCTCTCAAATACATGACTGAGAGGCAGAATAGCCAGCGATACGTAGCTCTCGTCAATCTTGTTGAATCTCGTTGATGTGGGGAATATTCCGTTCATGAAGGTCCGGTTGGAGTGAATTGCACCCTTGGGCGCACCCGTTGTACCAGAGGTATATATCAAGGTAAGAGTATCATCAGGATCGACGTTATTAAGCCTTTCCTCTAACCTTGCATCCATGGATGATTTTCTGCCCTTCTCGAGAAAATCATCAAAGTAGATGCTGTCCTCTCCGCTGATCAGGGCATCTCGGTCAAAGACTACAATTTTCTTTAAGAAAGCGTTAGTTGAAATAATTGTTTTGGCCTTATCATACTGACCCTGATCTCCCACAAAGAGAATCTTTATCTCCGCATCATTGACGATATATTCGGTTTCTTCAGCCGAGTTTGTTGCATAGACCGGCACAGACACTCCTCTTACTGAAAGAATCCCAAGATCAGCAACGGCCCACTCTGAACAGTTCTGGGCAAAAATTCCCGCCATCTCACCGGGTTTGAGCAAATCTGATTCAAGAAGCGCCTTGCCCGTTAAACGAATCTGCTCTCCGAATGTTTTCCACGTCATGGAAATCCACTCCCCCTTCACTCTCTGCATCAGTGCATCCCTGTCAGAAAACTCGTCACATTTTTTAAGCATCATACAGGCAAGAGTTTTATTCTCTTCAAGATAATCCTTAAAATCGCTATCCCAGTCTGTCTGCACGACCTGATCTGATTTATTCATAATCCAACCCCCGGTAAAAATATTTAGAAAAAATTACAATGGACTTTTTATATGCGGATAAGAAACTTTTCCTGCAATGCACGGCCGGTCATTTCCTTCTATATAATAATCAAACCGGACAGAATCTTTCTCAGAAGAACGCATGACGCAACTATTGCTTTCAATAAAAAGAGGCCCTTTGAATGCAAGATCCACCCTTACAGGACCGTCATATTTCTTTAAATTCAGTTTCCCTGTAATATAAGAGGAAGCCCACATGGCATGGGCAATATTTCTCTTAAACCCGGCGAGCTTAGCTGCGGATTTTGAAAAATGTATGGGATTAAAATCACTGCAGATCCACGCATACTTTCTTCCGATAAACTTCGGGATGAGAAACTCCATAAATTTTTCGCCTTTTGGCATCACGTCAATCAGGCTGCTGCGCGGAGAGATTTGAAAATCAGAACCGAAACGGCCGGGTCTGAGATAGGTGCTAATGCTATGCCAGAGGAGCTCGCCCTCTGACTCCACTTTGATGGTATAGTCAAACTCAAGCCCCTGCTTCACAACTCTGTGTTCGCCCAGAGCGACCTCAATATCCAGAACTTCATCTGATCTGACCGGACGTATCTGCATTATGTGATTCCTCTGATGCAGCATCCCGATAAGAGGAAGAGGAAATTTGTCATTAGTGAATATTGACATCTGAAGAGAGCCTGTAAAAACATGGGGATAAAGAATTGGAAGAGTGCCGTCATCCTCCAGCCTGCAGACTTCTATGTAGGACTGAAGCTTACCGGGGTCTGGAGAAATATTTTTAACCCTGGCAGTCATTTGCGGAAATTCATCGCCGTTCTTAAATTTCTTCTTACGGGAAAGACTTTTCAGGCTCTTCAGAAAAGTGGATACTCCGCCGGGAATTTTTTCATACTCAAGAACTGTTTCCATGGAATCTCTCTGTAAGTATAATTTCAATATTTAAAACTTTGAAGAACTTATATTAAAGTCATTTTATACATAAATTTAAAGATGGTGCAAACTATTTTTAAAATGCTCCTATCGGATTTATAATTCAGAAACTGATACTTTCAGAACAATACATGCAGCAGGTAAAGAATATGGTAACAGAAGAAATTTATGCTTGATATATCCTTTATTGAGTTTAAAAATTATTTTTAAGATTAAAATATAAAAAGGCAGCTACATGACAGCTATAGAGACAACAGCATCTGACAATAATCAGACATTCTTTAAAATGACCTATGGACTATACGTCGTAAGTTCAAGGCATGAAGAAAAACTTAACGGGTATATTTCAAACGCAGTATTCCAGGTAACGGCAGAACCGGCACAGTTTGCCATATGCTGCAGCAAGGATAACTTCACTGCAGAGCTGATAAATCAGAGTAAGGTTCTGTCTATCTCTGTTTTAAAGAAAGATGCAGCTCCCGGGCTGATCGGACTATTCGGATATAAAAGCGGAAAGGACGTAGATAAATTCGCCAGTGCTAAATATATCACAGGAAGTACAGGAGCACCTATTCTCACGGAAGATTCTCTGGCGTGGTTTGAATGCAGAGTTACCCAGACAGTGGATGTGGGAACACATCTGCTTTTCACGGCCGATATAATTGATAATGCTCTTATAGATTCTGAAGGCGAACCGCTGACATATTCCTATTACAGAGATGTTCGAAAAGGCAAGGCGCCGAAAAATGCACCCACCTATATGAAACCTGAATCAGCAGATGAAACAGTCTCGGGAAAAAATAAATATAAATGCCTCATCTGCGGCTACATATACGATCCATCGGCAGGTGATGAGAAAAGCAATGTAAAGCCGGGAACAGCCTTTGAAGACCTGAATGAAAGCTGGAAATGTCCTGTCTGCGGAATCGGTAAAAATAAATTTAAAGAAATGCTGTAAGCATTTAAACAGGAAGAGAGATTACTCACTGAAAATTCTTTTTGAATAGAACAGCATCGCTGTTATATTCAGAACATTACAATAATTTTTAAAGGAAGGACGATATGGCACAGGAAAGTAAACATGCAATGATCACTTGCCTGATTCTCACTCTTCTGGCTGCCGGGGGAATAGCCGCTGGTATATATTTTAAAAAACCGCTTATAATTGTTCTGTTACTACTACCCACTGCAATTTACGAATTATACCGCACCGAGGGAATATTCACCAAAATATTTTCTTTTTCCATACTGGGACTTCTTATCACCGAAGCTGTATTGATTATCGGGAAAATAAATATAAATGCCGCGAAGTTCATGGATAAATCAAATATCAGTGCAGCCAAATATATCGGAAAAAAGGGCCTCCTGATTGATCACTATAAACTTCCCTTTGGAGATCTAAAGATACTCTCTGCCACAGCAATTGCGGTCCTTGCACTCATGCTTTTCAGACGTACCGGCGGACGTTACACTATATGGCTTGCCGGCATTTTATTCATCAGTTCTCTGGCAATAGTATACACCCTTGCTCCGGAATTTTTTCAGCAGATGTTTCAGCAGATAAATTAAGCAGGATCCGCAGATCTGCCTGAATACCGGATAAACCCGTTCTATAGAGCACGGGGGCAGACAAACACCATTTTATCTTGACATATATAAAAATCAGTCTATTTTATGTAAAAATTTCATATTTTCCGGAGTTTACTATGTTCCAGAAAAGAACAGGATTGATTCTGCTCTCCTTCATTGTTTTTTCTTCATTAATTATGACCGGGAAAACTGGCTTTACAGAGGAGGGGTACACTCCCCCGGGACACATAGAGCTTCATTACAACGAATCAGAGCTCAGCAGGTACAGAAACTATTCCACTGCAAAACTGATATCCTCTGTTTACGGACGATTCGGCACAAAGAAAGACTACGCCATAAGAGCCCTCTCTGAAAGACCAGAAGAAAAAGACAGCATCATTATCCTAATCGGGGGCGCCCTGTCGAACAACGACGTGAGAGTGAGAACCGCTGCATTCAATGCCCTGGTAGAACTAGGGGAGAAGGAACTTGCAGAGGCCGTTGAACAGTCCATGTATGCATCTACAGATGACCTCCGCCTCAAAAGAATACTCGAACTAAAGAACAGATACACCGCAGATATATATCTTCAAATATTCAGATTAAACAAAACAGACCCGGTACCGGCAAAAATTCTCCAACTTATCATCACAAACAAAGACAGCAGAGAGAGTTTCGGCATAACAGCGGACAGGCAGAACAAGGTCACTGAAAAAATAATTCAATACTGTCAGAACTCCTTTGCTTCATGGTCAGACAGCAAGAAGAAGGCTGCGGCATCTCTGCTGCTGAAACCGGAAAATGATTCTCTGAATAAAATTCTCATCGGATACTCCCGTAATCCACTCCAGACAGAAATGATAATCCGTCAATGTCATAAAGAAGATCCTGTTCAGACAGAGAATGCACTTTTAAAATCACTTCGCTTCATGAGAATAACATTAAGGTCAAATCCTGTACCGTTTGTGAAAAGCATTGCAGGCGGAAAGCTGGCAGGCAGAATAATCGACTACATAATCTCCGGTAAAAGAATAGATGACCATCTTGCAGTACAGTATCTTGCAGCATGGCCCGTAGACAGAGCCAAAGATAAACTGAAACTATATATAAAATCGGGCAGAAGGAAAGCCCCGCTCGCCGCTGCAGAAGCAGGAAAGCTCGGAGACAAATCCTTCACTCCGGTTATTCTTGCATACATGCAAAAGGCCCGATCCCGGGACAGCGAGAAATGCATCGAGGCGCTTGGATGCCTCATGGACAGACGGGCGGTTGAGCCGCTTAGAAAAATTCTCGACAAAGGAAACTCCAGAAGTTTTTCACCGGCAATCAAGGCAATGACAGCTCTGAGCCTCATGGGCGACAAGTCGGCAGTCCCGTCAATTCTGTCCTATGCAAAGCGCTTTCCCTCTTCGGGACAATACGCTGTAGAGGCCCTCACATTACTCCCCTCCCGTGAGGCTGTCCCCTATTTATACAGTCAGCTTAAATTAAAACGAAGAAGCTATATGGGCTACAGCAGGTATAAAATTTCAGATGCTCTTGTCATGTGCGGAAAAGATGCAGTACCCTGGATGTTGAAAATTCTCTCTGATAATAATGCCGGAAAAATGGAGACAGCAGCTGCATTAAGAGTTCTGGGAAAAACAGGAGAAGAGGCTGAGGCGAAGAGAATAATTCCGCTTCTCAATGACAATAATGTTAGTGTAAAATCAGCAGCAGCAATTGCGCTGGGAGATATGGGATATACGTCCACTATACCGGAAATTTTAAAGGCATCATCCGAACGAAATGCTTCATATAATATCCGTAAAGCTCTGATCATGATGGGCAAGCCGGGAATTCCGGTTTTAAAAAAATATGCGGGCGGCAGAAATTCAAAGTATAAAACCACTGCCGCCGAAGCGCTTATAGAAATATACAATGCTTATGCCGCATACCGCCAGGGATGCATAAACATGAAAATCGGAAAATACTCCGAAGCTGCAGGAAATTTCAGTAAGGCATTAAGCATAAAGCCGAACTTCTACAAGGCAAAGATCAACATGGGAGTATGCAGATACCAGAGTGGAAAATACTCTACTGCAATAGCACTCTTCAGAGACGTGTGGATAAATTCTCCGTCACTGCGGGAGGGGGCTCTTATAAACATGGGTGCAGCCTGGGAGAAAAAATCTCTCACAGGCAAAGCTTCACAATACGAGTTTATTCCCTCAGGGGTATATACAGAAAGAGCCCTTGGTATAAATAAAAATTCCCTATCGGCTCTTTACAACAGAGCCTGGCTCAAAGATCAGGCCATGATGCTCCCCGAAGCCATGAACGATGCAGACAGAGCAATAGAGCTCGACAGCTCTCATCCGAAGGCGCTCATCCTCAAGGCAATCATTCTCGGCAGGCGCGGTGATAAATCCCGGGCAAAGGAGCTTTTTGAGGAAGCAGGAAATAAGAGCGGTGTTTCCGGCGAACTTAAAAAATCAGCCGGTGAGAACATAGAGATTCTACAGGGTGAAGAGATATGAAATTAAGCAGAAGAGAAATTATAATAAAAGGCATGGGGGCTCTTGCATTTCTGATCGTGCCCCGCTTTCTTACAAAAACATATGCTGCAGTCAGCGTACCCTGCAGAACGATGAACATTAAACCCGAGTTGTGGGACGACGGTTCATGGTGCCTTGCCATACCGGGCTGCGGGCATGGGACTAAAAGCTACTTTCTCAACTCCACTGCGGCCGAGATATGGAACCTCATCGACGGCAGGAGAAGCGAAGAAGAAATTGCAGAAATCATTTCTGAAAAATACAGTCTCTCCCGCAAAGAGGCAGCTTCTGCTGTAAAGGTTCTGATCACTTCAATGAAAGAACAGAACCTGCTGGTTTAACATGACACATTACTTCATAAACAGCAGAGTACGGCACTTCACCCGTGAGGACAGAGACATCGTCTACTTTCCTGACAGGTCCGTCATAATGCAGGTCAACAGCGCGGGATTAAACCTCATTGAAGAGATGAAAACCGGCGGGGTAAAAGCGGACAAAGATTCGCTGCAGTTTCTCGACACGATGACCGATCTTGATCTTCTTTCCACAGAGAAGAAGGCAGAAGTTTCATCTGTTAAACAAACTGATATTGCCTCTGAAGGATATGACTTCAGTACACTGACACTCTTTCTTACTGAACAGTGCAATCTAGGATGCATCTACTGCTACGCCGACGGAGGAACGGGCAGGAGAGTGATGAATTACGAAACGGCGGAAACCGCACTGAAATTCATGGCAGACCACTGTGCAGAAACAAAACGTGACTTTCACATCGCATATCACGGTTCAGGCGAACCGACCTGCGCCGGAGGGATGCTTGAGCAGACCGTTAAACTTTCAGAAGAACTTGCAGAACAGAAGGGACTTGATCTGCAGTTCAGCATCGGCACAAACGGTGTAATGGACGACAGATACCGGAATCTCCTGATAGAGAAAGACTTCGATATTTCACTGTCCCTTGACGGATTCGAAAATACACATAACGCGCTTCGCCCCATGCCGGATGGAAACTCATTCAGAGAGGCCATGAAAACAGCATATGCCTGTACCGGAAGAGACCATCCCTTTTCCGTGCGAACCACCGTCACTGACCGGAACATGGGGGAACTGGACGAATTTGCATCCTTTCTCTTTAAAAATACTTCATGCGAGGTGATTCAGCTTGAACCGGTATACACGGCAGGCAGGGCCGCATCTGGGGCAGTCAGACATCCGGGCATCGATGAATTTACAGAGATGTACTTCAAATGCCTTGAAACAGCCGAATCATTGGATCGTAATGTGTGCTACTCGGGAATATCATACCCGGCCAGGCGCGATTTCTTCTGCCAGGCCTGCGGAATGAGCCTCTGCGTGAGACCAGACGGAATCTATTTTTTTTTCTTGTTCCTGTTCTTTCAAACGCTGTTCAAGTTTAGCTAACATTTCTTTTTCATTTGCGTCTTGGATTAGCTCATCAATTTTTTTGCTGTCTTCCATTAACAGTTCAATCGTTTCGTCTTGTGTCATTTTTGTAACTTTTTAAAAATGTGGTTGCATGCATATCTCATGGAAAAGCGGGATTTTTTGCTGAGACTGTTG
>CAYNFB010000165.1:0-8359 GCA_964396355.1 uncultured Leptospirales bacterium | reverse complement strand
GGTCTTCTCTACCAACGGCATACATGCGCTCATCCACGCATTCAACGTTTCAGCATTTATTATTTCTCGTTGTAGTAGAGGTTTCGTATTCAAAAACAGATACAAGCTTTGCTCTTCTGTTTATTGATCGCACGTAGTATGAACCGCAGCTGTTAAAGAATCCAGGCAGTGCATTGCTTACAAGAAGATTCTTCGCTGATTCGCTGAGGCTGGTAGATGCCTCATCAACAGAAGCATAATATGAATCAAGATCTATTATTGCGACCATTCTGTGTTTATGAAAGGTCTTGCCTTCTCTAACGGTGGTCTGACCTTTTTTTGAGGTAACAGTTTCAACATACCTTCGATAGCTCTTATTTATAATTGGGTCTGCAACCTGAGGTTTATCTGTTGCTCTTGTCTTGGAGGTCTCCAGGTTGCTCTTCATTTCCTCAAATCTATATGTGAAGTCATACGAGGGCTCTGTGATTTTTACATCTTTAAGACAGAGCGACTGATAGGTATTAGTAGACATCGTATAACCTCTTCCCAGTACCGGTGTTGTACCGATATCTGTGACCCTGTTGTCTCTTATGATTGTAGGTCCGGCAAAAACATCGAAAACCGACATCAAGATCATAAGAAATGTCAGTTTTAACACCACCGAAATATTGGTTTTCATAAAGATTCTCCTTCTCTGTTTTTTATATAGTTTTCAATTTCTGTTAATTATATTCAACTGCAATTACGGGCATACAAAAATCACTAACAAAGTCATTCTGTAAATTATTCAGCTGACCGGAAAGAGGCTTGCAGACCTTGATATCCCTGTAGCTTTTTCTGAAAATACCCTGTTTGATAATTTCTCTGATGCATGCTGCCGCACCGCCTTCACCGTTACTTTTACTGCCGTACATGAAAAGCTTCTCTTTTTCAAGAAGCTTATTTATCATTTCTTTGCTGAGAGTTTTATCAAGTCTGCCAAGGGGCTGCAAAGAGCCGTCTCTGCGGTTTACAATCATAGCATCCCTGTATTCCGGAAGCATGTTCCCGTCTTTCTTCCAGTTAGAATCAATATTCTTTCTGCAGAGCTTTGATTTATAGTACGTATTCATTAAATTTCTGTCGGCTCTCTCAATTTCAATAATAAATTCTGCGTTCTGCGTCAATATATGCTTCTTTTCATAAAGAAGAATCTCTTTTTTTGTCTCTCCGGTTTCACATGAAGTTTCCTGCTGATCAAGTTCAACAGCAGACTGGAACTCAGCATTTTCCACCCAGGGCACAATCTCTATGGCAGAAACTTTCCCTGTTCCGGGATTCTGCATTGCAATAAATGCATCCTTTACTGCAACTCTGAAAGATTCCATATCATAGGATATCAGAGATGCCTCCCTGTCCTTACCCATACCATAGGCATGAGTTGTAATAGAAAGACGTTTGCCCGATGACATACGTCTGAAAATTCTCTGCTGCTTACTGTCAGCTTCAGCAGAAAGACCCGCACTGCCGCCGGCTGTAAGCCGGAAAGACTGAATCTGCGTCTTAAGACTTCCCTCAAACCTGAAGTCACGCTTTGAAGTTTTCGTAACATAGGTAAATACAGATAGGAACTTCGACTTTCTTCCGATTGATCTTACATAATAGGCTCCACAGCTATTAAAAAAACCGGGCAGATCACTATTAACAAGCAGATCTCTGGCAACATCACTCATAGGACTCCTGCTTTCATCAACAGATGCGTAATATGAATAGATGTTAATTGTCACGAGTATTCTATGATTATAAAAGGTTTTGTTCCCAATTTTCGTAGTTGCTGAACGGCCAGTCAGAGCCCAGTTGAATCTTTTTCCTCCCCTGGCACTGAAGATCTTCATATTAGCCTTCAATGCAGCAGATGCATCACGGCTGTTTCTGCTGCCCCGTGAGGAGCTGCTGTTTTCTTCAAGCGAGTCAAAGGTATACTCCATATCATAAGAAGGTTCAGTAGTTTTAACATCCCTCAGACAAGTTGACTGATAGGTGTTTGTACTGATAGAGTAACCTCTTCCCAAAACCGGTGTTGCCGCAATATCCGCAACTCTATTATCTCTTATTACAGTTGATCCGGCATGGGCATCAGGAAACAAAGATAAAACCATCAACAATATAAAAAAAAATATTCCTCCGGTAAAGTTCAATTCAGAATAAATCATGCCGCAGAGTGACACATAAAATAATTAAATTCAAGTACTTTATAACAGAAATAATAAGAAACTGGTATCATAAATATCCAGATGCTCTGACTTTTTGAGTATAATAATATTATTGAAGAATTTTATTTTTTTTGATAGTAACCTTTCTTAAACACGCCTTTTTCTATTCTGCCGTCAGAGAAATTCATTATACCGGAACCATCAGGCTTTCCATCTCTGATTTCTCCGTTGTAGACTCTGCCGTCTCTGTAACGCAGCTCTCCACGGCCGGTAATCCGGCCTCGGTATACTGTACCTCTGTAAATATTTCCATTACTGCGCTTGTATTCACCACTGCCGTGGGGATATCCGTGCTTAAACTCACCTGAGTAGACATTACCGTCACGGTGTTTATACACTCCTCTTCCATGCATCAAATCCCCCAGCCAGGAGCCCCTGTACTCGGAACCGCTCGATGTTTTCAGTACACCGTATCCGTTTTTAAGGCCATTACTCATTGCACCGGTGTATTTATTACCCTTACTGTCGGTCACAGAAACTTCTCCATCAATTTCGGCATCCCTCCCCCTGCGGAGCAAATTTGCCGGAACTGCCTGATCCGGCCTGATGACTCCTCTTGCGATGAGATATTCAGACCAGGGTTTAAGATACAATTCGACAGGAACAGATTCTGAACTTTCGCGAAGAATTCCAGAAAAATCTTTCTTAGTCGAGAAGAAGCTCCCCGCAGTTTCAGGTTTCATGAGCGGATCTGATAGTTTCTTTTTTAGGAGACTTTTAAGAATAGAAGCGGTACACCCTCCCGGCAGACTTCCCTCCTCACCTCCACCGATGCTCCCCGGGGGAGGAGAAGAGGCACCGTATGATTCAACCCTGATATCCCGGTCTCCCTCTGAACCGACAGAAAAATAATATACAATTCCCCGTCGTTCTCTGATCTGGCTTACATAGTGAGTTCCATATTTTTTATAAAATTTGAGCAGATCCTCTCGGGCAAGTTTCAAGGCATCATCGGTAATTTTAAAATCATCACATAACTCTTTTGAAAAGCCGGTTATCTCCAGATTTCCTCTATATAGGGGACGCCGCGCAGGAGGCTTCCGCCAGAATAAAAATATTTTTTTAAAAATACCCCATTCCCTGAATTCCACAGGATAACAGTCGTTCCTGATTGAACACAGAGCTCCATCAGAATTTTTTTTAAAACTAAGCGAATCCTTTTTAATACAGTCTGATGAATAAACTTTCCCCTCCCTGTCAATTGTCTGCCCCGGAGTCACGCCTTCGGGAATATTAACATAGAGAGTTTTATCATCAAATCTGTAGTCAGACTCATTACTGCCGGAACCCGCAGTCTCTGTCGTCCGGTCAATAAGACGCAGATCGCTGTAATAGTCCAGATTCAGCTTATTGCGAGAATCCTGACCAGTGCTGAAAAAATTATAAGTATTTATTCTCCTGTAATCCCTAAACCCGCTAAGAAGTTTTTTGCAGTCATTTTCATTCTCAGGACTCACGTAGCCGTTATATATAATGCCCCAGCTGCATTTATAAAATTTACCCCAGTTAACTTCTGCGGAAATATCATTCATTTTTTTATTCAGTTCTCCTGTTCCCCTGGCAGACATATTTATTCTGGATACTGAAAATTCAATCATGTCACGTTCCAGAGACTGAACCCTATCGTGAATTTCCTCAGGAAAGCCCCGTCCGGTTCCCGCAGGCATATACCTGTTCACCGCAGGAAGATCCATCCACCTCTTGACCTGCAACGAAGAAGTTTTACCGCTCGACGATGAAAGGCATGCACTGACAATTTGTCTCAGGAATCTGTCAACCTCGATACCATATGATGAAGTCACTGGAAATTCAACAGGAATGAACATATGATCTGTTACACCGCTTACAGAAAAGAATACCGGATAATCAGTCTCCATTTTATCAAAAATAAGCAAATTCCTTACGTCTGCTGCATCAGTATACCTGCCGAATTTGAGTTTCTCTTTAACGCGGGAACGTTTTTCAGGAGGCACATACCAGGTAACAACGAAGGCAACAGCTGATTCAAAAACAGTGCTGTCAACAAATCGGGTTCCGCAAAGTCTGTAAAATCCGGTGATATCTTTTTTTTCAAGAATTTCCACTGCAGAGCCGGTAAGTTCGATAGTGCTGTCTACCACATAGTTCATTCTGTCTTTAACACTGACAATACAGGCAACAGAGAGAGGTTCCATTCCTGTTATATTATATTGCGAGGCCCGGCGGAGGCTGTTTTTTATAAAACTTTCCCATGGTCCGCGTCTGACCAAAGACAGAGGATCAATAAAATCAAATGTCAGTATACCGCCGGTAGTAGATGAATCGGCTCTTTTAATACATCTTCTGGGTAAATAGGTATCTCCGAACAGTTTTAATCCTGTCCCGGTTGAAGACGAAGTATCGAATATGTTATATTCACTATTTAATACAGGCGGACGTGGTTTCCAGACCGAAGTGGTACACGACGATGCCCCGGATGCGAAGAATGCAATGGCGGAGAGTATAATTACTGCCTTTTTGAAAATCATGGCCCTATTTTTCTAACATGTCATCAAAACTATTGATTTTTTCCTTACTGCCGCTCTTCTCTGCGGACTTTTTCTCTTTCACTTCCTTCTCATCTTTCTCCTCATTCTCACCAATGTTTCCTTTGTTGATGTCTTTGAACGATTTAATTATGCCTTTCTGTCCGGAATCTTTAATAACATTTACAGATGAACCTTTCTCCAGGTTTTTTTTTCCCCCGCTCTTTACGACGGGCTCACCCTCGTAGACTACTTTTACCGGTTTAGGCAGACAGTACTGATTTACGAATGTGCTGCTGAGCTCGACATTCCGTAATGCTCTTACACAACTGGGAACATTTCTGTAACTGATCTCATCGATTTTATCATATAGTTTATTAATGCAGTCCAGTGCGCCGTCATCATTTTCTCCATTCAGATAATTCCTATTAATCTCGAGAAAACGTTCTGGCGGGTTGCCGTGAAAGTATTTTATATAATCATTTAGAGTAATATAACCATTGCTGTCATTTTCATTGGAAAGATTAAAAAAAACAGTTCTGTTTCCGTCATACTTCCTTATTTTCTTATCTATGAGCTGCCTGATGATCATAGGATCCATCAGAGTGAATTCCTTCTTCTTTTCTTTTATTATGATTCCCTGACCGAAGAGACTCCTGTATAGAGACCCCTCTGACTTATCCGCATAGTGGTCAACAATAACTCTTCTGCACATGGAAGAAATATTGTAGAGTTCAAGCTGCTGTTTACTCTTGCGGTATATCTCTGTTATTACACCGGTATTTTCCTCGATTCTCTGCTGTTTTATAAACTGCCGTCCGCCCTGATTTTCTGCATTTAACAGTATGTTTCCAAATTCCGGATTTTCCATCCAGGGCACAACCTCAATGGAACTAACCAGACCCGCATCAGGAGCCTGCATGAGTTTAACCGCTTCCTGAACCGTTTTCCTGAACTGACTGATATTAACCGGAATCAGGTTCACCGGATTCCCCGTTGAAAGCCCTATTCCCTGGACATATACCTTAAGCCCCCTGAATTTTGAATCATCCCTTAGTTTTGAAGAATCTGGATTGCCGATACTATTCTTTTTCCCTTTCTTCGAAGGATCCGGCTTCAATACCGCAGGAGTTCCGCCATTTTCCTCATAAAAGTTAAACAACCCCTTCTCAAGATTACCCCGGAACTCATCATACCCCTCCCCTGTCAGTCTGTACTGAAGCAGCGCATAGTAGGTTGAGAAGGTGCCCACAGATCTGATATAGAAATGACCGCAGCTGTTAAAAAAGGTCACGTACTGCTTTTTTTTCAGAAGCTCTTTTACACTTTCACTGAGATTTGAATGAGTTTCATCCATAGAATAATAGTACTGATTGACTTCCACTTTCACTATCAGATTCTTCAGAGTATATTTTTTATTTTCAGAGACCTCACCGGTCTGGTAGTACTTATTTATAAATACGTTGAGCCTGGTATTCTGAATTCTGTTCTTATCTGAAATCAGCAGCTTCTTCAGGTATTCATCGGTTATTTCTTCGATATCGTAATTCAGGTCAAAGGTAGGCTTTGATTTCTGCACAGACTTAAAACACATAGACTGAAGAGTATTACTGTTCATGGAATAGCCGCGTCCAAGGGTAGGGAAACCGTTCAGATCCTCTATACGGTTATCACTTATTATTCTCGGAGATGCAGTAAGCCCCGGAGAAATAAGTAAAATTATCAGCAGAACACAATACTTCAGATTCATACCGCAACCTGATCCGGCAGAAAATAAAAATGATTAAGATAAGTATAAAAATATAGAAGCATCATCAAAGGGCTACTTGCTGCCCTTTGATGAATTCGAGCCGGTATCATCTGATATAATAGGGATACAGTGGTCATCAACTCTCGTGCCGAAGGGGGATACAAACTTCCCTCGGATACTGGTGCACTCAGGATATTCTCTCCAGCTCTTCCTGAACATATCTGCTCCGAACATTTTATCCATACACTTTTGCGCACCCTTGTCTCCGTACATGAAGGCTTCCTGATCTTTAAGAAGACCTTCTACGTACTCATCTGAGAGCATTTTATCCAGTTCAGTCAGAGTCATGTCGGCCTTGCCGGTTCTGTTATTCACAATTTTTGCATTTTCATAGCCTTCTAGAAACCTGTCATCCTGCTTGTAATTTACCCGGATTGTTTCTTTACAGATCTTAGCCTTGTAGTAATTATTCATTTTATTTCTGTCCGCCTTTTCAATCTCACCGAGAAACTCGCCGTTGAGATTCAGAACATGCTTTTTCTTATAATTAGGAACACGCTCCCCTTCTGCTTGGCCGTCTTTCTCTTCAAGGTCAACAGCATCCTGGAAACTCGTGTTTTCCACCCAGGGAACGACTTCCATCGTAGTAACCCGGCCGGTCTGAGTATTCTGCATAGAGATAAAGGCCTCTTTTATTGACTGCTTAAACGTTTCAAGATCGTAGGAGATCAGAGATGCTCCCTCATTCTTGCCCAGTCCCCAGGCCCAGGTTGTGATAATCAGCTTTTTCTCACTTGCAGCGGAACTGAAACTTCCAGAGGTCGTATTACTGACACTTCCGCTGCCGCCCATCAGTGCTGCACCAAAGCCCTTTATCTGAAGCTGCAGCTGAGCCTCGAAGGCAACATCCCGCTGTGTAGACTTAGTTGTATATGTAAAAATTGAGACGAACTTTGCATTTCTCCCGAGTGAGCGGATATAAGTGGATCCGCAAGCCTGGAAAAAACCGGGAAGGTCCTTCTCTTTCAATAGATTTTCAGAGGTCTGGCTTAATTTTGACTTTGCTTCATCCACTGAAGCGTAGTAGGTGTTCATGTTAAGTTCGACTTTTATATTATGGCTGGTTTCATTGGCGCTGGAACTCATATTGAGAGCTGTCTTTGCCATGACTTCCACTCCCATTCTGGAATAAGATCCCTCTGTGCTTGTATTTAATGTCTTCGCTGTGGATTTCCCTGTTTCGATGGACTCAAATCTGTATTGAAAGTCATATGAAGGTTCTGTAGTAACAACATCTTCCATACACATTGACTGAAATGTATTTGTAGCAAGAGTATATCCCCGCCCCAGAGCAGGTGTAACAGCCAGATCATTTATCCTGCTGTCGCGGATAACGACAGACCCGGCGCTTAAATTAGTCACAACAGATAATACTGTAAAAACAACTGTCAGACAAAGTATTGTGAAATTCTTCATTGGGATCTCCTTCGCAATAAAACCGAAAACTAGATACTACAGTATACAGCAGATTAAACAGACAAATCAACCAAAATATTTGAAGAGCCGGTTTATTATTTAAACAGTCATATAACTTAAAACCAGTAAATCGGCAAATCTTAACTATCCCGGCAATCCGTCAGGTCAGATATTATCTGAAAAAAGTCACAGTACCTGCGTAACGTTTTCGCCAGTAATCCTTTCTTATATTATCAACAGAAACTGTTCTGCCTGTACGAGGAGAGTGAATGAAGGTATAATTCCCCATATAAATGCCCACATGTGAAATTTTTCGTCTGTTTATCTTAAAGAACACCAGATCTCCCGGTTTTGCTCTTCTTATTCCTATCCTCCGCCCTGCAGCAAACTGACCG
>CAYNFB010000164.1:6142-8406 GCA_964396355.1 uncultured Leptospirales bacterium | reverse complement strand
GAACCTGGAATACCTTAAACTTTTTAACATCTTCACATTTTGGATTTCTCATGGTATTTGAGTTTTTCTCAGTTGAATCGATGGTTGTACTGGTTGTCTCACAGCTAGAGAGGAAAGCAAATATTGTCATTGCTGCCAGAAACCATATAATAGCTTTTTTATTATAATTTTTCATTTCCAACCTCCCAATTATTACAAATCAAAGAAGAGGGCAAATTTTTTATATAACGTGACGCTCGCAACTGCTGTGAGCATCTTCACGCCCATTAAGTAAATAATAGAATAAATTTCGTAGATTTCAACTCTTTTTTAGTGATTTTGTGTTTTGGATAATTAGAAAGTTTTGCGGCAGTTGGGAATTGTTAAATGAAGGTAGCGTATAATTATTCAAGATAGGTGATATATGCAAGAAGAACTATACCTGCTAGTAAAAGTATAATAGAGGTAAAAAACATGCCTATTAGTAAATGCTTTAATACAAATGAATCCTTAAATTTGAAAGAATGTTTAACATTATATACTATAAGTAATTTGTCTCTTGTCGCAAAGTGTAAATAAGGATATAAAATGAAAGGGAGTGATATGTTATTATTAAAAATAAACGTAGTATTATTTTCAGTAGTTTTTGTAACTACATCATACTTTGCTAAAATATAAAAAACAAAATTTAATAACACATAGATTATTATAGTAAGTCTTGTTTTATTTGATGAAATTTTTATAGTTTCATGAATGATGTTCCTTTCAGATATGTCATTAAACTGGATAAATGCAGTGTCAAGAATAGTTATTGTCCAGAGGAGAATAATGATTACCACAAAGTAACCAAATACATAACCGTTTTCTGATTCCAGGTAGTTTATCAACGCTATAAAATTGATAAAAATTATCGGTAGTAAGTTTATAATAATAAAATATTTTAATATTTTCATTTTAAATAATCGGTGTGGCCTCAATATTCATATTCTTAGGAAGTTCATCCCTTTCATTTAACGTCTTGCTTATCTGAAGCTGCGACGGTCTTTTGTGCAATGTGCCGCAGGCCAAGTGAGGTACTCCGAACGCCGCGGGTAAGCTTTGTTAGGCGATGCGACGGCAACTACAATTAGTTTACTTGACCCACGGACGGTCATAAATATTCAATACAATGGTAATCCATATTCGTCTATATGTTCATAAATTTCAATTAAAATGTCATAATTCTCACATTCTGGAAAATCTAAAAGATAGCTTTTCATAATACTTTTTGCAAGTGTCAAATTATCAAAATGAATGTAATGTACTAAAAATATTAAAGCCCAATATTTGATAGTTTCATCATAGGCTTTGTTAAAAGCAATTTTTTTTAAATACTCATCTATATCATCTATATTCCGGATTATAGCATCAAAATCTTGACCAATGGTTCCTCTTTGATTTCCATTAATTCATACTGTAATTATTAAACAGAACACTAGTTTTAAATTTTTATGAATCAAATATTTTCCATAATCAGTAGTTTCTGTATTAATAATATTCCATTGATGCCAAAAAATATCACCATGATTTACTAAATGACGAATACAATATAGAATATTATATATTAGTATTGTGTGGGTAGTATCTTTAAACAAATTAATTAAAAAATACCATGTCGCTTTATTATTTCGATGAAAATAAAATAAAAGTTTCATCGAACTTATTATGCTTTCATTAGATTCTTTCTCGTGATTAATAAGTGTATTTTGAGATTTGATGAAATTTTTTTCATTAGGGCTAATGCTGTAAAAATTTATAAAATGACTTTTAAAAGTATCAAAATTCTTAATCGTCAATTCATCATGAAGCGAGATGTGAATATTATATGGACCCTGAGTTATTATTTCAGGATTGTCTTTTAAATACTTGGTAATATCACACCATACAAGTTTTTTTAATTTTGGGATATATCCGATTCCTGCGATAGGTAATGAGTGTGAGTTCCAATATTCAAAATGATCTTTGTCGGCTTTAATAATAAAGTCTTTATCATGGCTGGTTAAATTTGAATCACCAGATTTAATCTGTGTAGCAATACAACATCCTGTTGCTTCTTCCATTTCAATTATTTCAATATAGGCATCGATACCAATGTCATTACCTGTATCAATTTCATTAAAGATACAATTTGCATCATTAATTATTTCTTTCGTTTTAATTATTCCCAAGTGTTCAGTTTTTTTTGTAAGTTTTCTTTTAGTTGTCATATTATTATTGTAAATGATTTACAATAAGGATGCAAGGGA
>CAYNFB010000164.1:0-6099 GCA_964396355.1 uncultured Leptospirales bacterium | reverse complement strand
TCAAAGAATTTCGTATAAAAGAAGTCAAAAAAATTTTTGCCGTCGTTTCGCCTAACTATTAAGCATGTATCTGATTTTCTCCATATACAGGTCGTCATGCAAAGCTGCTTTGCGGTACTTCTATGGTAATTTTTTTAATCCTGTTTCTTTTTATAAAGATTAAATATCATCATCATATCAGTTCTGGCTACACTTTTAAAGCAATAGTATGCACCGCAAACTCTATTTTACAAGTATAATTTACAGAAGCTATGTAAATTCAACGTGTTCGGAGTAAATGATATTGAGATAAACGCAGTTCTTTTCTTCCCGATAGAGCAGCAGATATCAGTCATAATTTTTATCAATGATCTCGTTCTTACCATCATGCTGCTGCATCTGGAAAGGCAGGAAGTTCATAAATTTTCACTATGAGATCCCGGTATTTACAATTTATAGTAAAGGGAAATAACTGCAGGTAAAACCGGGATGACGGATACCAGGAATTTATAGAAGTTCCAGAACCCCTTTTCATCAAGGTGTGGTGAGATTCAGATTTATTTAAAACTGAAAATATCACGAGCCGGGGCGGACACAGCAGATTTAAAAGTTTCTGTTACCTTCCAGTAAGCCCGTCAGGACGACGGGCCCGGGTTTGCCCAACAGGAGGTTGGATCAAACCCGGTAACTATAATATTCAGCAGCACAGAAAAATCCCGCCCGTTCTGGACTCGGTTGTTTCAGGAATGCTGAAGATTCAAACTTAAAGAAAGGAAGCCCCAAGGGCGAATGACTTGTAAGCTTTCCGCAGGAACGCGGAGGGGTTGCAAGGGGGTGATCGCGGTACACCCCCTTGCACGTTTTTGGATACTGCATCTCCCCCACCCGCAAATAAAATTAGACGCACGGCCGTGCGTCTCTACGGGAAATAAATGAAACGGCAGATTCATTCACCGACGAACAGACAGGGGTTAGAAATATTAAAAATGAAAATATCCGAAAATTTCTATTATATATACTCCCCTCTTAGCTCTTCTTTTGAGTTGACAAACATCTTTGTTACTATTACATATATGGTTCAACAATCTTCCTGTGGAGGTAGAAAAAATGGATAAATCAATAGAAAGTTTAATAAATGAAGTTCTTAATCTTCCCCATGAAATTAAAGCTTATCTTGCAGAGAAGCTCCTGGAAAATCTTGATGCCGAAACAGATATGGAAATTTCTCAGGAATGGCAGAAGGAAATTAAAAAAAGATGCTCTGAGATTGATTCGGGCATTGCAGTTCTAAAAGATGCTGATGAAGTATTTAATGACGCTTTCAACAAGTTAAAATGAAGGCAATTAAATTCCACAGCGATGCTGAATCTGAAATGAATAAGGCCGCAGAATATTATGAGTCACAGCAGAAGGATTTAGGTAAAAGATTTCTTGAATCTGTCCGGAGTGTAATAAATCAAATTCGTATAAATCCCGAAATATTTAAAATTATTCATAATAATATCCGTTTTGCTCAAACTTCCATTTTCCCTTATGGGATTATTTACAGGGTGAAAGATGAGTGTTTAGAAATAATTGCTGTTATGCATTTAAAAAGAAGACCGGGATATTGGAAGAACAGAGCATAAAAAGCTATTCAGAGTATTTACGAATACAATTTTTCCGAACAAACAGAGTAAAAAAATAAATAGAGCCAGCATGGAAAAATGCTTTTTTTTTCGGCTCCTTATCAGTTTCCAGTAAGCCCGTCAGAAGGTTGGATCAAGCCCGGTAACTATAAAATTATGCAGTAATGGAAAATCCCGCCCGTTTTTGATTTATAAATTTCAGGAATACTGAAGATTAAAGCCCCGGAACGCATGGGGGATTTATTGAGCATCCCCTGGCATGTTTTGGAGGCAGTATCTCTCTTGTCAGCGAATCAATTAAGGAGACGAACGGCAGATTCATTCACCGACGAACAGACAGGGGTATGATAACAGATAAATATATATGTCAGAAAAGGAATAAACCTAAAAATAAAGGGTGCCGGGGTAGGTAAACATTTCAGTGATTCAGGGCTCTTAAATATTCAGGATGGAGCAGCACCGGTCTAAGCTTGGCAGAGCCAAGCTTAGACTTTAAACTCTTTTATGTCAATATTTTTTTAATAGTGAAAACGTCAGTTTTCTGACGTTTTCACTATTGGTAAGACGGAATGTTTTATGGAAAGATTTTGTTGTATTAGTAACGTTATGTGTAATATTGAAAATATTTGATGCTGCAGACAGGGACTCGGTTGTTTCATGGAATGCTGAAGATTCAAACTTAAAGAAAGGAAGCCCCAAGGGCGAATGACTTGTATGTCTGACCCAGGAACGCGGAGGGATCGCTAAGGCCGGTTTGTTCGCAACATTCATGTTGCTGTACCGGCAGATACGCGTCCTGTTTCCTCGGGTGATCGCGGTACACCCCTTTGCACGTTTTTGGGAACAGCATTTCCCCTGCCCTGATTAAATTTCACGGATAAACAGTGACTTTTCCTTTTTTGAGTGTAAATTACTTAAAATAAATATCTCTTATTTTGTTTAAATAACAATAATTTGTATCTTTTCAATAGCCTAATTTTAATGTGCATCAAAATTAATCCGGGAGCTAACCTAATGCTGCTTATCATTGATAATGAAAGTTCTTATCTTAAAAAATTCAAACATAACTATTTATCCGATTCGGGAATAGAATACCTGATGGTTGATCATAATGAGCCCCTGATAATACCGGCAGGCAGAGAGGTGAAAGGAATAATCCTCTCTGGAGGCAAGGGAACCCCCTATGAACCGCTTAATTTAACGACGAATTTTATTGCCCTCCACAGGTTTGATGTGCCTGTTTTAGGTGTATGTCTGGGGTTTGAAATAATTCTGGTTCTATATGGAGGAAGGATAAAAAAACATCTGGTGAAACAGTTTAAAAAAGAAAGAATAAATATTTTGAAACCGGATGATGAAATTTTTAATGGATTAGGCAAGAGTGAAATATTGCTGCAGGAAAAACATACTTATTATGCTTCTTCTCTGCCCGATGAATTCGAAATACTTGGAAAATCGGAAGTCTGTGAATATGAAATTATAAAGCATAAAGAAAAGAAAATATATGCTTTCCAATCTCATCCGGAAGTTTCAGGAAATGACGGTTTGAAAATAATGGATAATTTTTTAAAAATCTGCAATCTGAAAGAGGACTAGATGAAAATTGCAATTATATACAATAGTCAGGAAAGCGGCGTAATAAATAATTTCGGGATACAGAACAAAGAATTTTATACAAAGAAAACAGTATCCAGAGTTGCTCAATTTTTAGAAAGTGCAGGGCATAATGTAATTATCCTTGAAGGTGATAAGTTTATTATTAACAGACTGGAAAACTTTATGCCCAGGGTAATTGAAGGAGAGAGCATGGGCATGGTTTTTAATATGGCCTACGGCATACAGGGAGAAAGCCGTTATACTCATATTCCATCTATGCTTGAAATGCTGGGCATACCCTATGTTGGTTCATCCCCTTCGGGTCATACATTAGCATTAGATAAAGTTTTGACAAAAATTATCTGGAAAAATCATGGCCTGCCCACTCCTGATTTCTGGGTTTATAATTCAATAAATGATGATTTTTCAGGAGTACGGTATCCTGTAATTGTTAAACCAAAAATGGAAAGTGTTTCCTTTGGTCTTAGAGTTGTAGATAACGAAAAAGATTTAAAGGAAGCAGTAGATTTTATTATAAACGAATTTAATCAGCAGGCTCTTGTTGAACAGTTTATAAGCGGGAGAGAATTCTGTGTCGGCCTACTGGGCAATTCACCAATAGAAGCATTCCCCGTGCTGGAAATTGATCTGGAGGGTGATCCTGAGGCTATACAAACAGTTGAGGATAAAAAAGTTAAGCCAAGAAATAAAATATGCCCTGCTGATATTTCTGATGAACTTTCAGCTGAAATGAAAAAAATAAGTATTGAAGCATTTAAGGCCTTAAACCTTAGAGATTTTGCCAGAGTAGATATCAGACTCGATCTCCATGGAAATATACACCTTCTGGAGATTAATTCAATGGCCAGTCTTGGTAAAACCGGATCATATCTTCATTCAGCTGAAGTAGCAGGCTATGATTACCAGTCACTTATAATTAAGATGCTGGATGTTGCAGCAGTGAGGTATTTTTCTGAAAATATATCACCGGATTCTCAGGATATTGAAAAGTCAAAATTGCCGCTTCAGAGCAGGTTAAGAACCTTTCTGCGTTCGAGACAGCCCATGACTGAAAAGATTTTAAAGAAACTTGTGAATATAAATACTCAATCAAGAAATGTTGACAGCGTTAATAAATGTGTTCAGATTATACAGGGAGAAATGGCAAATCTTGGATTTACACATGAAACATTTCCTCAGCTGGAAGTTGGGAATCTGGTTTTTTTCACAAACACCTTTGAAAATAATTTAGATTTTTTAATTCTGCTGACTCTTGATAATAAGGTTAAGGTTGTAAACCATAAAAATTATACAGAGGATGATCAATATATTACCGGTACAGGTGTATGGGAAAACAAGGGAGGTATTGCTGTCTGTATTTCGGCTCTGCAGGCGCTGCGCTTTTCAAAAAAGCTGAAAAAAAGAAAGATTGGAATATTGCTGCTTACAGATAATCAATTAAACGGAAAATTTTCAAATACAATTTTAAAAGAGAAATCCGGTAAAGCTAAATTTGTAATAGGCATGCATGGTGCTACAACAAATGGCGGTATTATAACATCAAGATCGGGTTCTGCATCCTATATATTTACCATGAGAATGATTGATACTGCAAAGGCAGAAAAATTTTCTGCTATTGCATCTTTTTTCAATAGAACAATTGCAAAGATTTGTGATCTTTCACAGGATGATGAATCAATGGTCATTGCACCTTATGATATAGTTTATCAATCGAATATATTTAAACAAACCGCATTTGGTTCTGCTGGTATAAGTGTTAGGTTTAACGATTTAGCCCGGTTTGAAGCAATTGATGAGAAGCTGAGAAAAATTACACAACCGGGTAAATTATTGAAAAACATTATTGAAGTATCTTTTGACGGCGGCATGAACAGACCTCCTATAGAGAAGAATGATATTAATGATAAATTTTATCAGGATGTTGTAAAAATTGCAAAGAAGATTGATGTTAGAATAACATCTGAACATCGCTGGTCATCGTCTGATATCTGTCATATTTCAGAGTCGATTCCAAAGCTGGACGGCATGGGACCTCTTGGAGAGTATAAGGTTAACGATAATGAAAAGATATTACGATATAGTTTACTTGATAAAAGTCTGTTTCTTGCCAGTATAATAGAATCTCTGCATTTTTGAAATAATTCATCTTCATCAGAGCAGAGCATTGTTGTAAAAAAGTTGAAACAGGTTCAAGCGTCAGAGGGTGATCACATATCACCCCTGGAAGGGATCTCATGACAGAGGAATCATCGAGTCATAAAGTTCTTCATGTAAAAATTTAATACAGCAGATAATAGAATATGAGTTCAATAGAAATATTATAAAAAAGAATTGATTTAGATTAAGAAGAAATCAGAATAGAGTAAACGGGAATAACTTCATCTTGAAATTTTTTAAATATTAAATACTGAAGTGTGAGCATCCCTTTGAATTATTAAGAATTATTGAGGAATAGAAATGGAACGCCTGTTTATTGCATTACCGATGTCCGGTGAAGTTAAAGAAAAACTTTCGGGTCTCTACGGCAGTCTGGGGCCGCTGAAGAAGCTGCTTCGAAGGGTTCATACTGCGAATTATCATGTTACAGTATCAGTTCTCGGACAATGCGATGAAGAGCTGAAGGCCCGCGTTATTAGTGAGTTCAATGCAGTCACTGTGCCAGATTCTCCAATACCGTTTCGTGTTGAGGGAATGGGAGCATTCCCGAACCTGATTCGCCCCAATGTGATCTGGTGCGGCATCGAAACGGATTTCTGGGCAGTCTCAATGCTTGCAAATACGGTAAGAGAGAAAATGGAAATCTGCGGATTTGAAAATGACAGGAAGAGATTTGTTCCCCATCTTACAGTTGGAAGAGTAAGAAAGGTTGATGCAC
>CAYNFB010000163.1:3727-8423 GCA_964396355.1 uncultured Leptospirales bacterium | reverse complement strand
AAACCCAAAAAAAGAAAGCCCCAGGGGCGCATGACTTGTAAGCCTGACCCAGGAGCGCGGCGGAGTCGCAAGAGGGTGATCGCGTTACACCCTTTTGCACGTTTCAGGAGACTGAAAGTCTCCTGCCGACCAAAGACTTCAAGGATAATAACTGATTGAACAATTGCGAGGAAACCATTATTTAAGATAGCAGGAAACTAACTGCCTGTAGAGAAAAAAGAGGTGAGCTTTCACCCTGCTCCAGAATATTCCGGAGCAGAGATAATGCAGTTCTATACTAACTTCTTAATTATCTTCTGAAGAAATTTAGATTCCATCTTACCCATCATCCATTCCTCTGCGATACGCTTATTAAGAAGTGAAATTGTCGGAAACGAATGCTGCATCATCATAATATCATAGAGCTTTATATTATTCTGTATTGCCATGACCCACTCGTGAATCATCTCACTTGCAGCCTCGCCTACAATTGTTGCACCCAGAACTTTACCCCTCTTGCCTGCCAGAACCTTGACAAATCCTTCAGGCACACCGTCGGCAATAGTCCTTCCGTAGTCCTCATAATTTGCCTTTACCACAGAATATTTCAATCCCAGTTTCTTCGCCTCATCTTCGGTAAGACCTGCATGGGCGAACTCAGGCTTGGTGAACACAGACCATGGAACAATATACTTATCCCACCTGAGTCTGAAAAAAGGCAGCGGGTTAATGGCATTCATCAGCGCCAGCATTCCCTGATGCATGGCTGCATGTGAGTATAGGGCAATGCCGTTAACATCTCCCACAGCGAAAATATTCTTAATATTAGTTCTGAGATATTTATCAACGAAAATCTTCTTCGAATCATATAGTATACCAGCTTTTTCAAGAGCCAGAGGTTCCAGAACAGGTTTTCTTCCAGTAGCAACAAGAAGTTTATCCGATTCAATTACTTCATCACCCAGGTAAACCTTAATCTTTTTACCCTTCTTTTCTACCTTATCAATATTTACACCATTGAAAACTCTTATGTTCTCAGATAGAAATTTTTCCTCAAGAACTGCAGCCCCTTCACTATCCCCGGAAGGTACGAGATGTTTTTCATTATGAACAATAGTCACCTTAGACCCGAGTCTGGAAAAAGCCTGGGCCATCTCAGCGCCTATTGCTCCCCCGCCGATAACAGTCAGACTTGCCGGTATATTTTTCTCATCAAAGAGATTCATATTAGTAAGATAGGGAACCTTGTCAATTCCCGGGATCGGCGGAATAAAGGGCTCAGTACCGGTTGCGATAAAAATTTTCTTTCCCCGGTATTCTTCATCACCTACACGAATTGTATTTTTATCAACAAATTGCGCCATTCCTTTGTTGAGGACCAGTTCGACCTTGTCAAACATCTTGGTCGTCTTGGGACCGCTGATATATTCAATTTTATCTCTCACCACTTTCAGCGAAGTCTTAGCCACGACCTTCCCTTCCGATGCAATGCCGTATTTCTTCAGATTTTCGGCAATCTTTTTTACCTCTCCGGCCTTGAGAAGGGCCTTACTTGGAATACATCCCACATTGAGGCACTCGCCTCCGATTTTATTATTTTCCACTGCAAGAACGTCAAGTCCCATGGCAGTTCCCATGGCAGATACAGCCATTCCAGCAGGTCCCATCCCTATAACTATAAGATCGTATAATTTCATTTTACCCATGTTTAACCCCTGTATTTTTAGTATTTTAAAATTTAATGTATTACTACAAGATAAGGAAAGTTTAACATTAAGTCAATATTTTTTTAAACAAATTTAAATAAAAAATTCTGAAGCATCATCAAGATGCTTCAGAAAGGAGAGTACAATGAAGAAGTTTTTAGGCTTCCCTTTAGTTTGAATACAAAAGAAAACTTTGTTACAAAAAAGCGGTTATACATTAAATCAATAAATTTTACATCTAATCGCTTGACCAATTTTTATATATGAATATATATTATTTATTCATCTAAAAGAAAAAATAGAAGGAAGGAGAAAATGAACGATATAATATTCACAGAAGAACCGGGTGTTCATAATGTGGGAGATATAAAGATTTATGCGCTTTCAACATGTGCATTCTGCAAGAAAGCTTTAAATTATCTCAGAGAAAAATTAATCTGTTTTGAATATATCTACGTAGATGACCTGAAGTGGGGCATGAAAAGAGAGTTAAAAACCTACCTGAAGGACAAATACAACAGAGATGTGGGGTTCCCCTTCCTGGTAATAAACGACGAGACAGTCCTGGTCGGATTCAGGGAAAATGAATACGAAGCTAATATACTGGAGAGAATAGATGGCAAATAAAGAAAGGACTATCGATAATGTAAGGCTCTTCGCTGAGATGGTGGCGAAAAAACAGGGCTGGAAACTCAACGGCGACAAAGAACATCTGGAGATGGTATTAGAGGGACTTCTGAAAAACGTCAACCGGTACGGATATTATGCATGTCCATGCCGGGATTCCGACGGAGTGAAAGACGAGGACGCCGATATTATCTGTCCGTGTAAATACAGCAAACAGGATATTGAAGAATTCGGCCACTGCTACTGCGGTCTATTTATGGATCCTGCTTTTTCTGACTCAGGAGATGAACCCGCATCAATCCCAGAAAGAAGAGATCAATAATATATGCAGTCCGGGACCGGCAGGCCCCGGACTGAAAAAATTATACTATCTTATTTGTGTTCGTCCATATTTTCATCTTTGTCGCTTCGGCGATCAACTCATCCCTGAACTGCGGATGTGCAATGCTGATCAGAGCCTCTGCTCTCTGCCAGGTAGATTTACCTTTCATCATCACAATGCCGTACTCTGTTACAACGTAGTGAGAGATGGATCTTGGCACAGTTACGATAGCACCGGTCTTCAGAGTCGGAACTATTCTTGAATGAAGATTTCCTTCCTTGTCTGTATAGGTCGAGGTCATTGAAATGATTCCCTTGCCGCCGCTTGAATTGAAGGCACCGAAGATAAAGTCAAGCTGCCCGCCTGTACCCGAGACGTGTCTGTACCCTGCGGATTCAGAACAGATCTGACTGAAGAGGTCTACTTCAACTGCATTGTTAATTGCAATAACCTTAGGATTCAAACAGATAATTCTGGGATCATTAACATAGTTCACAGGATAGGATGCACATGTGGGATTCAAATGAAGAAAATCATAGAGCTTCTTCGTTCCCATGGCAAAAGTATAGGTCATCTTAAAGTGATCTATGTTCTTGTTGCTTCCCGTAACCTTACCCGCTTCATAAAGGTCTACACAGGAGTCAACAAGCATCTCAGTGTGTATGCCTAAATTCTTAAGGTCACTCTCTGCTATGAGCTGCCCCATCAGATTAGGCAGGGCCCCTATACCAAGCTGAAGAGTAGTGCCGTCTTCAATTTCATTGAGTATAAACTTTGCTATCTCCCTGTCAATATCACGTGGAGGAGCCTGGGGTACCTCGACCAGAGGATGATTGTCGCCCTCAATAATCATATCGACATTAGAGATATGTATTGACTCGAAATTTCCACCGAGACAATAGGGAATGTTCTCATTAATCTCAATGATCACTGTTCTTGCCTTACTGAGAGTAGCCCCTGTAACAGAATTGGCCATACCGAAGTTAAAGTAGCCGCTCTCATCCATGGGTGTTGCAGTGACAAAAACTACGTCAGGCGCAAGATACTTTCTTATGAACCGCGGTGCCTGATGATAGGTAATTGGAATGTAGTTGCAGAGGTTACTGTCGTGGAGCTTTCTTGATATACCCCCGAAGTGATAGTCATTAAGAATAAAATGCTTTCTCTCCGGGTCAACATCAACTATCTTAGGCCTCTTTGTATAACATACACCCCTCACCTCAACTTCCGTCAACTCCTCAGCCCTGCCGGCAAGAGCCTCATCAAGAGCAGCAGGAAATAAAACAAACTCTCCATAAAAAACACTGTCTCCCGATTTTACAACTTTAACCGCCTCTTTAGCAGTAGTCAGTTTCTTTTTATATTCAGTCATGAATCGTCCAGCCATCTTAGCCTCCTAAAATTTATATTCCTGTGACAGTAAATCCCGCTCTTTATAATAATGGTGGTGCCTTTATCCGGCATCACCATTAATTAAATCAGTGCGGGGAGTTATAATAATATATAACAGCTCTTTATTTCTTTCAAACAATTATACTATTTTATTGCTTCGTACCCATAGATTCATTTTTTCCGCATCCTTCACCAGTTCATCCCTGAAATCCGGATGAGCAAGATTTATAAGCGCCTCGGCTCTCTCCCAGGTTGAAAGACCCTTCATCTGAACGATGCCGTATTCAGTAACAACATACTGAACTATCGAACGGGGAGTTGTAACAACCGTGCCGGGAACAAACGAAGGAACAATGCGTGATTTGAGATTCCCCTCCTTGTCAGTATAGGTTGAACTGAGTGCAATTATCCCCTTTCCTCCTGATGAATTAAATGCTCCAAGGATAAAGTCAAGCTGACCTCCTGTACCGGAAATTTGTCTGAATCCCGATGACTCAGAAGCAACCTGACTGAGAAGGTCAACTTCCAGCGCATTATTGATAGCAACAACCTTCGGGTTAAGACAGATTATTCTGGGATCATTGATATAATTCACAGGGTAGGATCAAAATATATGGCAAAGGCACTGTGGCTGAAAAACTAAACAAAAAATTCGCAAGAGCAAATAAAC
>CAYNFB010000163.1:2122-3717 GCA_964396355.1 uncultured Leptospirales bacterium | reverse complement strand
TAGAGTTTCTGGGAGCCCAGTGCAAAGGTATAGCTCATCTTAAAGTGATCTATTTTTTTCTTGCGTCCGGTAATTTTCCCTGCTTCATAGAGCTCTACAACGCAGTCTGTCATCATCTCGGAATGAAAGCCCAGATCCTTCAGGTCACTCTCTGCAATCATCTTACCGATAAGGTTTGGAAGGCCGCCTATGCCGAACTGCAGAGTCGAACCGTCGGTGACTTCTTTCATTATCAGTTTTGCAATTTCATTATCCACATCAGTAAAGGTCGCTTCGGGAACCTGTACCAGAGGGCTGTTCTTACCTTCAATTATTAAATCAACATTTGAAATATGAACCGATTCAAAATTACCGCCTAAACAATAAGGTACGTTTTCATTAACTTCTATTACTACCTTCTTTGCCTTACTAAGATAGGAGCCGCAGACAGAGTTTGAAACTCCGAAGTTAAAATAACCGTTCTTATCCATTGGAGTAGCTGTAACAACTGCCACATCAGTGTAGTGATACTTCCTGATTATCCGGGGTCCCTGATGATAGGATATGGGAATATAGCTGCACAGCCCGTTTGAGTAGAGTTTTCTTCCGGCAACACCGAAATGCCAGTCATGCATCTTGATATGCTTTTTTTCAGGATCCTTGAGAACCATCTTGGGCACATTTGTAAAACAAACGCTCCTGAGATATAGATCGTAAAGTTCCTCCATTCTTCCGGCAAGAGCCTCATCAAAACTTTCCGGAAACAATGAAAATTCACTGTAGTATATGTAATCGCCGGACTTTACAATTTTGGCCGCCTCTACTGGTGAAACAAGTTTATTTTTGTATTCTTCAAGATATGTACTCATATTTCTTCCTCTTTTTTATAATTGCTATTTAATAACTACAGCATTGATAAAGAGCTGTACAGTCATTTCAATTACCTGATCAATCTGGCCGGCATTTTCACTGCCCCGTGATTTACTGTCCTGAAGCTGTACAACTCCGAAAAATGAACCGATGAGAATATCCACAAGATTGTATCTGTTAATATCGGCTATCAGTCCCCGGTGCACCGCACTATCAAAAATGCTCCGCATCTCATTCATAAACAGTCTGGAGAGTCCCCTTATCTTTTCTTCTGTATCTTTTCCTATATCAAGAAGCATGCGCGTCTGCTGAAAGAGCTGTCCTATTCTGAAAAGATTAGGATCCTCTGTATATTTTTTATGAAAAATATAAATTATATCTCTCACAAGTCTGTTTCCCGAGCTGTACATATTAAGCTGAAGCTGCATATTAATATTCTCCATTTCGTGAAGAATATCTTTTAAAGCCGGCCTCACAAGAGAAAAAAACAGATCTTCCTTGGTCGGATAGAACTTATATATTGTAGGTTTACTCAGGCCTGCCTCATAGGCAATCTCATCCATTGTAGTCTTCTGAAATCCCTTGCTGTAGAAGACTTTCTTTGCCGCTCCGAGTATATCAACAACCTTCTGCTTCTGCTCCTTCTGTTTTCTGTCCTTTATTTTGTTTCCAGTTTTCTTCATAAAATCACACAAAAACAATATTACTGTCAGTAATATATATACTGGCGGTAATATTTATACCAT
>CAYNFB010000163.1:0-2080 GCA_964396355.1 uncultured Leptospirales bacterium | reverse complement strand
AACAAAAAAATTCAGCTTTATTACCGTTAAAAGATTGAAGTCTAAGAGTAATCAGGGGATGCCGTTAAAATCAATCTGAAACGAGGTGCCGCTGCTGCAGTCTATGACAAGTTTACCTCTGATCTGCCTGACCAATGCATAGATAAGCTGAAATCCCAGATTACCCTTGTCCGGATAAGAGACTCCCTCGTGCAGCCCCGGGCCATTATCCTTTACACAGAGCCTGTATGCATTTCCGTCCCCCTCCACTTTAGAGATAGAGACTTTGAGAAAGCCCTTTCGATCAGGGGAAAATGCATGCTTATAGGAGTTTGTCACAAGCTCATTCAGCAGCTGAGCCAACGGTATTGCAGTATTAAGATCCAGTGATATGCCGGAAACATTAATTTCTACATCAACCATTTTTCTGTCTATATTGTAGGATCTCATGAGCATACCCACGAGACCATCCGTATATGACTCCATATCAATTGAAGAAAAATTATCTGAATTATAAAGCTTTTCATGAACAAGAGCCATGGTCCTCACACGATTCTGGCATTCATTTAAGACATGACGGGTATGTTCATCCTTCTGTCTGGAAGACTGAAGGCTTATGAGACTGGTGATAACCTGCATATTATTCTTCACCCTGTGATGCACTTCCCGGATGAGAGATTCTTTTTCATCAATCATATTGCGGAGTCTGTCTTCATACTTCATCCTGTTGAGAGCTATTTCAAAACTCGGGACTATACCTTCAAAAAAACTCGTCACCTCATCGCCAAAAAGAGCCGCTCTCTTATCCATGGCAAAAATAAACCCCGTGGCCTCATTCCCGGCCCAAAGGGGCATCATGAGGATTGACCTGTAGCCCCCTTGTATAATTCCAGAACAAAGCTCATAGCCGTGACGGGCAGCATAAGCTGTTATATCATTTGTCCGGAATGCCCCCTTTAAACCGGAATTGATTTCAGGTGAGGTGAAATTATCCAGGCAGTGCTCACCGAGACACAAAACATCATCATTCCATTCGGCAGTATCATGGTTGGACAATCTGCATTGATCATCAAAAAAATTAACCAGATCTTCATCCATAACAGGATGCCCATGGAGATTATAACCGTGGTCACTCTTAAGCCTTATGGCCAGAACTTCAGCTCCGGTTTTCTTCTTCAGCAGATCAAGAATACTATCAACTACATCTATATCTGAAATATCCCTGTTTAGAAGGCGAAGGACGTCTATAATGGTTTTCTTTCTGTCCAGAGAAAGCTGAAGCTTTGCTTCAGAAGCCCTCTTTTCAGTAAGATCTTTCATATTAATAACTACATTCTCTATACCATAATGTTCTGTAATCGGATAACTGTTTATCTCAAAGAAACGGATTTCACCGGATAGAGTAGACAGAAAACAGGTCATTGTACCACTCCCCCCGTTAAAAGACCTGTTTATCAGATCAAGAAGATTATTTTTTTCTTCACCTGTGAGTTTGTCCGCCAGAGTTAAAAAATCACTGACCCGGCCGAAATCAAGAAGAAACTTTTCATTGGCAATAGTAACGGCAAGACTGCTGTCGAGCATAAGAACCGATTCCTGTATTGAAGACATTACACTTCTGTACTTCTTCATGCCCGAGAGAAAAATGAGATTTTTACGAAGAAATGCAACAGTTAAACCCACAAGTACAAAGAAAGCCGACCTGATAATATCATTTTTAATAATAAGCAAATCACCGGAATATATATCTGTCAGAACCAGAGTTAAAGACAAATAGAGAACAACCCAGACCACATTGAACTGATACCAGAATGCAGCCAGGATTATAGGAGCATAGAAAAAATGGGTAAAGATTGTTTCTTCACCCTTCACTATGTGAAAAAAACAGACAAGAAGATGATGACAACCGCGATGATCAGGATGTAGATGAGAATTTCTGGTGGCATTTGAATTTCCCCTTTCGCTATTTTGATTCTGAGTCAATCTTTTCTACAACGATTTGCTGCGCGCCCCTATGTCATTCTCCAGGAAAGCATACCTGCAAACCTTTTGGGGAAAACATGTATCACCATCGACAATTACAGCAGTTTCTGTCAATGCA
>CAYNFB010000162.1:7443-8427 GCA_964396355.1 uncultured Leptospirales bacterium | reverse complement strand
TGTTATTTCTCCCTTCGCAAGTCTTTTTTTCAGAATCTGGAGGGGCTCCTCTGTGCTGTTATAAGAAGAAAATAAATCTCCTCCTGTTTGTTTATTCTTTGCTGTGTAGAAAATAAACAAAGCAAGAGCAATGATTAACAATAAACCTGTTATCCACATAAACATGCCTCCTCCAAAGAAATGTCCCCCTAAGGGGCAGTTGCCATAGGGCTTTGCCGTAAGTATTGCAGGTAAAAATGTAATGGCAAATGCTGTAATTATATATTTTTTTTTCATGATTTTCTCCTGTGAAAATGGCCCCGGCCTGAGCCGGGGCTTATTTTCTATTGTTATCTGTTGTAGCCTTTTCCCTGACCTTTACCGCTGCCTTTTCGGAAGTGATTTTTTTTGAATTCATCCCACTTCATCTTCTGTTCTTTGGTTAGTACTTTTTCAACAGCATTTCTTTGCTCATCTCTGAGGCTTTGAACTTTATCGGAGTTCTTACGGTTTTTGTATATCTTATCCCGGTATTCCTTGTGTATATTATAGATTTTATCTACCTGCGCGTCTGTCAGACCCAGAATATACTGCATTCTGTCCAGGTGACGGAAGGGTTGGGATATTTTATTCCCCGAATTTACACAGCTGCCGCATCCGCCGCCTCGTGCAAAGACTGATGATGCCGGAATCGCAAGAACTGATAAGAGTGTTATAACTGCTAATGTTTTCTTCATTTGTTTCCTCCAATGTTTACTGGTTTGACCTTCGTATCTGGTGAATGGTTCCGGAAAAAAATTTTTTTATTATTTTTAGAAAGAAAGTGAATTGAACTGAAGCATAATCGGGGGGATTTTCGATTTAAATTACTCCGGATCTTAATTATCAGATCCGGAGTCTTTTATTATTACTATTTTTTGGCTTTTTTCTTGCCTCTTTTGCCCCGCTTGTCTTTTCTCTCAGACATCTTTGTTTTCTGCTCGTCTGTAAATACTGCCTGAATTG
>CAYNFB010000162.1:0-7433 GCA_964396355.1 uncultured Leptospirales bacterium | reverse complement strand
ATTACTCCGGATCTTAATGATTAGATCCGGAGTCTTCTATCAGTACTATTTTTTTGCTTTTTTCTTGCCCCGCTTGCCTTTTCTCTCAGACATCTTTGTTTTCTGCTCGTCTGTAAATACTGCCTGAATTGCTGTGCGGTGTTCCCTGCGGAGAGTTTTTAATTTCTCTTTGTCTTTCCTGTTTTCGAAATATTTTCCAAGGTAGTCTTTATCTATTTCATAAATTTTTACTGCCTGTTCGTCTGTTAATGCGATTCTTTTCTGCATCGCATTGATATTCAGAACAGATTTCATGATCGGATTGGGATTAATTGTCCTTTGTCCTTTTTTCTTTGCAAAGACTGATGAAGCAGGAATTGCCAGTACTGCCGCGGCTGTTAAAACTACGAGAATTTTTTTCATGTGAGCCGCCATATATTATCTTGTATGACCCTATAATACTGAAAATGGTTCCATTAGAAAAATTTTTATAATAATTTTTTAATCTGGATCAATGTGGTCAGCATGAGTGTTAAGATGAACAGTACGACGGCCTTTTTCCTGTCATCCACACTGATACCCCTCTCCATCATGATGTATATATGTGAAGATATTGTACCTGTTACGGATATGAAGATTGAAAGGAGCATAACAGTTATGACTGACATGGAAAGTCCTGATATGATTCCGCCCAGCTGATGTACCGGCAGAATTGTCTCATATAGTCCTCTGAATATGCCGGAATCAATGTTTGTGAATGCACTTTCTGATGCCTTTATGAAACCCGCAGGTATTGACGACATGAAAACGGCCAGATTCCCGTGAAGTACAGCCTGAGACAGTGACATTGTAATTGCCAGGGCTGAAGTGTGAATCAGATATATCAGAGAAGATGTGACTATGGTAAGAAGCATCATCACAGGTATTATGAACAGGAGATTCAGATTATGCTTTTTAATAAAGAGGAGCAGATTTTTCAGATTGGTAATAATACCATTTTCTCTGTGGGCGGCAATAGGCGGATAGAACCAGAATCCTGTAAAGAGGATGATGAAAATGACAATGCTGATTGTATAGACCGGAAGGAATGAGAGAGAGAAAAGCAGGGGGCCTATAAATGGAATATTGCCGAACAGTATGAGAAGTGAATTCACTATAAGAAGGAGGATTACATTCCCCAGCAGTATACCGGGAGCTGTTTTCACAGCAAAACCAATGACCTCATCACCGGCCGGTTCACAGTTATGGAAGAGACGGTGAAGTGTTATCTTCGATACAACTGCTGAGGCGAGAGTGAAAAATGAGAACATCACAGCCAGAGGAATAAGATTTATCATGGAACCGGTAAAACGCGATGCCGTGCTCATCGATGAGCTGAAGTAGAGGCTGTCTATCATGGAGAAAATTCTCAGCAGGATGAGCATGAATATAACAAAAGCGGATGATGCCAGAATTTTTTTTAGTGAAAATGCTCCCGATGTAATTGAAAGCAGTTCATGGACTGTAAATGTATTAATGCTGTTCCGGAGAAAGGATACCTCATCTTTCTCTGCTTTTTTCTCAGGTATGGCGGCACCGGGAGGAGTTATCTCTGCTGCAGGTTCATCCTCTGTCTTTTTTTCCTGATTTATTCTGACGGGCTTCCCTGATGCAGGTTCACCTTCAAAAAAATCTATTGTAAAGGGGGCTGAACATTTTTTGCATTTATATCTGTACTGGCCGTTCTGCAGATTTGAAAATGTGATCGAGTAAAATGCTCCGCAGTGAGGGCAGAACTGTATCTTAATTCTTTTTTCACAGTTGCTGCAGTGTATTACCGGGTTCCCCAGCCTGTGTATATCTTCGAATGTTATATTATGTGCTGTGCTGCAGTTTGAACAGATTACCTGCATTGTCATTGCCCCTTAATGTTTTAATATTTTCCGGACTTTCCCTTAATTGAAGAAAAAGGTCTCCTCTTCTGTGTCTTTCTTTTCTTTTTCGGGTGCGGAGAATAATCCTGTTTTCTTCCTGCTCCGGATTTTTTTCCGCTGTTTTTGAATGAGTTCTTTTATATTAGTCAGTTTCCCGTGAAGGCCGTCGCATTTCTTCGTCGGCACGGTTCCTTTGATGAAATATTCATCTCTTGAGGGACATCCCCTTACTGCAAGCTCGCCTGTGACAGTGCATATGTTAGCCCTGACAACTCCCTCCGGTCTGGCAGGGAACTGTTTTGCTTTTTTACCTTCATAGACCTTCTTCATGAAGGCTCCCCATATTGGTGCGGCAGAGACGGCCCCTCCCTGTCCGTGTCCGAGAGAGAACTCCGGTGAATCGCATCCTACCCATACTGCTGCTGATATATCGGGAGTATAGCCTATAAACCAGGCATCACTGAAATTAGTATTTGTCCCTGTCTTGCCCGCACAGGGATAACGAAACCCTGCTTCTCTTCTTACCGCATAGGATGCCGTGCCTGATCTGACAACCTCCATGAGCATGCTGTTCATTACGTAGGCAGTAGCCTCGCTAGTTACTCTTTTCTTCTTAATATTTTTATCGGCAGAAAATATTACCTTCCCGTCTCTGTCCCTGATCTTCTGTATCGAATTAACAGGAACCGATACTCCTCTGTTTGCATAGACTGCAAAGCCTCTGGCCATCTCAAGAGGCGAGAATTCTGTTGTTCCAAGAGACAGGGTCGGGTCAATTTCAAATCTTCCCAGGGGAACTCCGGTAAGTTTAGATGCAAATTGAGCTATTTTTTTACCGCCGGTAATATCATAAATTCTTGCAGGTACAATATTCAGCGATTTGGCAAGGGCTCTTCTTGATAGTACCTTGCCGGAATATCCCTTTGCATAATTTGACGGGCTCCAGCTGTCTTTGCGGCTTTTGTAGGTCACCGGAGAGTCGTAGAAAGCGGTAGCTGCCGTGATATCCTTTGCCTCAACTGCTGCGCCGTATACGAATGCCTTGAATGCAGATCCGGGCTGCCTCCTTGACTGAACAGCACGGTTCAGCTGGTTGGATGCGCGGAAGGTGCTCCCGCCGATCATTGCGAGGATTTCACCTGTCCGGGGTTCTAATGCAATCAGCGCACCCTCGGCTCTGGTCTTCTTTATCATATTCTCATAGGCATTGAGATGGGATGTCGCTGCTGTGTTTGCCGAATCGCATCCGGTGAGGAGAGAAACTATGCTGATTGCAGGTGCCGCATCGGAGAGAAGCTTCCTGTTTAACTGTATTATTGTTTTTAAGTTTTTCCTGCCCGGTGATGCTGATTTCTCTGCGAGTTTTCTTTCTATATCATATATCCTGTAGCGGTTTGTCCTGTCTGCTGTTATATTCTGTTTCTTGAGAGATTTTTCTACAATGGTTCTTGCCGAATTCTGATAGTTCAGATCGAGAGATGTGTTTATGACAAGACCTCCCCTGTAAACAGTATCTTCGCCGAATTTTCCTATAAGGATTCTTCTTATGTATTCGGTAAACCAGGGAGCAAGATCCTTTCTGTTTTTTCTGATACCCGTAGAGGGGAATCTCACTTTCAACTCCTCCACGTAGTGAGACCAGAAGCTGTTGAAAATTTTTGCGCCTTCTTCTCTGCTTATATAGCCTTCTGCTATCATGTTGAAGATGATGCCTCTTGATCTGTCGTGTGACAGACCGGGGTTATTCAGCGGAGAGAATTTTCCCGGCGCCGAGGGCAGGGCCGCCAGTACTGCTGTCTCTGCCAGGTCCAGGTCCTTCAATTCTTTGGAAAAATAGAATGCGGCGGCTCCCTTTACTCCGTATACGCCGTGTCCGAAGTAAATCTGATTGAGGTACATTTCCAGTATCATATCCTTGGAATAGCGGTTTTCAAATTCTTTAGTGATGAAGAGCTCTATGAGTTTTCTCTTTATGCTTCTCTCTCTGTTGGTATATACCTGTTTGACAAGCTGCTGTGTTATTGTGGAACCGCCCTGTCTGAACTGTCCGCTTGTGATATCTATTACTATTGCCCTGAATATTCCGATCAGATCAAATCCCGTATGTTTATAGAAGTCGCTGTCCTCGGCTGCAAGAAAGACTCTCTTTATTTTCTGGGGAATTTCATCACCCGGGGCGTAGGTTCTGTATTCATCGAAGAGTTCGGATATAAGTGTTCCATGCCTGTCGTAAATTCTCGAAGGCAGGGGCTGTCTGAAGCTCCCGGAGTCGCTGAATATCAAATAGCTCTGATTGTATGCGTATATTATATATCCGAAGGGGGAAAATATTATCAGTATTAGAATAGCGGATATAATTATATTTCTTTTTTTCATTAAATAAATCTTGCCAAAAGTTTATGGTGTGCCTGTAGTTAATGTTCGGCCGATTCTTTGAATTTGTTGAGCAATCAATTTTACGGAGCTGCCAGTGTTTATCAGAAAAACTGTATTTATCATATTTATTATATTTATCGCTCTTTCCCTGTCTGCAGAGATCAAGGAGAAGGAGCTCAACCATTACAGGGAAAGATTTATCTCCAAAATTAAAAGGGATAATCCCGGAATGCACAGTGCAATAGGCCGGTGCATGGATGGGATAGTCAGACAGGGCAGCGCAGGCACGCGGATTTCAGATAAATTCGCCCTGTTTCTCTATGACAGCAGCAGGAACAGGCTCTCCCTTGAGAGGGTGAGGTTTTTTAAGCAGGGGAGTATTGATGCATTCATGATAGTAATGAAGGATTTATCCGACGGGCAGCTCTATAATCTCTACATGGAATACTTTTGGTCAGGCAAAAATAAATCCTACACTCTGAAGGATATCTACTTCTCCATGGTCTTCAGGGAGAAGATGGACTCTGTTAGAGACTTCTTCGGAGGAGACTGATCCTACTCCTGATTCAAGGCCTCTGATATGCGCTCCAGTCCCTTCTCCAGCAGTTCTCTGGGGCAGGCAAGGTTCAGTCTGTGGAAGCCGTTACCCTCCTCACCGAAGATCTGTCCCGGATCGGGAGCCACTCCTGCCTTCTCTATGAGCAGCCTGGTCATCTCCTCGTGATCAGGATTGACATCTCTGAAGTCGAGCCAGAGCAGATAGGTGCCCTCGGGCTCAATGACGCGCACACCGGGGAGTCTGTTCTTAACAAATTCTTTTAGGAAATTAAGGTTTTCCTCTATATATAACATCAGCTCATCAACCCACCAGGCGCAGTTATTATATGCCGCCTCCATGGCAACGGGGCCCAGGCTGTTGGGATCCATCAATGCGTTTTGAAGAAGAGCAAGACGGAATTTCTTCCTCTTTATTTTATCCGGTATTATTATGTTGGATGTCTGAAGCCCGGCGAGATTGAATGTCTTGCTGGGGGCTGTGCAGGTGATTATATTGTCCCGGTAGTCTTTGGCAATTGTCTGGAGGGGGATGTGTCTGTGTCCCCTGTATATCAGGTCGCAGTGTATTTCATCGGATATTATCAGCACATCGTGTTTTCTGCAGACCTCAAGGAGACGGGACAGCTCCTCCTCCTGCCAGACCCTGCCCACGGGATTGTGGGGGCTGCAGAGTATGAAGGTCTTCACGCCGTTCTCCTCTATCTTTGATTCAAGATCATCGAAGTCCATTACGTATCTGCCCGAGCTGTCCTGAACAAGAGAGCTGCTGACAACCCTGCGGCCGTTTGACTCAATTACTTTCATGAAGGGGTAGTAGACAGGTCTCTGTATGAGAATAGCATCATCTGTTGATGGGAGCGACTGTATGAGAATGTTTATGGCCGGAACAACTCCGGGGGAGAAGACGATCCAGTCCTTCTCAATCGTCCACTTATGTCTGGAGGAGAACCAGTTTATGACAGACTGGTACGTCGAATCGGTATAGGTGGAGTATCCGAATATTCCATGGTCAATGCGTTTATGCAGGGCCTGGCGTATCTGTTCGGGCACGCGGAAGTCCATGTCGGCAACCCACAGAGGAAGCAGATCCTCTCCTTTAAAAAGCGTGTCGCACATGTCCCATTTCTCAGAGCCTGTGCCCTTTCTTTCATGTATAATGTCAAAGCTCGTCATATCAGTTCTCCTTTTGAGTCTATTACCTGATAAGTTTCAATGCGTAGTGTGGCAAGGAAAATTTGCTGATTCTGGTTTCAGGTATAGCCGGCAGAAAAACTAAAAATAGTTTGACATGGTAGCTATTTTTTGGTTACATAATATTATGTTTAATGTCAGATTCAATAAGAAGGTAAAGAAAAATATTGAGAAGATGCCGCTGTCTATTCAAAAGAAATTTTTCTACCTTATAAAAGATCTGGAAGCCAGGGGGCCGATAAGGCCGGAGTGGCCCAACTTCAGCAAGCTTGGTGATGATGATTATCACTGCCATATTTCCCGCAAATGGGTGGCCTGCTGGAGATATGAAAAAAGTAGAATTATAATCGAGGTATATTATGCAGGTTCACGTGAAAACGCCCCATACTAGAATAGATATGTCAGGTGATATACCTGAAGAAATTATTGCTGTCCTAAAACAGTTATACGGCAAAAAAGTTTCTGTGTCAGATGGTGATGAATCCATTGATGTAAAGGATTCAGACTGGTATAGAAATATGGAATCAGATATTACACCAGGTGAAACTGTGGCCTTCTACCGTAAGATGTATAAGATGACTCAGAAAGAATTAGGCGCAAAACTTGGAAATTTTTCAAAGCAGAACATCTCAGAAATTGAACGAAATATAAGACCTGTCAGCAAGAAAGCCGCAAAACAGCTGGCGGATATTTTCGGCATCGCATTGGATAGACTGATCTGAATTAAAAAGCGGGTTTAAACCTGGGTCAGTATATCAAATTGATCTGGTTCGTGATCTTTCCGAAGGCCGGTATCAAAGAATAATATATGGTCACGATGGGGGTCTGTCCTTTTAACTAGCATTATTGAGGAAATGGCACTGTTTATTGTAATAGCCACATTATTACAAAAACTATCGTTTGATATTTCAACGAATCTTTTAAATTACGCCCTGCTGATATTGTTGTGTGTTATAAATGGAATTTATTTTTTAAAAAATGATAAATGGAAAGATATTATTGATAAATACAACGATTTAGATGGGACAAATATCTCAACGTTTATGAATATATTTATTACAATTTTGATTATTGCCGGATTCTTTAGTGTGATATCCTGGAAAGTGATTGTTGATTGGAAATTATTTTAAGTTGCAGGTATACTCAGCTTTTGAGGGGAAGTTTTTTACACCGGGGGAAAACTTCCCGCTAATCATTAACCTGAATCGAAAGGTTTTCTGCTTTTCTAATCTCAGAGATAAATTATTGATATCTGCTAAAATACCGCATAGAATAAACAGAAGATTAAGGATGATCAGTGTCGGCATTTATCTGATACTTTACCGTACCAGTTCTTTGAAATAACTATGATTAAAAAAATCGCTTCCGGGCCCCGCCCTTCCGGGAGCCTTATCCCGGAGCCCTCTCCGCAGGAAG
>CAYNFB010000161.1:0-8459 GCA_964396355.1 uncultured Leptospirales bacterium | reverse complement strand
ACCCGTGACCTCGGGTGTGTAATAGTGTTTTGAAAATCTTTTATTGTTTATGTCTTTGGTTGTGGCTTTTTTTAGGCTTCATCTAGTATAACAAATGTTATTTGTGGTACAACGTGTGTTGTGCTTGAGTTGATTGTATTGTCTTTGTTAAAGTGTATTAGTGTCCTTTGCCATTAAGTCTTTGCTTTATAAATCTGACTAAGCGCGGGGAACAAATGAATTTTAATTCTTTTTTATATTCAGATAAAACTCTTGGTGATAATATTCTAATTGATGGTGTATCCAGGTTTATCGGTGAAACGATATTGACCGGCATGCTCCTTGAAGTAGCATCTTATCCAAAACCCGGTCTTGTCAGCTCTCGGTCTCAGGGAGCTCATTCTGATATGAACATTCTTACTTTCATGCTGAGTTCATCTGCTATTTCTTCATCCTTTCCCATTTTCGCTCAGACCGGACAAAATTGCAGTGGTGATCCTGAAACTTTATTATCTCTTATTCGAACAACCGGCGCAGAATATGAAAGGAAGCTTCTGTCTGCAACTGATCAGGTTAATACTCAGAGAGGTATTCTCTTTGCGGGAGGTATTCTCTCCGCAGCCGCTGGTTACTCCTACCGAATCAATGATAGACATTCTACAGATGATATTTTTAATACTGTTTCTCTTATGACCAGGGGCATATGCGAGAGAGAACTTAATCCCTCTGAGCTTTCCGGAAAGTGTAATCCTACTGCCGGTGAAAAACTATTTATGCAGTATGGTACAACTGGAATTCGCGGTGAAGTTGAACTCGGTTTTCCTTCGGTACAAAAGGCAGGTTTGCCGGCATTCTATGAAGCAATAGAAAGGGGTGTCAGGCTTAACGATTGTCTTGTTCATGCTTTGATCAGTCTTATGACTTATGTTGAAGATTCAACGATTTTATGGCGCAAAGGGCCTGATGCTCTTGAGTTAATAAAAAATACTGCATCTCTTATTATAGAAAAAGGAAGTGTTTTTACAAGTGAAGGACGTAAAGAAATTGCCGGGCTAAATGAAACATGTCTTAAAGAAAATATAAGCCCCGGAGGTTCTGCCGACCTTCTTACAATTACTGTGAGTTCATATTTGCTTACAAACAGATTCTTTCCTGTTCTCAAAATGTAGAAGAATCTGGAAAATATATAAAATTTTATATCATAATTGATATATTTTAAATTAAGGAGGCGGTTGTGAACGTAATTTTATATTCACTTATGTGCTATGGTATTACCGCAATAATTTCTTTTGCAGTAGTTGCTGTAGTGGTTGGAATTAATAATGTCATGAACCGGTATGCCGGTGATGGCGAAGAGGAGGGGATGTAGACTATGAATACAATAATGCATCTTTTTCCGGGCATCGGTACAATGTTCATGCAGGACCCGGTAATTTCATTTACCAGGGTCGGACTTATTTTATTCGGTTTTTTGCTGGCCTATCTTGGCTTCAAGAGAACACTCGAGCCTTTGATTATGGTTCCCATGGGAATCGGAATGCTCAGTATAAATGCGGGCGTTCTGTTTCTTGAGGGAGATAAAATCGGTACTCTTTTTCTTGATCCGCTGATTAGTGATCCCGGTGCACTTGTAGATATTATGCAGGTTAACTTTCTCCAGCCGATTTACACAATGACATTCAGCAACGGTTTAATCGCATGTCTTGTCTTCTTCGGTATTGGAGCGATGAGTGAAATAGGCTATATACTTGCAAGGCCATGGGCCAGTATTGTCGTAGCCCTCTTTGCTGAGCTTGGTACTTTCGTTACTCTTTGTCTTGGTATATGGTTTGGACTTGCTCCAAATGAAGCCGCTTCTGTCGCTGTAATTGGAGGTGCAGATGGTCCTATGGTTCTGTTTACTTCTCTTGTTCTGGCCAAGGATTTGTTTGTACCGATATCGATAATTGCTTACTTGTATCTCAGCCTAACATATGCCGGGTATCCATACCTTATAAAAATGATGATACCCAAAAAATACAGGGGCATCGAAGTTGATATACCGACTCCCAATGTTTCACAGAAGTCCAAGTTTATATTCACACTTGTTATCTGTACACTTCTGTGTCTGCTTCTGCCTGTAGCTGCTCCTCTGATCATGTCGTTTTTCCTAGGTGTTGCAATCAAGGAAGCCGAGATTGAACCATTCAGAGTTCTGCTTGAGGGACCAATTACATACGGATCAACACTTTTCCTTGGATTGATGCTTGGATGTCTCTGCGAAGCACAGACAATTCTTAATCCTAAAGTAGGTATTCTCGTTGTTCTTGGAATTCTTGCCCTGGCTGTCTCTGGTGTAGGCGGGCTTATCGGCGGCTGGATGGTATACTATTTCACAAAAGGAACTTATAATCCTGTCATAGGTATTGCGGGTATATCCTGTCTGCATACTACAGCGAAGCTTGCCCAAAAGACTGCATATGAAGAAAATCCATATTGTGTTGTTATGCCTCTGGCCATGGGTGCCGGAGTAAGTGGATTGATTGTTTCTGCAATTGCAACGGGTGTTTTTATCTCTACACTATTTTTGATTCAGTAAAGAAAGGATGTAATGCGATGATGGATACCGGTCAGATGAAACCTGTAAATGATTCAATCTTTAACGAATGTGACCCCTATGATGATTCAAAAAATTCTGAGTCTGGCCGGTATCCGCTGCATTCATTTAAGTCGTACCTGCTTTCATCCGGACAGGAAGTTCGCTGGTACAGAGAACTTGATTCAACGAATAAGCTTGCATCTGAAATTGTAAGGTCAGGTGTACGACAGGAAACAATTATAGTTACGGACAGCCAGAGTCAGGGAAGAGGACGTTTTGACAGAGTATGGCACTCTCCTGATGAAAAGGGGCTCTGGTTTTCAATAGTGCTGCCATATACTTCAGATATAAGCAGGGCTGCTCAGATAACTCTTCTCACTGCAGTGGCAGTAACAGAAGCAGTTAAAAGAGTCACCGGAGTTGATGCCGGTATTAAATGGCCAAACGATTTGCTCGTAGATAGCAAAAAATTATGCGGTATACTTACCGAAATGGTAATGGATAGCGATAGTGATAATGTATCATTAATTGTTGGAATCGGATTAAATGTGAATATGTCCTTAGAGGATATGACAGAGGAAATACAAAGCAAATCAACATCGCTGTTTATTGAATCTGGTGTTGAAATTAACAGGAAACTACTGCTGGCTGAAATCATGGAATCATTCAACAGCTGGCTTTCAATATGGACAAATGATGGATTTGAACTAATCCGTAATAAGTGGATAGCATATAACGTTACAATCGGTAAAGAACTGAAAGTTAATTCATGGGATGAATATTATTGTGGCCGTGCAACCGGCATGGATGAGTACGGTTCACTTGAAATATTAGACTCGAACAACAATCTTCAAAAACTTAACTCCGGAGAAGTTAGTTTGATTAAATAGTTTTAAATTTAAAAAGGAGGTAGTAATGGACGAAAAAAAGTCATGGAATTCTCTTGAAAAAGATTATCAGGAGAGAATAGATAAAGGAAAGGCTTTTGTAACAGACGGCAAAATTGTCCCTTCGGAAAAAGCTGTTGAACTGCTGGAAGCAATTATAAAGCCGGGAGACAAGGTAAACCTTGAAGGTAATAATCAGAAGCAGGCGGATTTCCTTGCGGACTGTTTATGTAAAGTAGATACTGAAAAAGTAAATAATCTTCACATGGTTCAATCTGTAATGTCTCTTCCAAGCCATCTTGATATGTTTGAAAATGGTGTGGCAAAGAAAGTGGACTTCTCATTTTCCGGACCACAGGCAGGCAGGCTTGCCGATTTTATACAGGAGGGCAAGATCGAGTTAGGGGCCATACACACCTATCTTGAGCTCTTTGGAAGATATTACATTGATTTAACACCTAAAGTTTCACTCGTCGCTGCATTTCAGGCAGACAGGGAAGGTAATCTTTTTACAGGATTTAATACTGAAGATACCCCTGTAATTGTTGAAGCGACTAAATTCAGACAGGGAATTGTTGTAGCCCAGGTTAATGAAATTGTAGATAAACTTCCCCGTGTGGATATTCCAGCTGATTGGGTTGATTATGTAATACCGTCTCCCAAACCTTTTTATATAGAACCGCTTTTCACAAGAGATCCGGCACTGATTACCGATACTCAGGTTCTTATGGGGATGATGGCCCTTAAGGGAATATATGCCGAATACGGAGTACAGAGACTCAATCATGGAATAGGTTTTTTTACAGCTGCAATTGAGCTTCTTCTTCCAACCTATGGTAATGAACTGGGACTTAAAGGTAAAATCTGTAAACATTTTGCACTTAATCCTCATCCGACTATGATTCCTGCCATTGAAGATGGATGGGTTGAATCAATTCACTGCTTCGGTGGTGAGCTTGGAATGGAGGAATATGTCAAAGAAAGATCTGATGTATTCTTCGTCGGCAAGGATGGAAGTCTGCGTTCAAACAGATGTTACAGCCAGATAGCAGGACATTATGCATGCGACATGTTTATCGGCGGAACACTTCAGATAGACAGATATGGCAACAGCAGTACAGCAACAGCAAACAGGGTAGCCGGTTTCGGTGGTGCTCCCAACATGGGATGTGATCCTCATGGCAGACGTCATTCTACTGAATCATGGTTTAAGTCCGGTGATGAACTTGGATACAGAGAGAGCCTGATCGGTGATATGCCTAGAGGTAAGAAACTTGTTGTACAGATGCAGGAAACTTTCAAAGAAAAAATGGACCCTGCATTCGTTGAAAAGCTTGATGCATGGAAACTGGCTGAAAATGCCAATCTTCCAATTCCTCCGGTAATGATTTATGGAGATGACGTTACTCATATTGTCACTGAAGTCGGTATCGCATACTTAAGCAAATGTTCTGACATGGAGCAGAGAACAAATGCGATAAGAGCAGTTGCCGGTTATACAAAAATCGGTCTTGAAGCTGATGATCAGGTTACAAAGGATCTAAGGCAGAAGGGAATAGTGAAATATCCCGAAGATCTCGGAATAGACATTAGTAAGGCAAACAGATCAATGCTCGCTGCAAAAAGTATCAGAGATCTGGTCGAATGCTCCGGAGGTCTCTACAATCCTCCGGCAAAATTCAGAAACTGGTAGATGAGGAGGTAACTAAATGGCATTAAATGAACTGACTTTTGAATATAAAGTGGATAGTCCGGCGAAGCTTGAGTTCGGTGTCCATCATTACGGTGTTGTAGGATCCGGAGATATGGAAGTACTTATGGAAACCGGAGACTTCGGCGGTGCTGTAAAAGTTAAGATTGTAACACCTGTTACCGGATTTGATAAAATCTGGGGAAAGGTCCTCGAACGATTTGTTAACGACAATAATCTGGGGGATTTATCCATCGAGATAAATGATAATAATGCAACACCTGTTATCGTTTCAATGAGACTGAGACAGGCACTGGCTGAAATTCAGGCAGGATTAAAATAGGAGGTTGATGAAATGGCAAAGTGGAATGATTTACAGGATATGAGTTTTTTAGAATCAACCGCCAGACAACGTGCACTTGGTATTGTTGATGAGGGGACTTTCACAGAATTTATTGCTCCAATTGACAGAATCTCAAGTCCGCACCTTCCGGTCCTTGGGGAGGCAATTGAATTTGATGACGGTATTGTTACAGGAGTCGGGCTAATCGGCAAAAAACCTGTATTCGTAATATCTCAGGAAGGTAAATTTATCGGTGGTTCAATCGGTGAGGTCAGCGGAGCAAAAATGGTAAACACCATGAAGCTCGCTGTAGATCTTTACGACAGAATGAAATCCGAGAATCCTGATCTCCCTGAAGAGAAGAGACCGGCTATTGTAATTTCATTTGAAACCGGCGGAGTTCGGCTTCATGAAGCAAATGCCGGACTTCTTGCTCATGCAGAAGTGATGGATCAGTTTCAGGACGCAAGAGGTAAGGTTCCTATTATTTCTGTTATAGGAAGTAAAGTAGGCTGCTTTGGCGGAATGGGTTTTGTTGCCGCAGCGGCTGATGTAATAGTCATGAGTGAATTCGGCAGACTCGGTCTTACCGGTCCTGAGGTAATAGAGCAGGAAATGGGCAAAGAGGAGTTCAATGCAGCAGATAAAGCTCTTGTTTACAGAACTACCGGCGGTAAACACAAGTATATCATGCAGGATTGTAATTTCCTTGTGGCAAACAGTATCGAGTCATTTCGAAAAACAATATCTGAAATTTGTTCAATGTCAATGGATGATATTGTTAAATACAGAAGAATTGGTACTGAAGATCTGGTTAAGGAGCAGATTGAACTTGTTGCTCTTGCGGCAGAACTGAATCCGGGAGATTCTAAAGATGTCTGGAAACATTTTGGCAATGAAGATCCCGATGCACTGATTGATATGAAGGTTGAAGACTTTCTGAAGTCAGTTAAGAGATATCCCAAGAAGGGATTATAGGAGGTAAATCATGGATACATTTATTGGTCAGGGCCGTATGGCAATAGATCTGGTAATTGATGAAGGAACTTTTGAAGAAAATAAAATCGGATCATTTACAATAGAAGATGAAACTTTTGGTCCCGGTGCGGTTATTGGAACAGCTTCATTTCATGGTGAAGATGCAACTATAATTGCAAATGATGCAATGGCATTTAATGAAAAATTTCCTGTAGTCTTTGCCGGAATCATAGGCATGGAAGAGGCATATAAGATGGCGCTGGCTGTATATAATACCATCAAAGCCGATGCAGATAAGCCTGTTGAAAAGAAGAGACCCATAATTCTCATAGTTGATACACCTGGTAACGGTCCGGGAAAAGTTGAAGAAATTTTCGGTATGAATAAATCTACCGGTTCTTATCAGCTTGCACTGGCAGAGGCAAGAAAAACCGGACATCCCATTGTTGCAATGGTAGTTGGTCGTGCAATAAGCGGGGCGTTCCTCTGTCACGGTCTTCAGGCAGATCATATTCTTTCTTTAACAAAGGATTACAGTGTGATGATACATGTAATGCCTCTGACAAGTATTGCTCGTATTACAAAACAGGATATCGAAAGACTCGAAGAACTTTCTACATCCAATCCTGTATTTGCTGCAGGAGCTGAATTCTTTTATCAGCTTGGCGGAGTGCAGGAACTCATTGGTGATGCAGACAAGATGAAAGAAACAATAAAAAAACACGTCGATGAAATTCGTGACCTGAAAAAAACAGATCAGGGCGAAAAACTCGGACCATGGGGACGGGGTTTACTCGGGGCTGAGAGAAAAGGACGTACAGCTAGAATGGTAGTCATAGAAAAAATGCAGCAGCAATTTGATGCTGTAGCAGAAAAGCTTATTTCAGCATAAAGAAAGGAGTAGAGATATGTCAGATTTTATAGATGAACTGGGTATGATGGTTGAAGAATTTGGAACAGCACCGACCATGGAAGAAATGCCACGGAGAAATCTCTCAGACAAGGGGATTGACGGGCCTACTGCTGCTCATACAATAGAGGAGGTCCACGTTCCTTTGAATCTGGCATATCTCACTTTTACAACAGGTTCCACGGCATTTCAGAATATCGTTGGAGTCACAAATTGTGAACTGCCTGAAAAAATTGATGCTGCGAAAAAGGCACTCGAAGCATCAGGAGTCCAGCCGGGCAGTTCTGTTCTTATAACATATCCGCCGCTTGTAAATGTCTTCACAAATACGGCTCTATCAGAATATCCCCTGACCTGGAATTTTCTGAAAAGATCCAGCAGGGACTCTTTTCTCCATCAGCTTTGTAAAGATAAGCCTGAAGTAATTGTAGGAGAATCAACCTTCATCAGAGCTGCACTTGAAGATGCTAAGAGCATGGGGATGGAACAGTATCTTCCTGAGAATAGAATAATTATTACAGCAGGTACTCCTCTTGATCTTGAACTCCTGGATGTCGCTGCAAAGTACGGGCATCAGGTACATGATCTTTACGGATGTCAGGAATTTGGATGGCTTACTCTGGACGGCATGCCTCTGCGGGATGACATCAGTCTGATTGAGTCCGGAGTTGAAGGGGCCATGGAATTCGTTGTAGGCGGGCTGCCCATGGGGGACAGCTTTACAATCTCTGAATCCGGCCACGTATGCAACCGAGATGGACATGTCATTACTTACAGGAGAGACAGAACTGATCCTGAATATGAAGTCTGGGTGAAGGAGACAACTCTTTCATCAGCTGTTACCCTGAAAAGGGCAGCCCGGACTATTTTGAGAATTAAGGGAAGAATAGTAAAAGTGGATAAGGACGTAAAGACAAATTCAGAACATACAGTTTTAGAATTGAGACCAGGTGTTATTCCCGGAGAAGACCTGGTCGATGAACCGGCGATAATCACAGGGCCGGAAAAGACAGTTCTTTTTGACAGACTTATTCAGGCCCAGGTTGAACTTCAGCAGACTGGAAAAGCTGATCCTATCTGGAATAAGAAGAGAT
>CAYNFB010000160.1:0-8487 GCA_964396355.1 uncultured Leptospirales bacterium | reverse complement strand
GGTGTGACCCTTTTTCTATAGCCACCGAGAAAATAATTCGTTTTTCAAAGTGTAACAGACATATAATTTTTTAAGTTATCTCTGTCAAACGAAATAAATTTTTATTTAAAAAAATCTATTTATATTCGATCCGCTTCATCATCACCAGTGAAATGCATCGGATTTTACTGGTGGAAATCTTTTTTGTCGGGCCAGCCGATTATTCGATCAGCTACGACCTGCCATCCGGCATCTAACATTATATCATCAACTAAGCCCTCTCATTCTCAGGTATTCACCCATTTTCTTATCCGTCACAAGAATATGGTCAAACAGCCATTTTTTTAAAAATTCAAAAACCTCTTCGTCCAGATTTTTATTGCCTTGTGAGTACTCATCCAAAAAATCTTCAACCTGTAATGTAAGTTTCCGGTGCTCCTCCCTGTGCTCATTCAATCGCTGATAGTTATGCTTTGTCATCATCCTCTCCTCGGCAGAGAAGTGATACCTGGTATAGCTGATCAGTTCAAACAGGAGATTTTTAAGATATACGTGGTTTTATCTGTTATTTTTTGATTCTTTTAATTCTGAAATTATTCTGATCAGCTCCCTGTGGTGATCATCAAAATGCTTTATTCCTATGGCAAGTCTGTTTTGCCATTCCATAATTTACCTTTTTTATATCATATTTTATATAACTTCACTTAAGTATTTAGTATACTATAAATACTTAAGTGAAGTTATATATTTTCTGCAGTTATATTATTTTTTAATTCATTATTGAGAATTATGATTTATGAATGTAATGCTTTGTATATCAAAAATGAAATTATATGAATCGAGGTATAGTGGATATTTCTCAATGGGAGCAGGTAGTATATGATAGAAAATGATTTATATGATAAATTTATCTCCCGGCTGCTTGCAGGTGACAGGGGGGCATGTGTTTTAATTCTTCAGGGACTCATTAAACAGGAGGTACCTGTAAGGGATATTTATGTTGATTTGTTCCAGAGGGCACTCTACAAAATTGGCGAGTTATGGGAACATAACAGAATATCTGTTTCGGTAGAGCATATGGCAACAGCTATCGTAGAGGGGCTTTGCACTCTTGTTTATCCCGCCATATTCAGTGGAGAACATTCCGGAAAGAAGGCCGTTGTGTCGTGTGCGGCAAATGAGTTTCACCAGTTAGGCGGTAAAATGGTTGCTGATATTTTTGAACTTAACGGATGGGACGGGTATTTTCTGGGGGCGAATATGCCTGGTGATGAACTTCTGAAATTTATTGATGAAAAGAATCCCGATGTGCTGGGGCTGTCGCTGAGTGTCTACTTTCACCTGAAATCACTTATTGATACAATAGAATCAGTGCTTAGTTCTTTTTCTAATCTTGATATTATTGTCGGCGGGCAGGCTTTCCGGTGGGGCGGAATTGATATTATTTCAAAATTTCAGGGAGTGACCTATATTGAATCACTGGCAAGCCTTGAAAAAATGATCAGGGAAAAATAGACTATGGAACAGTTCTGCCAATATCTTAATTCATACATAATGAGGAATGCTTCATTCATCCTGCTTCTTATGGATAGTGAAGGAGTTATCGAAGAAGCTAATGAATTTGCAGTAAAGATTACCGGGAAAGATCTGAAGGGAAAGAGTATTAAAGATGTTTTTGTCGATTTCTCTGATACCTTTAATTTAGATGATTATCTGCACGATAATGAAAAAAGATTCCTGCTGAATATTGATACCGGCGATCTGCCTGAAACATATTATTTTCATTTTTTAGCCCATGGGGGTAAAATTCTCGCTATAGGCGAACAGGATCATCTGGAGATGGCCGCTCTTCGCAAAAATATGATGGTCCTCAATAGTGAACTTGCTAATCTTACGCGGGAGCTCCAGAAAAAGAATGCCGAACTGAATCAACTTGATGAGTTAAAAAATCGATTCCTCGGAATGGCCGCACACGATTTAAGAAGCCCTCTCGCCATAATTGAAAGCTACAGTGATTTTCTTATAGATGAACTTTCCGTTTCAATTGATGAGGAATATAAAGAATTTCTGAATATTATAAAAACCACAAGTTCATTCATGCGCGGATTGATTGAAAATCTTCTCGATGTTTCGATGATTGAGGCGGGTAAACTGGAACTGGATTTGGTTGGGGCTGACCCTGTTTTTCTGATAGAGAAGAATGTTCAACTCAACAGAACAATTGCAAAAAGAAAGAATATAATAATAAAATTTTCAGCAGCAGAGAATATACCCCATGTCCTGATGGATGAGAATAAAATACTGCAGGTTATGAACAATCTTATATCCAATGCTGTAAAGTTTTCACCATTTAATACGACTGTCTCAGTATCTGTTTCACAGGATTCTCAATATGTCAATGTTGCTGTTGCTGATGAGGGCCCTGGCATCCCTGAGGCAGAACAGGATAAACTGTTCAAACCTTTCGGCAGAACATCAGTAAGAGCTACCGGAGATGAAATATCAACAGGTCTTGGCCTTTCAATTGTACGTAATATAGTTAATGCACATGGCGGTGAAGTAAATGTTACAAGCGAACCGGGAAGAGGTTCAATATTTACATTCAATATTCCGCTTTAAATAAGGTAAAATAAAAGAGGTTCCCGATGAACAGAGAAGAACTCCTTGAATCAGCAGAAAGACTACTTCAGCCGCCGTTAAAAGCAGCTGAAGAATACAGTGTGAAAAGTGAAGAGATGGCAGCTGAGATAAACAGCATTATGGTGAAACGAAGAGATCTGGAGTCGCTTATAGGCGCGGGTAATATAGATATGATGTTCGATAATCATAGAAATCACGTCAGGTTTATGGAGTCTCTTTTTTTCAGCTACAGGGCGGAAGTTCTGGTCGATACAGTTCTCTGGGTCTTCCGGGCCTACCGGAGTCACGGTTTTAATCTGACATACTGGCCGGCTCAGCTTGATCTGTGGGTTGAGGTGATGAAGAAAAAGCTTTCTTCTGAAAGTTTCGATTCTCTCTATCCCTTTTACAGATGGATGATAATCAATCAGCCGTTTTTTGTTAAACTCAGTGATGAATCGGCAGCTTCTCATGAAAAAAAAGACGGGTGAGCTGAATAACGTGGCAGGTGTTGGTCATGAATTTGAAGAACACAATTTATCAGGTTCTTCTTCAACCTTTCATTGATTCTTTCATTAAAATTTATTATCCTGAATTTATTATGTATAATTCTGCAGCAGAAGGATTCGGAGTGACCATATGATCCTGTTTCATATTTTATATACTTATACTTTACTGCTCTCTTGTCATTTCGATTGCATTTCCCGGGAGAGAATCCGGTGAATGAAAAAGAGAAAATCGTACCCCTTAAGTTTATTATATTTTTTATTATAATGATGGGCGGGATTATTGCAGGGGCCTATAATAATTACAGTTCATTTCGTGAAAACCGTCGGTTAGATGTAGAACATCAGCTTGCTACTGTAGCGGATTTAAAAATAAGCGGACTTACGGGCTGGTATAATGAGCGCCGTGGTGACGGGGAATTGATATACAAGAATAGAGCTTTCACAGCACTTTACAGAAGATTTTACACTCATTCAGCTGATAAAAAAAAACTCACTTCCTGGTTAAAGAAAATTCATTTCTCCTATGGTTATGAAAATATTCTGCTGACAGACAGACTGGGGAATATTCAGCTGGTCATTGCTGATAAGACAGGAGTGTCCTATCAGCATTTAAAGTTTTATATTGCTGAAGCTGATGCGAAAAGCGGTGTAACTCTTACGGATTTTCACGCCGGGAATAATGTGAAGTCTGTTCATCTCTCAGTAATTATTCCCGTCATTGATGAAAACACCGGAATAAATCTTGGTTTTGTGCTTATGATAATAAATCCGGAAAACTATCTCTACCCGTTACTAAAACAATGGCCTGTACCGAGTGAGACCGCTGAAACCCTTCTTGTTAAACGGGATGGTGAAAGTGTCCTGTTTTTAAACGAACTCCGGTTCCGGAGTAACTCGGCGATGAATTTAAGAGTTCCCCTCATAGATAAGAATCTCCCTGCCGCTGCGGCGGTGAATGGTGCAGAAGGAAAATTTCAGGGTATTGATTACAGGGGAGTGGAGGTAATCTCTGAGCTCAGGAAGGTGCCCGGGACTTCATGGCATATGATTGTAAAGGAAGATTTATCAGAAGTCTACGGACCGGTGGAGGATAGATTCCGGATTATGCTGGTCATCATTCTGGCCTTTACCACTGCAACCGGTCTGGGAATCGGATTCTTATGGCGTCGTCAGAGTGAAACCTTCTACAGAGAGAAGTATAGATTAAGTGAAACACTCGAAAGGAGTGATGCTCAATACAGAGAACTGGTTCAGAACGCCAACAGCGTTATTATACGGTGGAAGAGCAGCGGAGAAATTGTTTTTTTTAATGAATATGCTCAGAAATTTTTCGGTTACACTGCTGAGGAGGTTGCGGGTAAACACGTTAATATCATTATCCCTGAAAAAGAATCTCAAGACAGGGATTTAAGTACACTTTCTGCTGATATTGCGGAAAATCCGGAGAAATTTGAAAAATATATAAACGAAAATATCTGCAAAGACGGAAGAAGAGTATGGCTGGTGTGGACGAATAAACCTGTATATAATGAAAATGGTGAACTGGTTGAGATTCTTACAATCGGTACCGATATTACTGAACACAAACATGCAGAAGAAAATCTGATGAAAGCCAGGGAGCGCTATTCTATCTCTCAAAAGGTTGGTCACGTAGGGAACTGGGAGTATGATATTAAATCAGATTCTTTCTGGGCATCGGAAGAGGGGAAAAGAATCTACGGATTTGATCCTGATGACGTGAGATTTTCTACAGATATGGTTGAAAACTGCATCCCTGAAAGAGACAAGGTGCATCAGGCCCTTGTAGACCTGATTGAACAGGATAAAGAATACAATATGGAATTTGAAATTCACCCGGTAAATTCAGAAAAGCCTAAAGTTATATGGTCAATAGCGGAAGTACAAAGGGATGATAACGGTGATCCGTTAACTGTTACCGGTGTAATTGTAGATGTGACAGAACGGAAGAAGGTAGAAGAAAAGATGAAAGTATCAGAATTGAAGTTCCGGCGTCTTTTTGAATCTCTCCAGGACGGGATACTAATTCTCGATGGAGAAACCGGTCTCGTAGTTGATGCTAATCCTTTCTTTACTGATCTGACAGGATATACCCGGGAGGAACTTATTGGAAAAGATCTCCGGGAGTTAGGATTTCTGAAAGATATTGCCCGTTCGACAGAATCGTTTTCCCAATTGCTCAGAAAAGAATATATCCGCTATGAGGATATTCCTCTGGAAACAAAAAACGGGAAAATATTAAAAGTAGAATTTATAAGCAACGTCTTTGCCGTTGATAAAGAGAAGGTTGTACAATGTACCATACGCGATATCAGCGAACGTAAACGCGCGGAAGAAGAGCTTAAAAATTTTAGTGCCGAACTGGAACGTTCAAATATAGAACTGCAGCAGTTTGCATACGTGGCCTCCCATGACCTGCAGGAACCGCTTCGAATGATATCAAGCTATCTCCAGCTCATAGAAAAACGTTATAAAAATAAACTGGATGCAGATGCCGATGATTTTATTAACTTTGCCGTTGATGGAGCCGGCAGAATGCAGTCGCTTATTAATGCTTTGCTTGAATTCTCCCGTGTCAGCTCCCGGGGCAGGCCTTTTGAATTAGTGAGTTTAAAAGAGATTCTGGATAATATATGTGAAACCATGAGTCCTCATATTAAGAACCTGGGCGCTTCGGTAGAATATGCCGATCTGCCGGAAGTAAAAGCTGATAAATCACAGATATACAGTGTTTTTATGAATCTTATTCAGAATGCTCTAAAGTTCACTGTTCCCGGCAGAGCACCGCATATCATTATTACAGCAGAGAAAAAAGGTGATGATTATATTTTCTGCATCAGTGACAACGGGATAGGGATAGAAGAACAGTATTTTGAACGGATCTTTACCATTTTTCAGAGACTTCATACCCAGGAGGAATATTCAGGAACAGGCATAGGGCTTTCTATCTGCAGAAGAATTGTAGAGAGGCATGGAGGCCAAATCCGGGTCGAATCAGAATACGGCCGGGGTTCTTCATTTTATTTTAATATACCGCCAGGTGATAAATGAAAAATTATGTTAAACCTATTGATATTCTGCTTGTTGAAGACAGCGAGGGGGATGTGCGGCTCATTGAAGAGGCGCTTAAAGAGGGAAAACTTAAGAATAGACTGTTTACAGTGAGAAACGGTGTTGAAGCGATGGAATTTCTCCTGAGACAGGGAAAATTTGCTTATGCTGAAAAGCCCGATCTTATACTTCTTGATCTTAATCTTCCTAAAAAGGACGGCCGTGAAGTCTTATCTGAAATTAAAAATAGTGATGATTTAAGAAGAATTCCTATCATAATTCTTACCACATCGAGTTCGGAAATGGATATCAATAGCATGTATGACCTTCACGCGAACTGTTATATTGTGAAACCTATTGATATTAATAAATTTTTTGAAGTGATAAAGTCTGTAGAAGAATTCTGGTTAACCATAGTTAAGCTTCCAGATGAGGATAAATAATATGGCCGGGATCAGTGTATTACTGGTAGAGGATAATCCGGGCGATGCCAGACTGGTAAAGGAGATGGCAAAAGAGAATCGTCAGATTGTTTTTGCCGTATTGATCGCGGGAACCCTCTCAACGGCAATAGAAGCTATACATGAGCATAATTTTGATATTATTATCCTTGATTTAAATCTTCCTGATTCCACAGGTCTTGCCACACTTGACCGTATAATAGATGCCACATCGAACCTGATTCCGATTATGGTTCTTACTGGTCTTGATGATGATAATATCGGTATTAAGGCAATTGAACGTGGAGCCGAGGACTTTCTGGTCAAGGGTACAACAACCCCTCCACGTCTGGTCAGGTCTGCAGGCTACGCAATTGAGCGCAAAAAAATGATGATTGAATTACTCAAAAGCGAAATCAGATTTCGTAAACTTCATGAGAGCATGATGGATGCCTTTGTCCAGACTGACATGGAGGGTAAAATTGTATCGGTCAATAGTGAGTTTACTAAAATGATCGGATATTCCGAGGAAGAGCTTGTGCATTTCACCTTTGAAAAACTTACACCCGAAAAATGGCGCGGCCTTGAAGCTGAAATAATAAAAAACCAGATACTCATAAAAGGATATTCAGAGATATATGAAAAAGAGTACATCAGAAAAGACGGCACAGTCTTTCCTGTGGAATTACGTACTTCACTCCTGACTGATCCCTCCGGGCGGCCTGAAGGTATGTGGGCCATTGTACGCAATATCACCGACCGTAAACTCTCAGAGCAGAAATTGACAGAGAGTGAAGAAAAATACAGAACTTTTATTAACGCAACTGATGATCTGGCCTTTCTTAAAGATGATAAGTACCGCTATATTATGGTAAATGACCGGAACGCCGAATTTTTCGGGAAAAGTGCCGGGGAGATTCTCGGATGCGATGATTTTGAATTAATGCCTCAGGAATTGGCTCTGGCCTGCCGTGAAGGTGATGAAAATGCCTTTGAGCAGGAGTCCGTTGTAATTAATGAACAGTTCAGCGGCGGCAGAATATTTGAATCCCGGAAATTCCGTGTACCTCTGAAAAATGGTAAATATGGAGTTGGAGGGTTTGTTCGTGATATAACTGAAAAGCGTGAATCAGAAAGAATTATTGAAAATGCCGCCAGTGAATGGCGTCAGACCTTTGATACTATTGAAGATGTTATATGGCTTCTTGATCCGGATTTTAAAATAGTCCGGGCGAATGCGGCAGGCGAAAAGTTTTTCGGTATATCACCGGCGGAACTGATCGGGAAATATTGCTGGAATATAGTACATGGAACAGATAAACCGGTTGATGAATGCCCTGCAGCAAAACTAAAAAAAACACTGCAGACTGAGACATCACTTCTTAAATTAAATGATCTCTGGGTAAATATAACTGTCTATCCGATAATCGGAGATGATAAACAGTTGAGGGGAATAGTCCATTCTATACACGATGTTACCGGACAGAAGAAGCTGGAGGATGATCTTAGACTGCGCAGTACAGCAATGGAAAATGCTGCAAATTCAGTTCTTATTACCGGTATTGACGGGTCTATAATGTATGTTAATCCGGCATTTGAAAAACTTACAGGTTATACTTTTGACGAGGTTTACGGCAGGAATCCAAGAGATATTGTAAAATCAGGAAAACATGATAACAGCTTTTACAAAAAAATGTGGGATACAATTTCAGGCGGGAATGTATGGACCGGTGATATTATCAACCGTCGTAAGAACGGAAGTCTTTATAATGAGGAGATGACAATAGCACCGGTAAAGACCACTGCCAATGAAATTACCCATTTTATCGCTATCAAACAGGATATTACAGAAAGAAAATTTGCTGAAGAAC
>CAYNFB010000159.1:0-8521 GCA_964396355.1 uncultured Leptospirales bacterium | reverse complement strand
TAACGCAGAGACGGTAGAAGAATCGATAAATATCGTCGCTCAGATGGGGGTTGAATTCAGTTTCTCGTAGAGAATAAGGAAGTTGTATTTCTTCTCAAGGAAATCGGGGAGAACAGTGTCATCCTCTCTTTCATAAACGAATCTAAAGAGGTTACTCTGGAGATGGGAAGTGAAACTCCGGTGGTACTCGAGGGCTGTTCGAGAGAACTCCTCCTTTCTCTTAAGGGACTCACCGAGAGCAGGGCAAAGGTCATGATTGCTCTGGGAAAAAATTTCACCGAAGTCAAAAAAGATGACGGTGTTGAAAACAGCAATGTTAAACCTCTTCAGGAGGGGGACAATACCAAGGTGATTGCTCAGAATAACAAGAGCCTTAAAATTGTCTTTGAAGTGAAATTTGTAAAAAAATCATTTATCGAAATATATCTGGACGGGAATAGAAAGCAGAGAGGTTTTATGCCCGCCGGAAGCACAGAACGCTGGGAGGCTTCGGAATATATTCAGGTTAAGATCGGTAATGCCGGCGGTATTGACGGCACTATCAACGGCAAGGCTTATAATTTCGGCAAGTCAGGTCAGGTTGCCAATAAGATTATTACCTGGAAAAAGGATGTAAAGAATCCGAATCTCTATTCTATAGAAGTAAAAGACTGGTGACACTTGTATAATTCATCTGATGTTTCATTTTATATACTCTCTCTCGGATGTTCAAAAAATCAGGTCGATTCAGAACGGATAAACGGCGAGATGATATCGGCAGGTTTTTCCTCCTGCCAGTCATCGGAAGATGCGGATATTATAATCATCAATACCTGCGGATTTATCGAACCTGCAAAAAAAGAATCCATAGAAGTTATCTTCGACGCCCTCTCCATGAAGGAGGGGGACCCTGATCATGATAATAAAAAAGTTTTCACCGGTGCAGACGGTGCAGTTCCTTCTGATTTTACCAGGAAGGTTGTTGTTACCGGATGTTTTTCCAAAAGATATTTTTCAGATATTGAAAAGGATATACCTGAGATTGATTTTCTCTATGGAATTCCCGATGAGTTCTTTGTTGGAAAGATGGCCCATGCGTTTCTTGTAAAAATAAATACTCCTGTCAGAACAAGACGTTCTCTCTATCGTGATTATCCCTATTCCTATATAAAAATATCAGACGGCTGTTCCAACAACTGCAGCTTCTGTGCAATTCCTCTGATAAGGGGCCCTCTTGTATCTTTCTCGCCTGATTTTGTAATAGAGGAATCCCGCAATGCTGTGGCCGGCGGTGCACTCGAACTTATTGTAATTGCACAGGATATTGCAGTCTACAAACACGGACAGACTGATCTGAATGATATTGTGAACAGAATGTCGGAGCTTGACGGTGTGAAGTGGATTCGTCTTCTCTATTGCCATCCTGACCATATGACTGATCGAATAATAGATCTCATTGCAGAAAATGATAAGGTAGTGCCCTATATCGACATTCCCTTTCAGCATATAAACAGAGACATTCTTGAATCAATGGGCCGCAAAGGTGATTATGATACGTACATGTCTCTGCTTGGATCTATGAGAAAGCGGATTCCGATGCTGAATATAAGATCTACCTTTATGGTGGGCTATCCCGGTGAGACAGAGGAGCATTTTAATGAACTTCTGGACTTTGTAAGGGATGCCAGACTTGATAAGGTGGGCTGTTTTGCATATTCTCCCGAAGAGGATACAGAGTCATTCGCTCTTGGTGATCCAGTCAGTGATGACGAAAAGGAAAAACGTCTAAGCAGACTCATGGAAGTCCAGCGGGAAATTTCTATGGATAAACTGAGTTTAATGATAGGAATGGAACTCGATGTTCTAGTTGAAGAGAAATATGATGAAAATACCTATATCGGCAGAACTGAGTTCGATGCTCCCGAAGTGGATGGAGTTTTTTACTTGACCTCATCCGTTGACCGGGTTAACCATATAGTAAGGGCAAAGGTAACAGATTCAATCGAGTATGATCTTATTGGAGAAATAATTTGAAGCTCACCGGTGATAAACTAAGCTTACCTAATTTTCTGTCATATCTGCGGATTCTCCTTATTCCGCTGTTCGTATATCTGCTGACGATTAAGACTGTACAGGCATGGACTCTTTCCCTTCTTGTTTTCGTCATTGCATCCTTCACTGATTTTCTTGACGGATGGCTTGCCCGAAGGCTCAAGCAGGAATCTGAGTTCGGAAAGTTTATTGATCCCGTTGCGGATAAATTTCTGGTTATTTCCTCCCTCATCGCAATAATTGCTCTTGATCCTTCTTTTGATTTTTTTGACTCATGGATGATTCTTATTATAGTTGGCAGAGATGTTCTGATAACTGTAATGAGATGGCTGGCAATCAAACAGGGCAGACCTTTGAGAACAAGCAGATTTGGTAAATTTAAGACAGCATTTCAGATGATGTCAATCGGCATTATTATAATGATATATATGGCTAAGAAGGGGCAATTCTTTGATACCCATGAGCTTGTTCCCTACTGGATAATGCTGGCGGTGACTTTAATGACGGCTCTTTCCGGAGTAAGGTATCTTGTCAGCAACTGGCGTCTCTTCTTTCCTGATAAAAAAAATTCTAATGTTAAAGGAAAAAATGAAATTTAAAGAATTCTTTTTTACTGCATTTTACGCCGGGTATTTCCCTGTGGCTCCCGGTACTGCCGGAACTTTCGTTGCCATGGTGCTTTATATTGCAGAGAATATGATTCTGACAGATACTCCTCAAAGTCAGCTGAATGTAATAAATCTGATTATAGTTCTTCTTCTGATCTACCCTTCCATAAAACTGGGAGATGCTGCTGAAAAATTTTATAAATCCAAGGATCCCCAGCAGGTTGTACTCGATGAGGTCATGGGCTACTGGATTGGAGTTCTCTTTATCCCCTTTTCTTTTTCTGCAGCAATGATGGCCTTTGTTCTCTTCCGAATATTCGATATAATAAAACCCTTTCCCGCCCGCAGGCTTGAATCATTGAAGGGCGGTCTCGGCATAATGATTGATGACTATATTGCAGGTATTTATACCTGCATTGTGATGCACGCTATTGTCTATTTTCTCGGATTTTATCAAATAGCATTACCTTAATCGTCTATAAAAGATTTTCCAGGGGCTGATTTCATGAAGAAATTATGTTTTTTGCTTTTATTCTTTTTTTCAACAGCATTGAGTCTCTATGCTGCTGAGTCAGAGAATATTCTCCTGACCGAGGATATTCAGCGTATTGAAGAGAAACTGAAAATTATTAATAACAATATTACTTATCTCAAAAATGAGCAGGTTGATTATATAGAATTTACGGAAAAACTTGATGAAGCTGAGAAGCTTTATTATGATTTGAAATTTTCTGATCAGATTAAGGATGTAGTGATAACCCGGAAACTGCTCACCTCAAATCTTACGGAACTTATTTCTCTGACGCAGAGAAGAGTAGCCTTTGTAAAAAGGATGGAACTGATGTACAGGCTGATGGTTGTAATGGGAATGTCTATTATTATCATACTCCTGGTCTATTCGATATATATGTATTCCCGAAGGAAGTAGCTTTCTGTGGAGAGAGATTATCTTTTTAATCCCGAGAAGATAAAATACGTAAAAGGTGACAAACCCGATGTCTCCTGTATTCTCTGCGCTATCAGAGATGACAGGCCGGAAGTTAAAAATCTTACTGTATTTAGAAACAGCAATTTTATTATTTCAGTCAATCTCTACCCTTTTAATCCCGGCCATCTGATGCTCTTTCCTGTGAAACATATGGAACGAATCGGCGATTTTTCTTCTGCCGAGATCCTGGAGATGCACAGTCTGCTTTCATCCGCTGTAGATATTCTTGATGAAGAATTTCAGCCCCACGGATATAATATTGGTTATAATCTCGGGCAGGGAAGCGGAGCCAGTATTCCTCACATACATCAGCACATAGTCCCGCGTTACTCAAATGAAGTGGGTTTTCTTGATGTTCTGGCGGGAACGAGGGTGATTGTAAGTGATCCTGTTCAGGTCCGGGACAGGCTGATCGAACGTTTCTCGCATATATCCTGAAATGACAGGTGGAATAGATGAATATTGAAAGTCTGATGGAGAAAAGCAGGTTCGGCGCTTTCCTGATTGATGATCAGGGAAGAATTGTATCCATTAATAATAATGGTCAATCTATGCTCGATCAGATTATAGATGGCGGAGAAGCTTTTGTCCCGGGAGCGCATATATCCGATATACTGGAACTGGAAAAAGAAATTAATCCTGATCTTATAGCCGGAAAACTTTCAGAAAAATTCAAGATATCTATTGTTGATTATTATAAGGACAGTGCAAACGGTGAAATTATTATCCGTTTTATACCCTTAATCGTTCAGGGCTCTCCGGATATGGTAAGGTTCTCAGATGACTTAAATTTATTCTATCTGGAAACTGATACGGGACTTAATATCTGCTATGCAGGAAAGAGAGTCTGTGAAGTTACAGGCAGGAATGCTGCTGAACTTATCTCTGCTAATATAAGGGAAATTATTCCCGATAAGTTTCAGGTTGGGCTTTCGATATTAACGGATGAACTGACCCGGACTGCAGCTGTTCAGTCGGTAATACTTGCATCAGGTAAAAAGGTTTTTCCAGCTGAGTTCAGCTTTCATCCGCTCTTTGACGGTAATGAAAAATCAGGCTATGCCGTAATTGTTAAAGAGAATGCGGACCCTTCTATAAGTGAATTGAACAACTGCCGGAAATTAAATTCCGTAGGCATATTTGCAGGCGGGGTTGCCCATGATTATAACAATGCTTTAACTGTGGTTCTGGGTAATCTGTCTCTTGCAAGGCTTGAAGCTCCCGATAATGCTGATCTGATTGAAGCTCTTATGGATGCAGAAAGTGCAGCGGTTAAAATCAAGATGCTCACCGAAAGACTGAATTTTTTTGCAAAGGGACTCCGTCCGGTGAAAAAAAAATCTGAATTGAAGTGTATTATCGATGATTCACTTCAGCGGGTCTTTTACGGTAAAGACATCAGTGTTAAGATAGATATGGATAAAATTGAAGTCGATGCAGATGAGAATCTGGTTGGCCGGGCCCTTGATCAGATTTTTGAAAATTCTCTGGAAGCAATGGATTCAGGAACCGGATCAATAGATGTGACAGCAGAGAGAGTCTCAGTGGAAGAGGAAATTTCCAACTCAGAACTTGTTCTTGCTCCCGGCGAGTATATAGTTGTTTCTATTCATGATAATGGCTGCGGCATGGATGAGAATACTATGGGCAATATTTTTATTCCATATTTCAGCACAAAGGAAGGCCGTCTCGGAATGGGCCTGGCTTTGGTCTATGCAGTGTTAAAGAGACACCGGGGGTTTATCGACGCTCAGTCTGATCCCGGCCGGGGAAGTCTCTTCAGGGTCTATCTGCCTCTTTTTTAAACTCCACAATATTATAATCCTTTAAATTTTTTTGTTTTTATTCATTATTTACTGCATCTTATTATAAGCGGTTATTTTCATGCCTGCATTATGGAGACAATAGATGAAAAAGATTAAAGAATTCAAGGTCGTTCCCTATCTTCCAGAAAGGCTTAATGCTCTGTTTAAGATTGCAAATAATCTGTGGTGGGTCTGGAATTTTGAGGCAATAGATCTTTTTAGAAGAATAGATGTGGATTTATGGAGAAACTGCGAACATAATCCTATAAAATTTCTCGGCTCAATATCGCAGAGGAAACTTGATATTCTTGCCGAGTCGGAAAGTTTTATAGCCCACATGAACAGAGTTGAGTACGAGCTGGAGAGACATCTTGCCAGAACTACGTGGCATGATGAAAACAGGGAGAGTTTCTAGGATGAAAAGCTTGCATATTTTTCTGCAGAATTCGGCATCCATGAATGTGTCCCCGTTTATTCAGGGGGCCTGGGTATACTTGCCGGAGATCATCTGAAATCGGCCAGTGAAATAGGTATACCTCTATTCGGTATGGGACTTCTCTACCGGCTGGGATATTTCAGGCAGTATCTGAACCTTGACGGATGGCAGCAGGAACGCTATCCTGAAACTGATTTCTACAATATTCCCATAACTCTGGTTAAGCGAGACGGCCAGCCTCTGATGATTGGAGTGGATTACCCTGACAGGATAATCTATGCTCAGATCTGGCAGGTTATGGTCGGAAGAGTAACCCTCTATCTTCTTGATACGAATGTAGAGGAAAATAGCCCGGAGGACAGAGTGATCACCAATCAGCTCTACGGCGGTGATTCAGAGATGAGGATTAAGCAGGAAATAATGCTCGGTATAGGCGGAGTCCGGGCATTTCTCGCATTGGGAATAAATATAACGGTATTTCATATGAATGAAGGCCATGCAGCGTTTCTCGCCCTTGAAAGAGTAAGGCTTGCCATGAAGGAGGGGCTGAATTTTGATGAGGCCCATGCCTTTGTTTCATCAAGTAATGTCTTTACCACCCACACTCCTGTACCCGCGGGGAATGACCGCTTCGATCCTGAACTTATGGATGAATACTTTGCCGGATACTATGATGAACTCGGAGTGACGAGAGACCGTTTCCTCTCTCTTGGCAGAGAAAATCCCTTCGACAAGAAAGAGACCTTCTGTATGACTGTGCTTGCACTGAAGACCGCTTCTGCTTCTAACGGAGTATCAAAACTTCACGGAGAAGTCTCCAGAAAAATGTGGAACGGCATGTGGCCAAAACTTCCGTCCCATGAAGTTCCCATCGGCCATATTACAAACGGAATTCAGACTCTCTCCTGGACGTCTGATGAAATGATGCGTCTCTTTAACAGGTACCTGGGGCCGGGATGGATTGATAATCCTACATCAAGGGATATCTGGAAGAGCATCGACAATATTCCCGATTCTGAACTCTGGAGATGCAGAGAGAGGCTGCGGGAGAGACTGGTTGGTTTTGCCAGGCGCAAACTCCGTGATCAGCTCGCAGCGCGGGGGGTGCCCATGCACAGAGCTGATGTGGCCAGTTCTGTTCTCGATCCCGAGGCTCTCACTATCGGATTTGCCAGAAGATTTGCCACATACAAGAGAGCTAATCTGATATTTAGAGACATCGACCGTCTCTACTCTATTCTGTCCTCAAAAACAAGGCCGGTTCAGATCGTTTTTTCCGGCAAGGCCCACCCGAAGGATAATCTGGGCAAGGAAATAATAAAAGAAATAATTCATATTTCCAGTGATGAAAAGATGCGCAAGAAGGTGGTCTTTCTTGAAGACTACGAAATCAATCTTGCAAGATATATGGTTCAGGGTGTGGACATCTGGCTTAATAACCCCATCAGGCCCAAGGAGGCCTCGGGTACAAGCGGAATGAAGGTGGTCCCCAACGGAGGACTCAACATCAGTGTTCTTGACGGGTGGTGGGATGAGGCCTACAACAGCAGCAATGGATGGGCAATCGGAAGCGGTGAGTCATACGATGATCAGGAATACCAGAATGAGGTAGAGAGCCTTTCTATTTATAATATTCTGGAGGAGGAGGTTCTGCCTCTGTTCTATAACCGCGGCGAGGACGACGTCCCTGTGGAATGGCTTGCCAGGATAAGAGAATCCATGAAGTCTATTATCCCTGAATTTAATACAAATAGAATGGTGAAGGATTATACAGAGAAATATTATCATCAGGCTCATCTTAATTACAAAAGTTATTCATCTGACAGTTTTGCAGATGCAAAAAATTTAGCATCATGGAAGGATCGGATAAAGAAAGTATGGAGTGATGCCAGGGTTATTGATATGCAGCTTGAGGAAAAAGGGGAGGTTACTGTGGGCTCTGCACTGAAGGTAAGCGCTCAGGTTAACCTCGGCCTTCTCGGCACGGATGACTGCCGGGTAGAGCTTTATTTTGGATCGCTTGACCAGTATGGTGATATCTCAGGAGGTGTGGCTGTTCCTATGGATCTTGTTTCTGATGACGGCGACGGAGTGTATACCTTTGACGGCAAGATGCTCTGTCTCAGCTCGGGCAGATTCGGGTTTTCCGTGAGAATTGTGCCCTATAATGAGAAAGTGAACAGGAAATTTGACCCGGAACTTCCTTTCACCTGGGCGTAATTTTTTTATAATACTGTTTGACACATTTCAATAATCAATTATTATTGAGTTAATTCAGACCGGACAAAACGACAGTTTCTCTGTCGTTTCTTCTTTATGTCTCAGGTGCTATTTTTTGTATATATATAAATTTTTATGTTTTGAATATGAATATACCAGATGGAATTCTGTTTAGGGTTTTACTATGTGTGAGATTAGAAATAATAACGATTCAGAAAGTCAGAAAAAATATATGGAAAGAATAAAGGAATCTCTGGTTAAGAAGAGCGGGGATAATAGCGAAGAAGTGGAGTTCCTGCTGAAGAGGCTCTAGTTTTTCACATCACTGGCAGTCGAGTTTTTCCACAGCTGTACTGACTGTCTGTAGTAGTCAAAGGGAGGCGGCCCCACCTCAGCTTTCTTGATAAGTATTTTTCGTACCCATCTTCTTTCT
>CAYNFB010000158.1:0-8541 GCA_964396355.1 uncultured Leptospirales bacterium | reverse complement strand
GTCTGGATTCCATTGGGCTCCCACGTGATCACCCTCTTCTGCTGTAGGATAAAAAACGTCAACTGCAATCTGCTCGGCAAGATCGATTGTGGCATCAAAAGTGTCACGATCAAAATCAGCAAAAACGGGGTAGCTCGTCAGTTTGTCTACTTCGAGGAGTTCAAATAACACGAATTTCACGTCCCTGGTATCAACTAATGGATTAAGCATATAAGCCTCCTTAAATGATTATATCTTATTTCTATTTACAGGCAAACGGGATGTTCCATTTCAGCAGGCGGCATAAAAATCATCCGGCAAAACAGATCACACCCTATCTACCTCGAAATTAAGTTCCAGAGTTATAATTAGTCAGTCAAATCCGGCAAAATTATTTATATCAAAAATTTCAACAATAAAACAATTTCTATTGTTAAAATTCTCTTTTGTCAATTAAAAATGATTTTTTATTGATAAACGTACAAAAAATGTTCAATTTTTCATTCCTTCTCCTCAGCAGCGCCCAGATTATACTTAAAAACCAGCACACCCTCATCAACAGACACATCAGGTTTAATACTCGCCTTCTTGAAAACCTTTATCATCTTGCTGTTTTCATACAGGACATTTGCGCTAAGCACTTCGATTCCTCTTTCCACGGCGATCTTCATAAGATATTCCAGCATAAATGTTGCGATCCCAAGCCCCTGATAGCTTTCATTCACGATGAATGCCATTTCATAGGTTCCGTCATACTCAAAAAATGAATATCTGGCCTCTCCTATGATCTTCTGGGTCCTGCCGGTTTCAACTACAGCAACTATAGCAAGGGTCTTTTCATAATCTATATTAACGTATCGCTGCATATTTCGATGAGGCATAGAGCTGACACGGGAGAAATACCTGAGATATTTTGCCTCATCTGAAAACTGATAAAAAAGCTCCCTCATCATATCTTCATCGGAGGATTTTATAGGTCTGATTTTTACATCAAGATTACCCTTGAATGTCTTTACGGTTTCAAGATCCTCGGGATATTTAGCAGAGGAATCACCCATGTATATCTGGTCCTTATAGACGTAACCGGACTTCCTGGCCTGCTCCATCAATGACTCTCTGTGATCGGGATGGGCAATTTCTATCATGGCAATAACCCTTTCGCGGATAGAACGTCCGAAAAGATTGGCAACGCCGTACTCAGTGACAACGTAGCGCGTTGCACCAAGTGTTGCCCTTGCCATTTCAGCCTCCCCCTCATGACTGAGAACAATATTACTGCGCCCATCCTGATCAACAGACCTCAGCACAACAACAGATCTGCCTTTTCGCGCAAAGGCCGCTCCCACAGAAAAGTTCAGTTTGCTCTCATATCCCGAAAGCAGATTATCACCTGAATGAAAAATAATAGATTCACCCGTTAGATCGATTTTTTTCACATTCATAATACTGACCAGATTTCCAACTCTTCTGATGTTCATGGGATTTGCCAGAATAGCTATTGGATAGAACTCAAAGACAGGATTTCTGGAGACATATTCATACAATTTCTTTGTCCCGTAACAGTAACTTGCCGTAACCTGCCCGCCCTTGAATCTGTTTTTTTCCATTGAAACCGCGCCCGATTCAATCAAATCAATCACCCAGTCGGATATCACATTCGTGAAAACCCCCAGGCCTTTTTTATTTTTCAGGTTGGCCCCAATTGCATCGAAAATTCGTCCCACATGCATAACCACAGTCGAACCGTCATCGACCAGATTGGAAACATGAAAACCTATCCGGTCAAGAACATCATCAAATGGTTTTCTTTCTCTCTCGGGAAGAGGTTTGGTGCTCTTGATCATATAATCAGCCTGATCAACATGCACAAAGGTATCCCCGTAGGTTACAGGCATATGGGGATTAACCTCGGCAATAACCAGCGCAGCATTCTTCATTACAATTTTTGCAACATCAGATGCTATTCCAAGACTCATGAAGCCCTTGGCATTGGGCGGAGAAACAGTAACAACTGCAACATCTATCCTCTGGGCTTTCTGGGAAAAGATATAGGGAATTTCCATCAGGTTAGCCGGAATGAAATCAACCTCGCCGGACTGTATCCTTTTTATTATACTTTCACCGGTGCTGAAAGTCTTGAGCCTGTACTTCCAGTTATTTTCAGGGCTGAAATCCAGATATTCCCCCAGTGTTATGAGCTGGATTATTTCAAGATCCAGCAATGAAGGATTATCAGAGCTCACCAGCTCGGATGCAAATTGTCCGGGAACAGCCGGACCTGTACTGAAAAAGATCTTGCTGCCCGGTTTTATCATTCCAAGGACCTTGTCTACAGTTGTATACTTTTCTTCAAACATTCTATTTCCCTGCGTTTCTTTTTTCCAGTTCTTCCCGTCGAAGCTCTTTCTTTAAGATTTTCCCTACAGTACTCTCCGGCAGAGAATCTCTTATTTCTATTTCAGCAGGCCATTTATATTTTGCAAGCTTTTCCCTGCAAAACTCATGAATTTCATCGGGATTAAGAGTCTTACCCTCATCAGGAACAACGAAAACCTTTATATTTTCGCCTCTCTTCTCATCAGGTATGCCTATGGCCGCAGATTTCTGGACGCCGGGACATTCATAGAGGACTTCCTCTATCTCCCGGGGATAAATATTATATCCGCCTGAGATAATAAGATCTTTCTTCCGGTCGGCAACAAAAAAGTAGCCGTCATCATCCATGTATACGATATCTCCCGAGTAAAGCCATCCGTTTCTTATGGCCTGTGCCGTTTCTTCAGGTTTGCCGAGATATCCCCTTGTTACCTGAGGTCCCCGGAAAATCATCTCCCCTTCTGTTCCCGGGGCTACATCCTCAAGACCGGTCTCGATATCCACCACCCTCACATCAGTATCCGGATAGGGAATTCCGATGCTTCCGGGTTTATGCATCCCTCCGTCTGGATTTAAATGTGTCTGAGGAGATGTTTCGGTCATCCCGAAACCCTCATTGATTTCAGCGCCGGTCAACTCCTGAAATTTAGTCAGCACCTCAACAGGAAGGGAAGATCCGCCTGAAGAAAGAACTTTATAACAGGTCATGTCCGTCTTTGCCAGAGACTTGTCCTGAAGCATACCGACAAACATTGTAGGGACCATGGAGCACACTGTGGGTCTGTACTTTCTCGTTGCCTCAAGGAGTTCAGCCGGCTGCGGTTTAGGAATCATCACTGCGGTCCATCCCATAAGAACAGGAAGGTTCAGGGCTGCAGACATTCCAAGGACGTGAAAGACCGGAGCTGCTGAGATAAGAATTTCTCCGCCTCTCTCAAGAGTGGGAAACCATCTCTGATACATCTGCACCATTGAGCAGAGATTGCGATGTGTTAATATTACACCTTTGGCAAGTCCTGTAGTTCCTCCCGTATACTGATAAGCGGCAACATCATCAAACATTACAGGAGTATCGGGAAGCGAGATATTGCCTTCAGTCGCATCAGACCATGAGTAAACTTCGTCAGCTGATTTAACATCAGCTTTCAGGCCTTTTTTCCTGCCGAAAAGGCGGAACAGCATCTTCGTTGCACCGGGGAGATAGTCTCCCATGGAACAGTATATTATTTTTTCAATTTTAGTTTCACTTCTCAGATCGATCATTCTGTTAGCCAGAAGATCAAGGGTAACAAGGAGTCTGGAACCGGAATCATTAAACTGATAGGAAAGCTCTCTGTCTGTATACAGAGGATTATTCGTCTGGACTATTGCACCAAGGCGCAGTATTGCATAGTATGCAATAACAGTCTGTATCATATTGGGCAGAAGAATGGATACAACATCCCCCTTGCCTATGCCGGCATTATGAAAAAAAGTGGCAAGCCTGTCTACTCTATCCTTCAGATCAGTGTAATTCATTCTGTATCCCTGAAAAATAAGAGCATCTCTTTCGGGAAAATCCTGAACTGATCTCTTTAAAACATCATAGAGGCAGATCTCCTCATAATCTATAGTACAGGGAACTCCCTTCGCATAATGCTTAAGCCATGGCTTACTCAGATATACTTCTTTATTATCCATACTCCCCCCGTAAAAATATTTATTTAGACTCTGAATTTTACCACATAACAGAACGTAAAGTCAATTTATTTAATATAAAATACATTTATTCCCCCCTCATCACATCCCTGGAGAATGCACATCGGGGACAGATCAGAGGCTAAAGGCGAAGATAATTTAAAAAAATTCCACATAAAACAGATACCGGCGCCGGATAAGCACTAAAATATCACAAATAGGGAGATAAAAATACATTCATCAACAAAGAAAACTTACTTCTGTACACTGCTCTGCTGATAATATTTCCAACAATTTTAAAGGAAAATTACCAAGGAACCCGGCAGTGGATTGTCAATAATACAGAATGCTGAAAAAAATTAAATCAGCAGACCAGCTGTCGGGGTAAACGGCAGGGCTGCCGGATCCTACTTGACTTATTTCATTACATATATCACTATGTTGATAGTATGAAGTATTATTTCCTTTAGGAATGCAGGTTAGTTTACGCTCTGAGAGGAAAAGTCCTGAAAAATAGAATCCGGGACAAAAAAAAGAGCTGCCAATGCAGCCCATAGTTACTCTGTTACCAGCAGAATTAAAATTTATTACAATTTAACTGTGTCAATTATGGCATAATAAAAACTATAGTCAAGCTTTTTCTTCTATATTATTGTTTTTATGCTCTCAGCGGTATAAAAAAGGCGGGGTTTTCTGAAAAGACCCCGCTTTTTTTATAATTGGTGTCCCGGGTATATCTACCCGGGACATTAACCCCTTTTCACTTAAATCAGCACACTCTGTACTTACTGATCTCCCTGTCTCCCTCTACAACATGTATAGCACATGCAATACATGGATCAAAAGATCTCACTATTCTCGCAGCCTCAATGGGATTCATATTATCCGATATAGGTGTTCCAATAAGCGCCTGCTCAACCGGCCCTCTCACACCCTTGTCATCCTTAGGTCCGCAGTACCAGGTAGTAGGAACAACACATTGATAGTTCTCAATAACTTTGTCTTTAACAACTATCCAGTGTCCCAGGGCCCCTCTCGGTGCTTCTGTAATTCCCTCTCCCTCTCCCTTGTCGGGAATAGAGTAGCTGTTTCTCGGTTTTCCGTCGACTTCCAGCTCATCAAGCCAGCCGCGCGTCTCTTCACAGATCAGCTTGCACTCTATAGCCCTTGATGCATGGCGGCCCAGAACAGAAAAAGCGGCAGGAACTTCAGCATTAAAGACACCCAGAACAGCATCGAGTTCTTTCTTAACGGATTTGTTCCCCTGAAGGTATGCAATAACCATTCTGGCAAGAGAACCTACTTCCATGGGTTTATCATCATATCGTGGAGCCTTGAGCCAGGTATATGCCCCTGATTTTCCGGGATTTGGAACAGTCTCTCCTTTATAGGGATGAAGATTTGAGCCTGACTTATATCGGGCATACTTCACATGTTCTCTTATTTCAGAAGAATTAAACTCTGAAGTCTTACCTCCAACATAGACACCCTTTTCAAAGAGAAAGTCCTTCTGGTCTTCATCTTTGTCAAAGACTCCGAATGATAGAAAATTTTCAAATCTTCCGAGTTTAAAGTAATCAGGAAAGGCCTTTGCCACCGCTATTACGTGGTTAATGTAGACTTCATTTACGAATGTCTCTACTTCACCGAGAAGCTTCCTGTATTTTTTAATTCTGTCCTTTGTGGGAACAGTTGTCATTCCTCCGGGCACGAGGCCTATAGCATGAGGCGCCCTGCCGCCGAAGAGTGCAACCATCTGGTGAGTCTTCTGTCTTATATCAAGAGCCTTGACGTAGCCCGCAATTGCATCAAGATTTGTATCAAGATCATTTATATAAAAGTTTTCGCCCTCATATCTGGGCAGAAAGGGTCCCACTGCAGTAATCTGGTCTATACGTCCCTTCTTTACATCCAGTTCATTGCCTGCCCAGCGCTTCAGTCTATCCATGCCCTCGTCATTGCCCTTATACTTCAAAACGGCGGTGATATCTACAAAATCAAGCGCCGCAAGATGATAGAAGTGCAGAATATGAGACTGAAGATAGTTTGCGCCAAGCACCAGATTACGGAGTAGTCTACCGTTTTTATTCGGTTTGATGCCGAAGGCATCATCAAGGCACTTGCTTGCGGCAAGTCCGTGAGAGACAGGACATACTCCGCAAATCCTCTGCACAATCTGATTTGCATCCACGGGATTTCTGCCCTGGAGGATTGTCTCATAGCCTCTGAACATATCGCCCCGGCATTTCGCATCGACAACCTTACCCTTTTGAACGTCCATTTCTATAGACAAATGACCCTCTATTCTGGTAATAGGATCAATCAGTACCTTAGCCATTAATCACACCTCCATTGCCGTCTTTGCCCTTAAGGCCGCTAATTTTTACATTATCATTATCAATTGTGTTCTTAGCCTCGAGGTGCTGGAACATTCCTCTTTTGCCGAAATCAGGAAAAACACTCTCTGTACAGCCGATACATCCCGCTCCGCTTTCAGTACAGGAGCTTGCTCCGTTATTCCATTTTCTTTTGGGGATATCACAGCCTGAATCCATACCCAGACATCCGAGATTATAGAGACATCCCTCATCGCCCCATTCTTTGGCAAATATTCCTCTTTTATAATAGTACAGCCTTTCACACTGTTCATGGACAGTTTTACCAAAGTACATCTTAGGCCTGTTATATTCATCCAGCTCCGGCATCCCCTTGAGAAGCAGATGAAGAAGAGTTCCAACCATCCAGTCCGGATGAGGAGGACAGCCGGGTACATTTATAATCGTCCGGTCTTTTATTATTTCAGATACCGGCACAGCTCCAGTGGGATTATCACCGGTCACCTGGCTCTTCCCTGCAGGAATACCTCCGAATGCCGCACATGACCCGACAGAGACAATAGCCTTTGCATTCCTGCCCAGTTCCTCGACCCAGGTTTTGACACCTACGTGATGACCGTCAACCTCACCGACGGTACAGTAAAGCTCATCTTTCGTGGGAATTGAGCCCTCTACGATAAGAACAAAATCCTTTCTCTTCTTTTTTACAGCCTCTTCAAGAACATCTACAGCAGCACTCCCCGTGCCGCCCATTAATGTCTGATGATAATTAAGACTTATGTGTTCTGTTATTACTGAAACAATATCCGGATTGAGCTTATTAAGCAGAGAAATTGAACACCCCGAACATGATTGCGCCTGCAGCCATATTACAGGAGTTCTATCTGCAGCCTTCTCAATTGCCTTTTTACATCCCTGAAAAAACACTCCGGGAAACGCAAGAGCAGCCGATGTTCCGCCCATTATTTTCAGGAATTCCCGCCTGTTCATTGCCATATAGTCCTCCTTTTTATTCCACCGCGGCACTTAAAGCATAATCCGCAGCTTTTGGTATTGAGTTTTTAACAGAATCACTCATGCCGATATCCAGAGTAAGTATATCCTCCGGGACGATACCGATTATTTCGATATCAGGCTCCTCACCCATCAGCTTAAGCATATCTATAATTTTTTTCACACCCACATCATGAAGAGAAAAAACATTACTGCTGTCATATAAATGACTGGCAGGAAACCTGTATATGCTCCCCGGTTTATCATCAATCTTAAGAGCATCGATAATCACTATTTTTTCCCGTCCAGACATCAACGGCAGAAGATCATAACCTGATGTCCCGCCATCAATAACCTCTACATTATCCGGCATATCTTTCACCGTTGAACTGATATGCTCAACGACGTGAACGCCTGCTCCGTCATCTCTCTGCAGGACATTCCCTATACCCAGGATGAGCACACTTTTTGAGTCAAATTCTTCCATTTACTATCTCCGGTTCAGTGACACTCCATGCATTCCTGAGGTCCTTCTTTTCTGCCTATATGGCAATCAACACAGAGACCGTGCATTGTTTCATAACCGGCATCTCCGTTGTGACATCTGGCGCATTGCTTGATCCGTTCATCATTGTTTTTTTTATGATGACAGTCCAGACACTGAAGTCCCTCTTTTGCATGGACACTGTGAGACATTGTTACCGCACCTACCTGGCCTTTAAAGGGAGAAACTCCATCCTTCTGCTTACCGTATTTAGTGATTTTAGTTATGACCACATTGTCGGTATCATTGGGATTACCTCCCTGTATCCACGGATCAGATTCACAGGAGATCAAAGCCAGAGACAGCAGACATAGAAGTGCAGAGAAAAGTCTAAAAAAATTCACACCACTTCTCCTTGATATATAGTTTAATGAGTATGTAATGCATAGGCGAATCTGCTTCAAAAAAGCAAGCATATTATCATTAATATAATTACGAAGTATAAGAAAAACTAATACTACTAAAAACCGGAACAACCTTTCTTTATGTTGTCAATATTGACATATTGAAATTTACCGGTCAACAACAATTCAATATATAAAAATTTTTTAGTAAAATACTATAATAAATCAATATAAGGAAGTATTTGAAAAATTTCAAAAAAAGAGGGGGGGTTATTCGTATATTTTTTTCAGC
>CAYNFB010000157.1:2949-8558 GCA_964396355.1 uncultured Leptospirales bacterium | reverse complement strand
CGCTTAAATAGAGATTTCCATGGAGTATTTTTCGGATAGCCTTGACTATGTTGTCTGTCAGGTCATTTTTCATAATGTAGCCCATTGCACCGGCTTTTATGGCTCTCTCAGCATAGAGATTTTCATCATGCATAGACAGAACGAGTGTCTTTATTTCGGGATATCTTTTTTTAAGTCCTTTTATGAGGTCAATTCCGTTTGCAGATCCTTTCAGGGATATATCCACAATCATGAGGTCGGGGTGATCCTTTTCTACGCTGCGGATTGCGCTGTCGGCATCTTCTACTGATTCACATACATTCAGATCCGGCTCTCTTTCTATGAGCTGTTTTATTCCATTAGCTACTATGGGGTGGTCATCTACGATCATAATTCGTGTAATATTCGGGCTGCTTTCCATATGAAGAACCTCTTATAGTTGAATTTTGAACGGACTGAAGACACATTTTATAATTGTTCTCGATGTGGGGGGAAGCCCCGGACTGCTGGCCGATTGTCTGCCAGGCCGTCCCGTCTGGACGGTTGATCTCCCTCCGGGATTCATGCCGCTGGTTTCCGGAATACCTTTTCCGTTATCGAGTATTTTGAGAACAGCCATATCGTTTTCAGTAAAAATTGAAACAGATATCAAAGTGCAGCCTGAATGTTTTGCCGAATTGGCTACGGCCTCATCAATAATGTAATACAGTTCTTTGATGACTGATTCATCTAATATGGTAAAGCTGTCTTCAATGTCGAATTTACATTGAATATTATAATTTCTTTCTATGTTAATGGCGGTTGCATCAATCATTTCTGTAAATTCGAGTCCGCTGTTTTTATATGGAATAATGCCGTGAGAAAGTCTCCTCACCTCATCAATGGCGAGTTTAACTGATGTTTCAATTTCTCTCACATCTCCTGACAGTTCACTGGAAATATCTTTCAGACTGTCCGAAATAATCCGCGATTTAATTGCTACTGCCAGCAGATCGTGTCCCAGGTCATCGTGAAGGCTTATACCTATCTTCTTCCTTTCCTCATGCATTACTTCAAGAATTTTGGCCTCGAGCTGCATTCTTTCAGTAATATCATCCGCACTGTATATTATTCCGGTAACTTTGTTTTTTGGATCCTGCTCCGGATGGAGTGACACTTCAAGCAGCCTGATGGAGTCTGTTTTCCTGTACCATATCTCAATTTTTCTTTCCTCTCCATTAAAGCATTCATCTATGGAGTGTTCGAAAAGTTGTTTATTGATATTCTGATCGCCAAAAAGTTCCATGAAGGGGGCCGGGCAGACATAGTTATCGGGCAGTGAATGAAATTTTCTGAATGTTGCGCTGCAGGCTCTGATCATTCTTTTATTGTCTATATATGCAATCATTCCTGAGGACTTTGACAGTATTCTTCTGTTCATCTCAATGAGAGATACTTTTTCTTTTCTTTCATAGAGATTTATTGTGATTTCGGCAGCTATCTGAAAGATCGATTTTATTTCAGTTGATAAATCTGTAATTTTATTTGCAGCGCCGAAACCAAGATATCCCATGAATTTATCATTTAGTATAAGGGGTACCATCATCGCAGATTTCAGGCCTTTGCTGAATACATTTCCGGGGAATTCCGGGTTGCCGGATTTTACTTTAAGTATATCAGGAACTATTATTATATCGCTTTTTTTTCTTTTCAGCCAGTTAGAGGGAATATCCTCTGTTTTTACAGTGCTCGTTGTTGATTTAAAATCAGGAGAACACCAGTCCTGTGATATGCGCAGTTCTCCCGACTCTTTGTGTAGAAGTATGATGAAACATCTGTCTATGCCTGCGAATTGACCGATAGATGAGAGTATTTTATCAAGGTGAGTATTGATCTGGTCAACGGGGATATTTATGGATTCAAGAGCGAGCCTGGTGAGGAGATTTTTGAATATCAGCAGGTTTTCAATTTTTTCTTCATCTTTGATTTTCTCAGTAATATCTTCTGTTCTTACGCATTTTTGTGTTATTCCGTCTTTTTTTTTCAGCTTTTTTACTGAATGAGACAGGGTTATGTTTCGGCCGGATTTATCTGTAATTGATGATGCGATATTGTCTCTGTTTTTTGTGAATGAGCCGGTATCTGTTTTGAAGAGCTTATGAAAGTCTGCGTCAATAATGGATTTAGAAAAAAATTTTTCAGCAGTCTTGTTGGCCCACACAATCCTGTCTTCTTCATCAAGAATAAAAATCATCTCATTGAGGAAGTCGAGAATTTCACTCCCTGTTTGTTGAGAAAGGAACTTCAACTAAAGTTCCCGGTCTATTGCTGTTCCGGACATGGCATTTACAGGGCATGCAATCCGGCAGAGCCCGCAGGCCACACATTTTGAAGGATCAAATTCTACCTCCATTGTTTCCCTGTTTATGTAGAGTGCATCCACTCTGCATACAGCAGTGCATGCACCGCAGTGTACACATTTGTCATCATCTCTTTTTATCAGATCCGCAAGGATTTGTACTTCCACACCCTCATCCCTGAAGTAATCGAGAGTCTGATTCAGAAGTTCTTCTGTCCCGCTGAGGCCGAGGATGATGCGCCCCTCCTGCTTGGGAAAGATTTTTGCCTCCAGAACATTAAACATAACGTCGAAGTCTTTTGCTATTCTGTATATAATAGGTTTGTACATTATTTCTTTTCTGAATATGAGCAGAACATTAAGGGCTTTAATTGTTTTACCTCTCAATCTTCCCGGTGAGGGAATTTTATTCAATTTTTATGATAGAAAAATATTAATCAAGTATAATAAGCCGGCACACTTCAAATTCTTTTTCATGAGGGAGATGTCATCTCAATGTCTCCCATTGCTGCTATCCTGTCACGCCGTACTGCCATGCAGCCTCTTATCCCTTTTATAGACAGTGCATATTCTACAGCACTTTCCAATGTGTCCTCTCCTTTTACTCTGTTGCATGCACCTGTTGCAACAGCATCCGCAAGGGCCCCATCTGTGCCTATTACTGTTACAGAATCTGCATTGCCGAAGCTCAGCGAATGTCCCAGCCTGGAAGATGAAGTGCAGATTGAACAGGGTGATCTGTCTGCTTTTATTTTGATTGCCAGCCTGTTTTTGAAAAAAGTATTGTCAACATATATGCCGATATCTGTATCATAATCAGTACTCATCCATATGTCTCCGCCGTTTTCAACAATGACCTGCCCGGAATATTTTAGAAGTTCTCTTCCTGTCAGCTCGGCAATTGCCCCGGCGACTGCTGCCATCGGGCCTGTGCCTGCTGCATTGCCTGCCCTGTACATGGCCTTAACAATGCCGGGACAGTTTTCATTTTCGGCAAGAGGATCAAGAGAAGTCAGAAATGCAGGCTCTGATTTTATATATTCACTGAGTTCTTTTCTCGTTTTAGTGAGAAAATTAAGCGCTCTGCCTGAAAGATCCTTCTCTGCCCTGATAAAGAGATCAGTTGTGTCACAGCTTACATTAAAGGTGCAGAATTCAGTATTGCCGTAATTTCTGTAAAATCTTTTACCGTGGCTCATTTTTCCGGTTTATACGGCACAGACGGCAGACCTGTCTGAGGGACTCCAATTGTGAATCCCTCATTTACCCACCTCTTCAGTTCCTGAGCGATTTTTTTCGCCTTTGGGTAGCTTGAAAGCGGTGCAGAAGGAATGGACCTCCCGTTTATCTCTACCGATCCTGATTTAAGTTCTCCATAGGTGATTTCTTTTATCGATCTGCTTACACCGTCAGGATAGTCAATTCCGTAATCTATTACCTGCGCTTTGATGTCGTTATCGGAGAGTCCGGTAAAGAAGGCCATTTCTTCATTGATAATGGGGATGGGTATCCCAATGCCTACCATGAGAGAACAGCCGTAGCCGGTAATGGATGCGCCTCTTATGTATTCTGTGCTCATCTGTTTCATGTCGCCGCATACTGCGATAGTTCCTGCTCCCTCCCTGACCATGCCGTTCTCATCTCTTTCTGAATCAGGAGCGTGCTGTGTCCCGTGGCAGGTTACAGATCCTGCTGCCCCGCCGAGAAAAATTCTGGTGCCTGTTCCTATTGTCCAGTAGTAGGGATCATTCAGGAGGGGGCTCAGCTGTCCTGCACTGGAGTACGTGATATTGCCCATGTCGGGTCTGAGCATGCCCATGTAGGTGTAGACAACCTTCCTGGACAGGTTTACTGCAGTGTTATAGTTCTGGTAGCAGTTTCTGGGATTGTATAGTATGGCATTTCTTAAATCATCAATGGTTATGGTCTTCTCAAAATCTTTCAGGGGATAGCAGTCTGTGCCGTAGCTCTTTGCTCTGAGCTTTACCTTCCTGCCCGCGATCAGGTCCTCAATGACGTGTCCTCCACCGTATGAGAAGGCACCGGGGTGAACCATATTCAGTGGATCATCATCCTTTACCTGAGTAGCTCCCAGATAGCAGTCCACTGCAGCTATGCCGCCGTAGGCCTCCACATCGTTGAACCATACTTTGTTCGCCCGGATTTTCGGCTTTGTGTGGCCTATATTCAGAAATGCTCCTGATGAGCACATTACTCCGAAAGTGCCTGTCGTAACCACATCGACTTTTTCATATGCCTTCTTAACGCCTTCATTTTTGACTATTTCGGGCATCTCTTCTGCTGTTACAACGACAGCCTTTCCCTGTCTGATCTTATCATTTATTTCTTCATAACTCTTTGTTATGGGCGCTCTTTCCATGGGCTGCTCCTGAAAACTTATTTATATTATATAAGAAAGTGATTCTCTCTTATTATGTTCAACTATTTTTTATTGTTTTTTAATAATTATTGACTTGAAGCGGCCGCTTATCAGAAATATTATCAAAATTATATTTCTGATAAATAAAACGGTTTTTACAGGATGGATTGCATGAAGAGATTATATATTATTCTTTTTTCAGTTTTAATCTTTCAAAATGCGGCATTTGCGGGTTATACCGGAGATACGGAATCTCTCACAGACAATGATGTGAATATTTTTATTAAGACGAAGAAAATAGGAACTCTTCTCAAAACTTTCAGCTATGCTCTTGATACTATTTTTGATGTTTCGGCTAAAAAAGAGATTATGGCAGAGAGGGATTCCTTTAAGAATAAAACAGGTATTGATTATCTAGATGAATCGTCACTTCAGGATGCAGGAGTGGATACAGATAGAGAGATAAGCTTTGTTAATTCCGGCAGAGGCAAGGGGGACAGGATGATGTTCTTCATCCCTGTGCTCAATGAAAAGGAATTTCCGCTGAAGTTTGTTCAGGTTGTGAAGAAAATGAAGAGCGGAAAAGATGATGCAGATATCTATCCGGTAATAACCTCATATGAGGGCAGCAATGTCTATCAGATTGGAAAGGATATTTTTGCAACTGCTCTCAGAGGTTACTTCGTCGTTGCATCAAGAGGTGATATGATCAGGGACGTTATAAACCGCAGAGACAGTCATGAAGGAACATTAATCAGATCACAGGAATACAGCCGCTATCTCAGCAGGGGCAGCCGCAATTTTGATATTAATTTTTACGTTCCCGGCGATTTTATAAGGAGAATGTCCGGCACCAGCGGGTCAATGAAATCAAAAACAGAGGGGGAGAGTGCTAAGCGGAACTCCTCCCTG
>CAYNFB010000157.1:0-2939 GCA_964396355.1 uncultured Leptospirales bacterium | reverse complement strand
CAGGATTTTATTGCATCAATAGATTATACTTCCGGTGGAGTAGGACTCTTCGAAAACAGGCTGCGGATCAATGGATCGGTAAGTCTCATGAGCGGCAATCCCATGGTTGAATATCTTTTAGGTATTTTTAAAACAGGAGAAGGGGGACACTCTCTCAATACCGAAAGTGCAGATGCGAGCATGTTTCTTTCAATAGATTATGATCATCTTAACAGATCATGTAAAAAAAATATGCCCGGATGTGATGAGTTTAAGAAATACAAGACTGAATTTAAGATAAACACGGGACTTGATTTTGAAAAGGATATTATCCCTTACTCCCGAGGAGTTATGAATGTAATTTCTCAGGACTCATCTGGAGGAGGAACTGGTGACTATGCGGTATTCTTTCCTTTTAACAGTCAGGTTCAGATTGTTAAAATCTGGAGTAAAATCAGGAGCATATCAAAGAAAAAGTACAGCAGCGCTAAGAAATTTGGAGACCAGAAAATCGATGGTCACAGAGGCTACTGGTTTATAGACGAGAAGAAGATTCGAAATTTTGTATCATATGATAAGCGTGGCATTTTTGCCGGTAATAGCCTGAATATGATAGAAAAGGGACTAAAAAGCAAACTGGTTCATGAAGGCAGTGATAATAATATCAGGACGGGAAAGACATTCCTGATGATTAACATAAAGAAAAACGCATTTCTCAGATCCATGCTGATGATGAAAGCAGGAGGAAATCCGGAAGTAGGAAAGGCTATGGAAAAAATTGGACAGATTTATATTTACTGTGATAAAAACTCGGGAGTGCTCTCAACTGATGTTGATATTGAATTCGTAAAGGTAAAGTAGATAAAATGAAACATTTATTCGGACCTGTTAATTCACGTAGACTTGGAATCTCGCTGGGAGTAGATCTTGTGCCTCACAAGGTCTGTTCATTAAACTGTGTTTACTGTGAATGCGGCGCAACCACGGTGCTCACAACTGAGGTGAAGGAATACGTTCCCCATGATGAAGTGATCAGTGAGCTTGATGAACTTCTTTCCGGGAAACCTGAGCTGGATGTCATTACATTTTCCGGTTCAGGAGAACCTACTCTGAGCAGCAGAATCGGCGACGTCATTGATTTTATCAAAGATAATTATCCAATGTATAAAATTGCAGTGCTGACGAACAGTACTCTCTTTGAGGATGGAGATGTTAGGGCCCGTCTTATGCGCGCCGACATGATTTTCCCTTCTCTCGATGCAGTGAGTGATGATATCTTTGACCTTACAATGAGGCCGGCAGAGGGTGTGACCTCACAGGGCGTCATAAGAGGGCTGCAGAAATTCAGAAGTGAATACCGCGGGAAGATCTTTCTCGAAGTATTCATAGTTCCGGGGCACAATGACAGCGACGATGAGCTGAATAAAATAAGAGAAGCATGTCTTAGCATCAATCCCGATGAAATTCATCTCAACCGTCTTGACAGGCCCGGCGCGGAGGAGTGGGTTGAGACGGCAAATCGTGACAGTCTGGAGAAAATAAAAATTTTTCTCAGCCCTCTCAATGTGAAGCTCATAGGCAGCGCAGATCCGGACAAGAACACATCCAGCCGGAGGGGAGATATTGCAGAGGGAATCCTCGAGACCATAAAGAGAAGGCCCTCTACCGCAGCTGATTTATCTGTTACCCTTGGAGTTCGAATTGTTGAGGTTGTGAAGGCTGCTGAAATTCTTCTGGAAGACGGCAGGGCAGAAATCGTCAAGCAGGAGAGAGGGGACTTCTACAGAGCCCTCTGACCTGCCTTCAGGCTATTTTATTTTTATAAACTCCACCTCGCAGGATGATTCTGCACCTGCGTTGGTGTACAAGGTATAGATGCCTCTTCGTGTAAAGGATGCATTTTTAACCGGCTCTATTCTTCCCGATACAAGTTGTCCGTCAATGCGGAGTTCGGCGAAGATGTTTTCTTTTGAAGAAAGCTCATATATGTGCCAGTCTGTTCCTTTAAGCGGAATATTTCTGCCGTTTACATCTACACCCGATATTCCGGCTTTGACGTAGTAAATTCTCCCCTTATCTGCTGAAACTGCAGCAAGGACAACCGGCTCTCCTGAAATAACTTTAGCCCTAATCAGTACTTTGAATGAACCGGCACTGCTGTACCTGTTGAAGAGACCCGTGGCTTTTTCACCTTTTGCTGTAAATGCCAGTATATTCCTGTCGCTCTCCTTCCTGAAGCTGACGGCGCTTTTATCTGCGCCTTCAATGTGATTCCATAATTCAGGTGTATTTGAATCTGCCCATGATCTAAAGTAATCCTCTATGGCCCAGCTTTCCTTTTCCTCTTTCATTACTATTTTTTCAGGATCAATTGGCGTGAGAAATTTTCCGAAGATCCAGCCTCTGCTGTTTCTGAGAGTAGACACTCTGTACCAGTAGTCCCTTGAGTCACCTATCTGCATGGTATCCATGGATTTTTCAGTCTGAATAAGAATTTCCCCTTTTACGGTTCGGCCTATAACTTTTCCATCCAGACCGGGAGAATTTCGAAGATTTATTCCCTCTCCATCGGACAGATAAATACGTGCTACCTCCTGACTGGTTGGAAATTTATAGGCATAGTTCAAAATTATTTTTTTAATAATATTTTCTTCTGTTTTGGCGGCAGTTTCCCCGTTTCTCAATGATTCAAATATCATCGCTACAATCTGCGGGAGGTAATTTGAATTGGAATATTTCTGGTAGAACCTGGTTATGCCCTGATGAAGCTTCATAGGTTCGGTATCTCTGAGTTTCTTCAGCTGGTAGTAGTCCAGATCTTCGATGAATGAGCTGCCTCTGTATCTGGAGATGAAATCATTGTAAAATCTGCCGTCAGGTGCAATTGTACTTTGCTTCTTTTTTTCAATCATCCGCAGTCCTGCACCGGTCTCGCTGTTCACCTCTTCAATCTCGCTGTT
>CAYNFB010000156.1:3047-8641 GCA_964396355.1 uncultured Leptospirales bacterium | reverse complement strand
AAGGTCTTGGAATAGGCAGTCTTAAATAAGGAGAGTATTATGAATTTTTTACGAAGAGAACTCGCCCCTGTAAGCGGAGAAGCCTGGGGTGAAATAGATAAAATTGCAAAGGAGACGCTGATCGCAAACCTTTCGGGAAGAAGGTTTGTCGATCTAATGGGCCCCTACGGTATTGACTATTCCTGTGTTAATCTTGGAAGACTCGATATTCCAAAAGGGCAGAAAGAAGCGGATGTGCAGTACGGTGTATATCAGGTGCAGCCCCTGATTGAAACAAGAGTGAATTTTTCACTGAAGAAGTGGGAGCTTGATAATATTGAGAGAGGGGCAAAGGATGTGGAGCTTTATTCTCTGGTTAAAGCCTCACTGAAAATGGCTGCATTTGAAGAGAATGCTCTCTACTGCGGTTTCGAACCCGGATGTATGGGCGGACTCAACAAGATCGCGAGGGAAAATTCTGTAGAAATGACACTTGAGAAGGACTCGGTTATAGATGCCGTATCAGAGGCTCTTACTTCAATGATGAAGGAGGGAGTGGACGGCCCGGCAAATCTGGTGGTAGATGAACATATCTGGAAGTTCCTCGCACGACCCGTTGCCGGAGGCACTCTCGGATCAATTATTCAGAAGCAGATTAATGGGAGAATAATCTACTCCGGTATGGTTGAAGGAGGTTTTCTGGTTTCATCAAGGGGCGGAGATCTTGAACTCACTGTGGGCCAGGATTTTTCAATAGGTTACCATAATCACAGCACCGATGAAATATCCCTGTTTATGGCAGAATCTTTTACTTTCAGGGTCATTGCACCTGAAGCGGTAAAGGGGTTTTCACTGAAGTGATTTAAACAGTTTATTATGACATATGTCCGGCAGGTTAGTAGAAATGCCGGACATGTCTTTACGTTAGATAAAATGCAGGAGCTCATAATGGGAGAAGTAAAATGGGGTGATAATCCGGATTTAAAGAAGACTCTGGCTGATCAGAGAGCCTTCTTCCGTTCGGGCAAGACTCTTGATACAGCCTTCAGAAAAGAACAGCTTGAGAAGCTCTACCAGGCGGTGATCGCAGGAGAAGAGGAAATCGCCTGTGCGATGTACAGTGATTTCCGAAAACCACCCCATGAGGTCTATATGACAGAGACCGGCCCCCTCCTCCATGAAATTAGAAATACAATTAAGAATCTTGATAAATGGACTGCGCCTAAAAGAATCCGCACACCTCTGATGCTGCAGCCCGGAAGCTCAGTAATTTACAGAGAACCCTACGGAGTATCACTGATAATTGCACCATGGAATTATCCTCTTAATCTGATGCTGATACCTCTGGTGGGCGCCATGGCGGCAGGAAACACCTCAATTTTAAAAACATCACCAGCCTCGGCAGCCGTGTCATCACTTATCAGCAGAATGATGAGCGGGACTTTCAGTGAAGATTATATCGCTGTTTTTCAGGGAGGACGGGATGTGAACAAAGAGCTCTTTTCTGAAAAATATGACTATATATTTTTTACAGGAAGTCCTGCTCTCGGGAAGGAGGTTTACCGTGCGGCTGCAGAAAATCTCACCCCTGTAACTCTGGAGCTTGGCGGCAAGAGTCCATGCATTGTTGCAGATGATGCGGATATCAGTCTTTCCGCCAGAAGAATAGTATGGGGTAAATTCATTAATGCAGGTCAAACCTGTATAGCCCCTGATTATATCCTTGTGTCAGCGCAAAAGAAGAAAGAGCTTCTTGAGGCACTATCAGGCGAGATGAAGAAATTTTACGGCAATAATGTTAAAAACAGCAGTGACTACGCAAGGATAATCTCCGACGACCACTTCGATCGGCTGGAGAAATTTCTTCGTAACGGAAAAATCGCAGCCGGGGGAATAGCTGATAAATCAGACAGGTATATATCCCCTACAGTAATAGATGAAATCGGTCCCGATGATCCTGTCATGCAGGAGGAGATTTTCGGCCCGATCCTTCCTGTTATTACAGTCGGTTCACTGGACGAGGCGGTGAAGTTCATCAACGACAGACCAAAGCCCCTTGCGCTCTATCTTTTTACAGAAAGCAGGAAAATTTCAGAAGATGTGATAACAAAGACCTCTGCAGGAGGAAGCTGCATCAACGACACTTTAACACATTTTGCAAACAGCAGTCTTCCATTTGGAGGAGTTGGAATGAGCGGAATCGGTTCATATCACGGCGAGAACAGCATCAGGACATTTTCTCATGAGAGGAGTGTGCTGAAAAAATCGAAGTACTTTGATTTTTCATTCAGATATGCGCCCTATTCCGGGATGAAACTTAAGATTATTAAATTCTTCCTGAAATAGAGCCGATGTATCTGCCCGGTCAGAATGAATGGGCCGGGCATAGAATTATTTCTTTTTGAAGACTATGAATTTTGATCCTGTGAAGTTTATCAGCAGACCTCCGAGAATTCCGAGAAATGCAGCCAGCAGATAATATCCGTGGAAGAAGGGACTCGTATCATAGAGGTATACCGATATGCTCCAGTTAACGGCAAAGCCGACACAGCTCACTGCAAAAAATTTCACGTACTGATACATCATGGTCGTGTCCGTTGCAGGAAAAGTGAATTTTCTGTTCAGGAAGAAGTTTACAGTCAGTGCAAAGACGAATCCTATTATCCTTGCGATGCGGAACTCGATGGCCATCACATCATATGACAGAAATACAAATGACAGATCAACGATCATTCCTGTTGCACCTATCATACTGAATACAATGAATTCGCTGAGAGTTCTGAACTTGAATCTGAAGAGTCTCCATATATGCGCCAGATAGAGAAGCTGCTGTTTGAGTGTCAGTTTGCTCTCGCCGTAGAGTCTCTCCTGAAACTGTATGGGAATTTCCATGACTTTTTTGGGCGACATCTTAACTATCAGCTCAAGGCCGATCTTAAATCCCAGGGGATTAAGAGGAATATCCTTATTCAGTATGGATGAGGGGAATGCAAAAAAACCCGCCATGGGATCCTTTGCCTTGGTGAAAGGTCTTGCAAAGAGCTTGGATACCAGAGCATTTAGCTTCCTGAATATATTGAAATGCTCGGCAGAGCCTCCCTTTACGAAACGGCTTCCTATTACAAATTCCGCTCCATCATCTCTTATTTTTTCGATGAGGCCGGGTATTTTTTCAGGAGGATGGCTCAGATCTGCATCCATGACAACGAAGATATCACCTCCGGCAAGATCAAACCCTGCGATTACGGCCGAAGAGAGGCCTTTCTCATTTAAGCGGACCTTTATTTTTACAGGATACTGAGAGGATAGTTCGCTGACTCTCTCCTCTATTCCGTCTCCTGAATTATCATCAACTATTATTACTTCATATTTATGCCCTGCTTCCTTCATGGATGCGTCAATTCTCTTTGTGAGTTCCGGAATGTTGTCGGCTTCTTTGAATGTGGGCACTATTATAGATATTTTTTTCATGACTTCCCTTTTAAATATTAGCTAAACACAAAGAATTTAAAAAGTTCAATAATTACAATCATTTTTTAAAACTTTTCAAACCTTTGGCTTTACAAGTCTGCTGTTTAGCAGATAAATGAATCAGATTTATTCGTTACTCTACGTTTTTTTGAAGGAGTTTATTATGAAATTAAGCACCCGGGGTTTGAGGATACTCAAGACCGTTCACGTGATACTAATCTCTATGTGGGTGGGAGGAGCATTAGCCCTTATCGTTATGGTAAATGCACTGAAGACCGACGGAGGTCCGGAACTCTACGGCTATCTCTATGCAATGAAGATTGTAGATGATTTAATTATTATACCTGGCGCCATGGGAAATCTCCTGATCGGATTTTTGTACGGTTTTTTTACAAACTGGGGTTTCTTTAAATTCAGATGGGTCACCGTGAAGTGGATTCTCACGGTCGCGCAGATTCTCTTCGGCACATTCGTTCTCGGGCCTCTGCTCAACGGAAGTGTTCTTCTTGCAGGAAGTCCCGGTGCAGATTATTCCCTGATTTTACAGAAGCTTCAGATGCTCAATATATTGGGTACAGCACAGGTCTCTCTTTTGATTTTCATGGCAGTAATTTCAATATTTAAACCATGGAAGAATTTAAAGTAAAATGTCCTATTCTTATGACAGGATGAAATCTTTGTTATATATTGAAGCGGAATACTCAGTACTCTAATGCAGAATCGTGATGAAGGACAGGAAAATGAGTGAGAATAAAAAAGACAGCAACTGGGTAGATGATTATATAAGTGAAGTAGGAACCTATTCCAAAGATCACATGAGCCACATAGATAAGTTTAACTCTCTTCTTGATAAAATGAAAGCAGATGATGGAGGCAGACGTTTATACGGTTCATTCAAAGAGACTGTTTCAGAATTTGAAAAATTTATCACTAAAAACAAGGTGAATCTTACTGATTATGAAAATAGCCGCCTTTCGGTTATTATATCATCGGGCCTGAACAATGCCGCTAAAAAAAGAATGGCTGAGGATCTTATACATAAGGTAAGGGAAAGGCATGAGCTTGAAAAACAGAAGTTGTTCGATGATAAAAAGAGGCAGAAAGAGATTGAAGAATTGAAGAAATCAGGAGTAGGTCTCGTTAACTGGTTGAGACTGACGAGGTTTGCTCTTGACTACGGTACAATAACGCCTTTCTCTCACAGACTCAGATCCTCATCGCTTAACTTAATAAAATCCCAGGGGATGAAGTGTTTCTTCGGGATTGAGGGTGAGATAAACTCGATTCTGAATGATTTATACTATTACATCAGTATTCTCGAATACAACTCCCTTGTTAAACTCTCTGAACTGGGAGTGAATTTTAAGTCAATTGCCTCTCTTCCATCGCTTCCCTCCTATGACCCTTTGAAGATAGCCGAAGAGATGGACAATTTTTCAGGAAATTATATGATTTTGATGAATAATATATCCTATGTTGACAGGGGGTTGAAAAAATTATTCAAAGAGAGGAAGCCTGTCCATGGTTTCTGGGGTTATCTGGGAATACTCACAGGAAGGCCTATTTCTAATAGCAAGATAATACGTTACTCGGAATATGACAGGATGAATAAAACTATTTTAGGTACTGTTATGTCATATTATACAACCAGATTTAAGATTCCCGTACGAACAGCAAATCAGGTTATGTTTCTTATAAGCGAGGATGGTCTTCTAAATACAAAGGTCAAGCATCTTACTGAGAAGGCTCACGTGAAGATGGAGAAAGAGAATGAACGTGATAAGGATGATTCTTCACAAATAAGGGAGAGATTTGAAGAAATTTCTGATATCCCGGGAAAATTCGCAGAATGGGGAGAAAAACTGGCTGAGAGGATATTTCAGGTGGGAGGACGGAGCAATATCAGACAATGGGAGAAGGAGGCTGACATTAAACCCTTCTTTAAACTCGGCAAGGTTCTTGACGGATACCTGAAGTATCTCCTTGATATTCTTGCAGACAATCAGACCAGGCTGGAATACGATGATCAGCTTATAGATAATTATTTCGAGAAGTTTTCTGATCTGATAAAGGTGATAGATAATTAACACAGGTTTGCTGTAGAGACATATGATTACATAACGAGGAACGGCCAGGCTATAGTG
>CAYNFB010000156.1:0-3037 GCA_964396355.1 uncultured Leptospirales bacterium | reverse complement strand
TTGCTGTAGAGATAGAAGGCAGAAGGGGCAAGGATCTCTTTAATTATAAAATAGTTGAGGGGCTGGATGTCCCTTCTTTTATTGAAAATCTCGTTGATAAAGAGGGGAAGCTGCCTCAGTTCAGCGGGGCCAGGGATATGAGAGAGACTCTCAATGAATTATCCTCAAGATGTTATAATCTCTGCCTGAGATTTAATGATGTTATAAACGTATTTAAACGGGAGGGAAAGACTCTTCAGGCTGCACCTCAGGAAAGTTATGACTTTTATCTCAATGCCCGTCTCGTTCACGTCCGCTACAACAGTGTCTCCTTTGTACTTAACAGGAAGGAGGTTTCCCTCGGGGATATTCTTGAGGCAGGATGCTCCCTTGCCGTTTACGTTGCCTCTTTCCTGAACCATCAGGGAATAAAGTCAATTATTGATGAGGCTGCCTTGCTCCGGGAGGGAATGGAAGGCTCGGCCGTATCAGATAATGGTGTATTAGATGAGGAAAGATTTGAAAATGGCTCTGTTGATCCGGAAAAGGAAATGCTTGATGATCTGGACCGGATGTACAGAGATTCGTTGACGGGACTTGAGAATCTTCGGTATCTCGAAGATGTTATTATCCCGGGCTATTACGATGAAGATGGAAATTACAGCGGAGACAGTGTGAGGCATCTGTTCTGCTGCAGTATTGTCAATCTGTCAGTGATAAACAGTGATATAGGGAATGAAGCAGGGGACAGGGCTTTGAAGAGTCTTACCGCATTATTTAATGACAGACTGGGGGCTCTGGAAGGAAAGAGCTCTATGGTCATAAGATATGACGGAACACTATTCGTTGGATTTATCGTCGGGCTGACCACATCTCAGTGTGTGGATTTGCTCAGGGGAATTGCTGCTGATGTGTCATCCGGGGAAAGCGGCGGCGGTGATGTTATAGTGAATTTCGGAATTTACAGGGAATGGAATGGAACAAATATCTACAGTAATATTGAAATTGCCAGAAGAATAATGCTTCTGGCAATTGACGGAATTACGGGAGGAGCGGCTTTTCTGAAAAATCAGGATCAGATTTTTCAGAAAAGGGATCTTGAGAAAAAGGGGATTCCTGACCGGAATCAGATTTCATTTGTAAGCTGAAAAATATGGAAAGAATAATTGAGTCAACAGTTCCTGAAGGCATAATCTCTCAGCGAATAGATCTCTATCTGTCCGGTCGATTCGGCTATCTGAGCAGAACCGCCTGGCAGAAGGAGATCGCAGAGGGCCGTGTACTGCTCAACGGTAAAGCTGCCAGTGTAAAGAAGAAGATCTCTTCGGGGGACAGCATATGCTATATGGCCGGTGAAATAGATGAACCCGAAATAGATTCCCGATACAGCATTGTCTATGAAGATGATTTCTTCATTGCAGTGAATAAGCCTGGGAACCTCCCTATTCATCCTTCGGGAGTTTTTTTCAACAATACTCTTGTCATGCTCATGGCCCGTGATCTGGGCGGCAAATTTTATCCTGTTCACAGAATTGACCGGGAAACATCGGGATTGATACTTCTTGCAAAGGACAGTGCATCTGCATCATCTGTGCAGTGCAATTTTTCAGAAGTTAAGAAATCATATCTTGCTGTTGTTAAGGGGAGAATTACAGAGAAAAATTTTTCTGTAGAGGTGCCTCTTGGGCCGGCAAGAAATTCTCTCATCCGCAGGAAGAGGGAAGCATATGAGGGAGCGCCGGAAAATGCCCTTACCAATTTCAGTCTTATTGAGGCTCTGGATGAATACTCTCTGGTTAAAGCAGATTTGGTCACCGGCAGGACTCATCAGATAAGGGCTCATCTATCCTGGTTCGGTCATCCTATTGTGGGGGACAAAATCTATGGTGAGGATGAAAGCATTTATATGGATTTTGCAAAATACGGCGACATCGATGATATAAATAAGAGGGCGGGCTTCAGCAGATGCGCCCTCCATTCATCGACCATGATTTTTCATCATCCCCGGGAGGGACGTGATATTCACCTGACGGCTCCTCTCCATGAAGATATGAAGGCGCTGATGCGCTCAGGAGGGTTCGAATATGAGAATGTTTAACCTGAAAAGTTTGGCTGGAACGGCTTTCGTCTGCTTTGTCTTTTTGTCATGCTCTACAGAAAAAATAAAATTCAACGAAGAGGATTGGAAAAATAGGGTCGAGTCTACAGATGCTGCTTCTCTCTATGAGGCGCATTACGCCGACGGCAGATTCTATAATCCATGGATGCCGCAGAAGTCAAAGGGTTTCGGCCGGCTTCTGAAATGGAAAATGTCCAGGTCCGGAGCTTATTCTGAGGATGAACAGGCTTACATGCCAAAATTTATTCCTCATTCTTTTGAGAAAATAAAAAAGGCCGGCAGAAAAAATTTTATACTGTGGATAGGACACAACACTTTTCTCCTGAGAATAGACGGTGTATACTGGATTACTGATCCCATGTTCAGCAGCAGAGCTCTCCTGCCGAAGAGATTTATTGAACCTGCATTGACCTTAGAAGAAATTGGAAAGCTCGCAGGGCCAATCAATGTAATAATAACTCATAACCATTATGATCATCTTGATAAGGACAGTATTGCGGGAATGCCTGAGGGAACTAAATTCTATGTTCCTTCGGGGCTGAAGGAGTTCATGAGCAGCTGGACATCGGGAAAAATAACAGAGATGGACTGGTGGAACGAGGCTGATGCCGGCCGGGGATTTAAACTGATAAGTCTGCCTGCACAGCATTGGTCAAGAAGGATTGATCAGGGATATAATCGATCTCTCTGGGCGGGCTATCTCCTTGTTAAGGGAAAAATGAAGATATACTTCGGCGGAGACAGCGGATATTTCAAGGGATACAGAGAGTTTGGAAGAAAGTTCGGGCCGGTGGACTATGCTTTTCTCCCTGTTACTGCCTATCATCCCAGGTGGTTTATGCATTATGCACATATAGATGCGGCTGAGGCTCTGAAGGCTTTCGGTGAATTAAGGGCGAAGTTTTTTGATAATTCATTTACAAATTTACCCCCCATTGC
>CAYNFB010000155.1:6020-8726 GCA_964396355.1 uncultured Leptospirales bacterium | reverse complement strand
AGTGCCAGTGCTTTCATTATATCCACACCATCTCTGAATCCGCCGTCTACTATGACTTTTACTGAATGATCAGTCGCGCTGATTACATCCTCAAGAACATCCATTGCACCGGGCATCTGATCCATTACCCTTCCCCCGTGGTTTGATACAATTATTGCATCGACTCCTGCCCTGCATGCGGCCTCGGCATCTGCAGGATTTATTATGCCTTTAAGGATAAAGGGGAGGGAAGTGGCGGATTTAATCTCGCGAAGCTCCTGAATGCTTTTTGGGGCCACTGCCTGATTCTTCATGGCCATTGTCTTAAATACTACTGCATCAATATCAAGTCCCACGGCAAGAGCTCCTGATTTTTCCGCAGCCTGGATTCTTTTAATTATTTCCTGGTTGTCTTTCCTCGGCTTAAAAATGGAGATTCCAGCACCGCTGTTTTCATGCAATGCCTGCAGTCCTATCTTGTATTTATCTGGAGTTGCACCGTCTCCGACAAAGGCAATTGTGCCAGCCTCGATACATCCTGCGACTACGGCTCTGTTATATTCCAGTTCATCAATTGCTCCTCCCATATTTGTAACAGCTCCTGTTATCGGGGCTGCCATAACAGGAAGTGAAAGTTTCTTGCCAAAAATCTCACATTCTGTATCTGGAATAATTGTGTCATGTATCAGCTTTGTCGTTATACGGTATTTTTTTAATGATTCTATATTGCGTCTGAAAGATTCCCCTGTTCCAGTCCCTCCCATTCCCGGGACTCCTGTTGGGCAGTCTCTTCCGTCACAGGTTTTGCACACGTAGCATATTTTTTTAAATTTTTCTCTGGCTGCCGCATTGATTGACTGCATGGTTATATCCAGATCTTCAGTGGTCTCAATTTTTAAAAGTTTCATGCACTCTTTGACGGCTTCCTCTGCCTCTTCCAGAGTATCACCCACGGCAATTATATTTCCTGATTTTTCAACATTGGATGTGGGCTTTACAACCAGGTCTCCTTCTTCTATATTAAGTATTATCTCCTCTACGCCAGGTACCTTAAGCGCCTCCTCCAGCCCGGATATTTTTTTAACTGTGCCGGGATTGCAGATAATTGCTCTTTCCACAGCAACTCTGTGCATCACCGGGTCAAGATTGCCGGGTTCCTGTCCCAGGGCTACTTCAATCATGGCGCGCATCAGGTCAACCCCCGAGGAAAGAGGATAGGTATAGGCTGACATGAACCCTCCGGAAAGCCGCGCTGCAATTTCACCGATCATTACTCCTTTTTTTGTGACCTTGATATCTCCCTTTGCCGCCCCTGTGTTAATCCCCAGTGCCTTTACTCCGCTTTTCATTACTCTGCAGGCTTCTTCAAGAGTAGCGGGAGGAAGAGATGAGGGCATAGTATGGCCGGTTTCAACGAAGTGTGGAGGATATTCGATTATACGGTCGGCAACGCCTGTTATAGTTATTTCATCATTATAAATTATTGCATCAATGGACAGCTCGGGGCCCTCCATCAATTCTTCTATTATAAGCTCGCCGCTGGGTGATGCATCTTTTGCAAACTTAAAGGCATCAGATATCTGATTTGCATTATCTATACGAATTACACCTCTGGCCCCCATATTGTCAGAAGGCTTTATCACAATGGGAAGTCCGAGGACTTTACAGGCTTTTTTCGCATCGCTGAGGGACCAGACAGGAAGAAATGCAGGCGAAGGTACCTCATTTTCCTTGAATCTCATTCTCATCTTAATCTTGTTTGTGGCAGCTTCGGCATCTTCAAATTTAATTCCAGGGAGGTTGAGTGCATTTGCCACTGCGGCAACAGTCATTGAGGCATCTGTTCCAACTGTAAGTACTCCACTTATTGGAGTAATTTCATTCTGTTTTCTGGCAATTCTGACCGATCCCTGTATGTCTCTGGTGCTCATGATTATTGGGATATCTGCGTCCTTCATTCCTATGGCATCAGAATTGTAATCTGTTACAATTACCTGGTAGCCCATTTTTTTTGCAGTAGTTATTACGGGGGCCTGAAGGAGTCCCCCTCCTATAATCATGATTGTCTTTTTCACGGGCCTGCTCCATCAATATTACGTCACATTAAAGTATATTTTTTTAAAACTGAAGTCAATTAAAATCTTTTGTTGCATAGATAAAGATCGGCAGGTTTTTTAGAGAGCCCGTTTGGAATAAACCGGCTCTCTAAGTAATTTTAGAATTCTTCAAATCCGTCTTTTTTAAGGTCTGATGAAAAGGCTGCTTTTTCAATTAGCGCAGTATCATCGTTTTTGGAAGTGATTTGCGGTTCAAAATGCCCCTTTTCTTCTATTGTACTAATATTATTCTTCATCTTGTTATTTGAGATAGTGTTGTCTTTCACTTTGAAAATTTTTATCATAGATAAAAGATCCTGGGCCTGATTAGACATCTCTTCGCTGGCAGCTGCAGTTTCTTCAACAAGGGCTGCATTCTGCTGTGTCATAGTGTCAAGCTGAAGTATGGCTGTATTGATCTGTTCCATCCCGGCTTTCTGTTCGTCGCTGGCAGCTGAAATTTCTGTCATGATTTCAGCTGAAGATTTTGATGATGCTTCGATGTCATTGAGAGCCTCGGCTGTCTCCTTTACCAGTTCTGTCCCTTCTTCTACCCTGCTGACTGAGTCTTTTATAAGTACTTCAATCTCTTTTGCCGCATCTCCCGATCTCTGGGCAAGATTTCTCACTT
>CAYNFB010000155.1:4045-5973 GCA_964396355.1 uncultured Leptospirales bacterium | reverse complement strand
ACGGCAAAACCTCTTCCCTGATCCCCCGCCCTGGCTGCCTCAACTGCGGCATTTAGAGCCAGCAGATTTGTCTGAAAGGCGATATCGTTTATGATGTTTATTATCTCTGCTATCTTCTTGCTCTGCTCATTCATTTTGTTGATTGAGCTCATGGCAAGACCGGCCTTGTCTTTTCCCTTTGTCGATATTTCAGCACCTTCCTTGATCCTTGACTCTGCATTTTTTGCATTTTCTGTATTCTTTTCAACTGTAGCAGTGTTTTCTTCGATGGTAGATGCGACCTCTTCAAGTGCGGACGCCTGTTCTGATGTCCGCTGTGAGAGATTTTGATTTCCCTTTGAGATCTGGTCTACTGCCTGAGTGAGGTTGAGAGATGAACCCATGACATTACCTATGAGATTTTCCAGATCGTCACCGGCTTTGTTCAGTGATTTAATAAGCTGGCCGACTTCATCTTCTTGGTCAATGTCGTCTATTCTCTGTGTAAAATCACCTTCTGCAAATTTTTCTGCAAGTCCCACTCCCCGGGCAAGCTGTTTTGAAATACTTCTTGCTGTGATGAAGATTATACATCCCAGCAAAAGAATAAGGGATAGGCATACCATCATAAGAATATTCAATGTGCCGTTTCTTCCTTCATAAAGTTTTTCATTGGGGATGTTAACCGTCATGCACCAGACTGAGTCAGTGCCGTTACCGAGCGGGACGGGGACTCCGAAAACTGTATAATCCAGGCCGTTAAGAGCCGAAGTGTACTCTGTGTTGAATTTCTTTCCGCTCCTGGTCCCATCTATGTATCCCTTGTCAGGAACGAGATCCTCGACTCTTTTTCCTACGTAGGAATCATTAATCGATGCTACTACTATTCCGTTTGGAGCTGCGAGATTTACAAATCCCGATTCATAGAGCCTGACATTCCTGAACATCTGCTGAATTTTTATAAGTTCAAAATGTATACCAAGCACTCCAATGAATTTTCCCTTTCTGTGAACAGGTACGGCAAGTGATGTCATCATCGTGTCTCTGCCGTTTATACTGGCCTTATATGGATTCATTACCAGGGATTTTCCGGTTTTCTTTATTATTTGATAAATAGAATTACTTCCTTCATAGCCGGTGAATTCTTTCAATTCCGGTTTTCCATCTTTATTCAGCGTAAATGAAGGGATGAATCTTCCTGTTTCATCATGGCCAGGTCTGTTCTTGTAGGCACTGTCCCTTCCGTCGAAGGAGTTCTTTTCGAAACAGAGAAATATACCGTCAGACAAAGGATTTTGAACAATATAGTTTTTTAAAACTCTGTTTACCTCATTTCTTGATATACTCATGTCAGAATTGTCGATATAGCTTTCGATGAAAAGGGTCATTCCCTGAAGTTTGCTGAAGCCCTGGGTTACCAGTTTTTGAAACTTAGCTCCCTGATAGCCGGACATCATATTTCCTGCCACCTTTGCATTATTGTAGGATAGAGTATTCAAACTCGAGTATATCACGAAAAGTGCAATCAATACGGCAATAGTTGATGTGGTCGAAATGGTGAGTATCAGCTGAGTGCTTATTTTAAAATCTTTTAGTTTCATGATAAATCCTCTGCAGATTATAATTTAAATTACCTGACAATACTATATTATACAGGGAGTTCTGTGAATAAAAAAAACTCCTTATATTGTAAGAGAATACTCGTTTAATAGTGTAATACTTTTCGCTTACACTGTAAAATTGTCATAATGGATAATATGTCTTATTCTTCTATTTATCAGGTTCCTGCTGAAATGAATGAGCCCGAGGAAAATAGCTTGAAAATAAGCTTTCTTAGAAATAAGATGACAGGATTTCATAGATGGATAACAATTTATCTTCGGAGGATTTATGAACAGGAACCTCACACTTGAGGCAGCCAGGCTGACTGAATATTCTGCACTTAACGC
>CAYNFB010000155.1:0-4035 GCA_964396355.1 uncultured Leptospirales bacterium | reverse complement strand
AGCAGACATATGGGCAAGGGCGATGATGAGCTCTGCTACAGATCGGCAGATGAGGCAATGTGGAAACTTCTCGAGAAGATGGATATTGACTGTGAAGTTGTAATCGGTGCGGCCAACAGAGATCTTTATATATATGACGGCCGGAGAACAGGCTCGGGGAATGGACTGGAAATAGATATTGCAGCGAAGCCTCTGGAAGGGAAGAGAACCTGCGCAATGGGCGGGCATAATTCTATATCAGTAGTTGCCATCGGAGGGAGAAATTCATTTCTGAAAGTTCCGCCCTGTCTTATGCATAAGATTGCAGTGGGTCCTGATGCGAAAGGTGTTGTTGATATTGATCAGCCTCCTGATATAAATATAAAGAGGGTTGCAAGGGCTAAAGGCAAGTATATTGAAGATATTACAGTCTGTGTTCTCGACAGAGAGATGAATGTAGAACTGGTAAAAGCGGTCCGAAAGACAGGAGCCAGAATAAAGTATATTACTGACGGGGATATCTCGGGTGTTATTTCTACTGCTGTAGAAAACTCTTCCATTGATATACTCATGGGCGTGGGAGGAGCCAAGGAAGCTGTTATTGCTGCAGCAGGTCTTAAATGTCTCGGCGGAGATATGCAGACTAAAGTCTACTATAATGATTATTTTGAGAAGACTCTTGCCGAGAATATAGGGAGGGGGAATCCTGACAGAATATATAAAATAAGGGATCTTGTTAAAAGTGATGATATCCTCATATCTATAACCGGGGTGACAGACGGTGTTTTGCTGAAGGGAGTCCGGTATTTTTCAGGGGGAGCGAAGACCGATTCAATCGTAATCAGACAGCATACTCATACGATGAGATATATAAACGCCATTCACAGGTTCGATTATAAGCCTGTATTCTAACACCTGGAGTCCCGAGTTTTGGAAAATAATTTCAAGATTGATGTAGAAATTCTTTCGACAATTAATGATGAAATTTCGCCCCTCAAGGGGATTGAAGAACTCTACTCATCAATTGTTCACGTAGCCAGAAATATTCTTGATTCACAGGCATGTTCTCTACTGCTCTTTGACGGAACCTCGCAGCAGCTTTTTTTTAAGTCAACTACAGATGAGAAGGTTACCGGAATTCTCGGAAATACCGTACCTGAAAATTCCGGTTTCGCCTGGGAGGTCGTTAATAATAGAAAGCTTATTCTGAATAACAATGTGCAGGGTGACAGCAGATTCTATGATGGTGTAGATAATGCGATCGGCTTTTCTACCAGGAATATTATATGTACACCAATGATGGCAAGGAATGAATTTGTGGGAGTTCTTGAAATTGTCAATTCAGTGAACAGAGACAAGTTTAATACCTACGATCTCATTCTGACTCAGGTTATCGCAGCAGTTTCAGCTTCTGCAATTACAACGAGAATGCTCAATGAAGAGCTGAGCAAGAGGGTTGAGGAACTCACCGCTCTGTATGAAGTTTCCAAGGTGGTTTCCTGTGCCGGAAACGACAGGGAATTTTTTGATGGAGTTCTGTCAACTCTTTCTAAGACACTCGATGTTGAACGAGCCTCTATAGCTTTTTATAACAGAAATAATGAATGTCTGGAAATAATGGCATCCTTCGGAGCCGATATACCAGCGGGTACTAAAATAGACAGCGATTCTGTAACTGCTCACGTTTATAAGACAGGGGAGTCTCTCTACGTCAACGATGTCTGCAGCGATTTGCCCGGTGATGTGCATTGTAATTCCGGACGTTATAAGACGAATTCCTTCGTCTCTATTCCTATTGTATATAATGGAAGAAATATAGGAGTTTTTAATCTCACTGAGAAGAAAAATCGAAGAGTTTTTGACGATTTCGAGATGCGTGTACTTTCTACTCTGGGCAGCCAGATCGGCGGTATTTATAAGGCTTATTCCGGAAGGATGGAGGAGGAAAAGAGGAACAGACTCAAACAGGAAATTTCCATCGCCGCTGAAATACAGAGGAAAAATCTTTCCAGGATCCCCCGGGAATTCATCGATATGACTATTTCTGTGCTTTATGAGCCTTCCCGTGATGTGGGAGGAGATTTTTTTGATTTCTACAATATTGATGAAAGTAAGTGCGGAATTATGGTCGCAGATGTTTCAGGGAAAGGAATTCCGGCTGCTATTTTTACCGGTACTGTAAAAAACATTATAAGAGCAGAACACAGAATCAGTTTCATACCCGCAGAACTTCTGGATAAAGCAAATCCCTATGTTTACGAAGAATCTGAATACGGCATGTTCGCTACTGTATTCTATGCATTGATAGATCATGATAAAAGGCAGATAGGCTACAGCAGTGCGGGTCATAATGAGCAGCTGCTCTTTAGAAAAAAAACACAGACTATGGAGGAGCTGAAATGTCCCGGCAGACCTCTTGGTATAACAGAGGATTCAATATATCAGGAACGAACCGTAAACTTTGATAAAGGTGATCTGCTCCTGTTATTTACAGATGGTCTGGTCGAGGCTCTCGGCGGAGAATCGCTGGATTTGAAAACAGGCTATACAAGACTCGGTAGTATAATAGAAGAAACTCAATCAGAGGCACCGGAAAAAATACTTAACAGACTGCGGAACGAGGTAAGAGATATTTCCAGGAGTGATGAGCTCTTCGATGATCTTACTGTTCTGGCAATTATATTATAGAAAGGATTACTTTAATGAAAAAGACTAAATATATATTTCTTGTAGTGGGAGCATTTATTCTTATACTTCTTTTCAGGTCTTTTGGAATTGATACCACTGTTGAACATATTATGAAAATCGGATGGGCCGGATTTGCCATCATCTGCAGTATCTTTATTTTCAGCAATATTTTTCTGTCCTATGCCTGGCGGGTTCTTATTACTCATCCTGTACCTCCGGGGAATTTTTATAAGTTTGTTCTGGCAAGAGTTGCCGGTGATTCTACTTCGTCAATAAATGCACTGGGAGCAGCGGCGGGAGAACCGCTGAAGGCTCTATATGTTAAGGATATAGTTCCATTTAAAGTCGGACTTGCTACTGTTGTACTGGACAGAATGATTCACATAGTGTCAAACCTGCTGATGGTTCTCACCGGAATGTTTGCAGGTCTCTTCGTTTTTCAGACACAATTCAGGAGTAATTTGATAACCTTCCTTGCTCTTCTTACCTTCTTTATCGCTTTTCTGCTGTTTATTTTTAAACTGATAAAAAAGCAGAAAGAAGGATTCCTTTCATATCTGATAGGAAAGATGCCCGGGAAATTGAAAAATAAAATTCTTAGCGGATCTGGAAAGAGTAAAATTGATACGATTGATGAGGAAATTAGATTCATATTCAGCAGCAGGGATAATCTCAGGCATTTCTATATATCGCTGGCTCTTCATTATTTTGCAATTGTCATTTCCTGTTCTCTGGAAATATATCTGATAATAACCTATATAAGTCCTGTCATGGGATTTACTTTTATTGAAGCTTTATTTGTTTATATCTTTGGTTTTATAGCAACAAGCGCTCTTTTTTTCGTTCCTGCCAATGTGGGGACGAGCGAGGGATCTTATTCTCTGGCCTTATCAATACTCGGGTATGATCCGGTAATAGGGCTTTCCGTTGGAATAATAAGACGATTCCGCACCTTTGTATGGGCCGGGATCGGAATTGCACTCCTTTTCTATGCCGGGCTTATTAAAAAAGACATTGCTGCTGACGATAATTAATATTATCTTCACGATTTAAAAGAGGTTAGTCATGAAAAACAGATCAGGTTTATTCCTATGTCTTTTTTTTGAGTTTTTGATGCTCCTTTGTATAAGCTGCAGCAGTCTTGATCGCAATACGCTGAAAACTCAGATAACTGACAATAACTCATCATCAGCTATTGATAAAATTGAATCTGATCAGAAAAATATAAAATCCGAAAGCGGTGTTGAGGCCCTGCAGATGCATACTGGAAATTACAGGCTGTCCCTTCCGGGATACACCGGCGTGATCTTTATTGGAATAAATGATGAAGGATATTGGTACTTGCAATTCGAAACAGCAAACACTGGA
>CAYNFB010000154.1:0-8738 GCA_964396355.1 uncultured Leptospirales bacterium | reverse complement strand
TGAGAAAAACTGCCAAAAGGACGCAATGTCTGATTAAACTCCCATACTCCGGCTTAAAAATGATTGAAAAATATGATTACGCCCAATTCATCAGTGCTTTTGTTAATGGCGATGACGAATCATTTAATGCTCATACATCAGCTCTCGGCGCAGATGAGATAAAGGAGCTTAAGGAATTTTTCAGTATATATAACTTTTCTGAGAGTATGAAAAATCTAAGCATTGAGGATTACGATCTTTTTAAAAAAGTAATGGGAGAGACCTTCCTTATCTTCCCTGAGGGATCCCGCTCAAATATTGATCCTGACGGTGCAGTTGTTATGAAGTATATTAACCCGAGATATATGGATGCTTATATGCGGCCCGGGGATTATATCGCTCCGATCAGCCTCGCAGGAGGTTCGGATATTACCCGGGGCTGGAGGCTTTCTCCTGCCGTGATGGGAATTTCTATGGATGAACCTGTTGAAGTTACCGCGAATATGCTTGAGAATTTCGAGGTGGCCGGTATTGAAATTATGAAAAAGATCGCTTCTCTTCCAAATATCAAGGAGGTCAGATTTAGTGAAGAGGTGCAGTACGGGAAATAGCCGGCAGGCGCCGGCTTGTGTAATTTATTGTTTTTTAAGTTCTGTTATAAATTTATCCTTTTTCTTCCAGAAATCATTGAGCCAGGTCTGAAATTTTTTGCTGAACTGCGGATCATTGACATAATCTCCCCGGATTTCATCTGTAACAGGTATTATATCTATTCTCACAACTATCTTCGTTGTCTCACCGCATAGAAATTCCCAGAAAGTTTTAGGGCCTTCGGGGTAGTATATCGTTACATCTGCTATATTCTGAAGCAGGTTTCCCATACTGTTCATCACCAGAGAAATGCCGCCTGCTTTCGGTTTAAGAAGATTCTTATAAGGCGACTGCTGATTATTATGTTTAGCTTCAGTGAACCGGGTTCCTTCCATAAAATTCATTATTGAGATAGGCATCGTTTTGTATTTTTCGCATGCTTTTTTTGTGGATTCAATATCCTTGCCTTTCAGGTGAGGATTCTTTTCTAGAAACTCTTTAGAGTATCTCTTCATAAAGGGGAATTCGAGGCTCCACCACGCCGGACCGAGTACAGGAACCCATATTAATTCCTTCTTCAAAAAGAATTTCAAAAATGGAATTTTATGAAGCAGAACCTTCTGGAGGACGACAATATCTATCCAGGTCTGATGATTTGAAAGCACCAGGTACCAGTCATCCATCCTGAGTTCTCCCGAGAACTCAATATCCCATTCAATTTTATTAAACAGGGCGATTATTGCATTGTTTACTGTAATCCAGCTGTTGGCAATATAAATCGATACCTTTGTGGTAAATCGGTACCAGAATTTGAGTGGAATAATCAGACGAAATGCTGAGACCGTCAAGAGTAAGCTTACCCAGAAAATAGTGTTAACTGAGAATAAAATTATGCTTAATATACCTTTGATCTTCCCGGGAAGAAATTTTAACATAGCAGCCTCTATATATTTGTATTTAAATCAGTATGAGACGAAATTCTAGATAACCGTGTATATATTAAAACAACATTTTTAATTATTTGGTGCAATTTTTTAATTTTTTTTATAGCTCAATGAGCTTCATCATGGGCACTTACTGCCGCATACTTAATCCTTCAAAGGCAGATTAAATACAATATTTTAGATTTGACAACAGACTGATGTAAAGGACTCTGGTGACAAGTAAATCTATGTCTGGAGAAAGTATGACTGAACGTCAATCAGGGGATCCGCTTGAGGGTAAGACCCTGGAGATGATTCTCAACACACTGGTCGATCATTACGGCTGGGAGAGCCTGGGGCACAGGATTAATATCAGGTGTTTTAATTATAATCCCGGCATAAAGTCCAGTTTAATCTTCCTCAGAAGAACTCCCTGGGCCAGAACTAAGGTTGAAAGACTATATCTCAGGCTTGCGGGCAGAAAGTGACTGTTGCGCCGGGATGGACAGATCTTTATAAAAATGAATATACTTGTCAGGATATAAAATGAACAGCTCCAGCCGAATAGTAAGACCGGGTAATGGAAATACCCTCATTGGTGAAAACGGCGAAATTCTTCATCCTCCGGCAGGATGGAATTTTTTACCTGCTGGGGATGCAGGTATAACAAGAAAGGTAACCTCAGAGGGAGTTTTCTGGAGAGTCCAGATAAAAAAAGGGAAACGCACTATATCAAAAGGGGTATGGGCTCCTGCAGATGTGATTGAGAGGGCAAGGTGTGCCGTAGAGGCAGTCAGATTGACTGACTCCTATAAGAAGAAAATAGAAAGCAGCCGTAATCTGCGTATAAAGAAACAGGCTGCATATGAGACCGATTTCTGCAGGGCAGTTCGGGAGTTCCTTTCTTTTAACAGCTGCTACAGAGATCTGGAGGAAAAATTTGCCCAGGCTGTAACACTTCATGCAGTTCCTGTGGGCAGCGGTACTGTTGCAAGGACGGCTATGATTCCTGTTGAGGAACGTGCAGCAAAGGCGGTTATTGCCTGGATGAGGCATCATACTACGGCCTATGATTCAATGGTCATTCCGCGGATTAAAGGAATGCGGAGGGAGACCAGAAGACTGCTTGCGAAACGCTCTGCTGAACTCCTTGACTCCTACAGAACGGGCAAAGTTATTCCCGAGAACTGCCCTTTAAAAAAGGCGCTTGATTTACTCTGAAAGAACAGTCCCTGCAGAAAATTATTTTGTATTATCTTTATAATAATCGGGGCTTTGTCATCAATAATCTGCAATAAACATCTATAAGTTCTGGAGAATTATATGTCATTTTCATTTCCCGGATTATCCGGTGATTTATGCCGCGCTGCCGGGGAGCTGGGCTACACTGATCTTTTCCATATCCAGAAAGAGGCTATTCCGGTCATTCTTGAAGGGAAGGATATTGCCGTATCCGCACAGACAGGTTCCGGCAAGACAGCAGCATTTCTTCTCCCGCTGATTCAGCGCTTATCCGAAAAAGATAAAGTGAAAAAGGGGGCAGCCCGGGTTCTTATTCTGGTTCCTTCCAGAGAACTTGCAGTTCAGGTCGCTGCCGCTGCAGAATCATTGGGCCGCTATCTTCCGAAGAAAATAAAAATCGCCGCAGTGCATGGAGGCGTTTCTATAAATTCTCAGATGCAGAGTCTAAATTCCGGTGCATATATTATCGTCGCGACTCCCGGCAGGCTTCTTGACCTTATAAATAAAAATGCAGCAGAACTTTCTTATATTGAAACACTGGTTCTTGATGAAGCCGACAGGATGCTTGACCGGGGATTTGAAGATGAGATAGGCAGTATACTGAAAATGATTCCCGTGAAAAGACAGACTCTTTTTTTCTCTGCAACTTTAAGGAGTAATCTCCAGATATCAGGTATGTCTCTGTTGTCCCATCCAGTAATAATCGGAGAAAAGGAGAAGGAAGTTCCTCCTGAGCCTGTTGAACAGATTGTTTATACTGTAGATAAAAACAGCAAGGGCCTGCTGCTCAGGCATCTGATAAAAGAGGGAGAGTGGAAACAGGTTCTGGTTTTCGTCTCATCAAAGCGGAGAGCCGATAATGTTACGAGAAAACTAAATGTTAATAATATCAGTGCTGAGGCGTTTCACGGAGACAAGAGTCAGGGTGCCCGCACCGGAGCACTGACGCGTTTTAAGAAGGGAAGTATTCGGGTGCTGGTTGCCACAGATCTGGCCTCAAGGGGACTGGATATTGGTCAGCTTCCCTTCGTGGTGAACTATGAGCTTCCCAGATCTGCTGCGGATTATATCCACCGGATCGGCAGGACAGGTAGAGCCGGAATGAAAGGAACCGCCGTAACTCTGCTGGCAGAAGAGGACTATCAGCATATGAAATTAATAGAAAAACGAATGGGGCGGAAACTCCTATATATAGATTCGGGAAGTATTGAGTTTAGTTAAAAATTTAAACAGGTAAAAATTAGAGGTAGTTATGGAAAATAAAAGAGTATTTATCGGAAATTTAAGCTTTGAAGTTACAGAGGAGGATATCCGGACTCTGTTCTCTGACTTCGGCACAGTCGCCGGGATAACATTACGCAGGAAGAAGGGCTTTGCATTCGTCGAGATGGGTAATGTTACTGAGGCTGCAGAGGCTGTTGAGAAACTCACTGGTATGAAGTTTCAGGATCGTGAAATCCGTATCAGCCTGGAAATGAAGTCTGCCAGGGCTAAGAAAATTACATTAAAAAATTATCGGGAACGCGAATCCAGTCTCTACAGGGAAAGAGCGGCGATGAATTCAGATCCCAGATCGCGAAGAGAAAAACATCGTGATTCTTCACAATTCGATTCAGACAACAGAGAAGGAATCGAAAATTCCGGGGCAGCCCGGAGGAAGCACCAGAGTGATTACAAATCAGAAGGCAGATTTGCCGGTAAAAACAGTAATGCTAAAAGCGATTCATCGGGAGAAAAAAAACCCCGATGGTCAACTAAAAGAACCTCGGATTCCCCGGCGTCTCAGAATAAAAAATGGTCCGGAGATTCGAAAGGAAAGATCAGAGACAGCTGGAGGGAAGGGCCGGCCGAAACGGGTAGTTCTGAGGATAAAGGCAGTGACCGGAAAAAAACACGTCCTGTGAGTGCTTCACAGAACAGATTCAGCAGATCATCAGGACCGAAAGAAGGCGGCGGCAGCAGGAAGGGTTCGTCCGGCCCCTCATGGCCGATATCAAGAGGAGGAGCTCCCGGCAGAAAACGCAAGAAAAGAGATTAACCGGGAAGGGGAATATGAATAAAAACGATATATTACGCAGAATAAGATACGCTCTCAATATGGGAAATTCAGAAATGACCGGAATCTTTAAACTGGCAGGACATGATATAACAGAATCTGCAGTCCTTGATATTCTTAAGAAGGAAGATGATACCGGTTACGTTGAATGCAGTGACAGAGAGATGGAACTTTTCCTCGATGGACTGATTATACAGAAAAGAGGGAAAAAGGAAAATGCAGAAGATTCTTCTGCTAAACCTGCAGTTAGAGTCTCGAATAATATTATATTAAAAAAATTGAGAATTGCTCTTAATTTTAAAGAGGATGATATGCTTGAGATGTTCAGGCTGTCGGAATTTGAAATATCAAAGCCCGAACTCTCGGCTCTGTTCAGGAAGAAGGGCCATAAAAACTATAAGGTCTGCGGAGACCAGATAGTGAAAAACTTTCTCAAGGGTCTCACCATATATTCAAGAAAGTAAAGAGCTAACCCGGTCACCGGGGACACCTGATTAAGGTTCCTCCCCGGCAGCTTAAAAAGGGAAATCCTCTGTTTGTTTTATCTGATTTTTTTCTGATTCGGGCTTTTCTGATTTTTCATGATTTCTTATTCCATCAACGAATATCGCCCTGTAGGGCCTGACAGGACAAACATTCTCACATGCTCCGCATCCGATGCAGAGGTCATTGTTTACCTCTGGTATTACCAGTCTGCCCTTATATGGAATCATGTGAACAGCCTTGGTCGGACAGTGCTCGGAACATGCTCCGCATACTGTGCCGTTTGTATAGGTGATGCAGTTTTCCTTTATGAATGTCGCTTTTCCGATTCTCGTGGTTCGCTTTTCCTTAATTTCAAGTTCCCTGATTGCTCCTGTGGGGCAGACCTGCCCGCATAATGTACAATCGTAACTGCAGTATCCCGACTCATAATCCATGTAGGGCTGCATCATACCCCTTAGTCCGTGCTGCAGTACTGAAGGCTGCAGAACTCCTGTTGGGCATATTGATATGCATAGTGAACATGCTGTGCATGCGGAGTTGAAACTTTCAGTGCTGCGGCCGCCTGGCGGGACGGGGGTAACTTGCTTCATATATTTAGTCTGTGAAGAAATATCCCGGTAAACGGGAGCTGGCCTGTTCAGCGTTTGGCTCAAGGCTCTTCCTGCAGGAATGATGAGAAGTCCCGCAAGAAATTTTTTGCGGCTTATGCGTCCGGATTTAATATTGCCTCCACCAGTGTTCGGTACAGTCTTTATCCCTGAATCTGAATTTCGCGACGAGATATAACCTATGGAGTCAACCGGGCATACAGTGAGGCAGTCGAAGCAGGCAACGCATCTTGTAAAGTCGACATGTGCCGATGATGTGTCTATGCATGCGCTTCTGCACAGACTTGCGCATGCTCCGCATTTAGTACATGTATTTTCATTTATAGAAATTCTGAAGATGGAGAATCTGCTCAGAAGAGCAAGTGCCGCACCAACCGGGCATACTGTGTTGCAGTAGAGTCTTCCACGCAGTGCAGCTGTGATCAGTATTCCAGCAATGGATGCTGTAGAAGCGGCAATAACAGGCCAGGGAGCATTAGATGTTTTTACTGAGTGCAGAAAATACATTCCCTGGTCTGCAGCAGTATTTGCAGCTAAATTATTGAGCGACCCGGCTCCTGCGGAAATAATATATCCGGCTGATCTTCCGAATATGCTGAAAGGATCGAGCCATGCAATGAGGACTGTACCTCCTGAAATCATTGAAACAGCAGTAATAATAAGAATTCCGAAACGCATTCTATTATGCGCATTTGTGAAAACAAACTTTTTCTTTGTTGTGAATATTGCTATATCCTGAAGTATTCCCAGGGGACAGAAAAACGAGCAGTATACACGTCCGGAAAAGATTGTCAGCATAATTATTAGAATAAAACCCGATGCAGCAAATCCCGGTTTTACAATGAAGGTCAGTACTGACGGGATGAACTGAATGTATAGCACGGATTCTCTCATCTCCGGCGGAATCAACTCATAGTAGTCGAAGAAAATTACCGTACAGATGAATAATACGGCGCCTGCTGCTGCAATTCGAATGTATTTGAGATATCTCATCTGTTAAACTGCTATTCTCTTTATTTTCATTTTTTTGAGATCTGCCTTACCAGTGCCGGCTTTGTCCGCCAGCCTTATATATTCGATATCATAGGGGCTTTTTATTTCCGGTGAAGTTTCTGCAAGAACCATGGCTGCAGCCGCATCGGCTGTCACCTGATCTCTTGAAAGGAAGAGATATTTATACTCCACTATATCTGATTGGCTGTATCCTCTGGGGCCGTTCTTTATCATTACTCTGAAACCGTCAATAACCACCAGATCCGGTTTTCTGAAGGAGGCGAAGTCTGCAATGCATTGGTGCAGCCCCATGCTGTGCCATTCGTATCTGTCCCATACCACTCCCATGAGGTTCTTCATTGCCGAGGTAAGGCCTGTGGAGGAATGATCCTTCAGTACAGGTACATTTATTATAACATCAGCTTCAAGAAATAATCTGTGCACAAATGTCTCCTTCAGGAGTTTTGCGCCTGGAATTGATACCTTTCTGTACTGGCTTCTGGAGTTTGCAGGAACCATTTTTGCGCCGCCTGCTTTTGCACTCTCTTCTATTCCGCTGTTTTTATAGCAGCTCTTCCAGTAGTCGCAGGTGTGGTCCAATACGTAGGTTCTTGATGCGCCGGCTTTTCTGCAATGTTCTGCAATCTCTCTGATAAGGTTATTGTTGGTGTTGGCTCCTGCCTCGGGCGACCTGTCCCATCCGATATTGGGCTTGATCAGCACTGTCTGCCCCTTTCTGACAAATTTACCCATTCCGCCCATTTGCGCAATCCCTCTTCTGAACAGATCTGCAGCATCAGTGCCTCCCTTTAATGCAATGAGGTCGTAGCTGCTTTTTTTTGCAGATGCGGGACTGCTTTTCAGTAGCAGAGGAAGGCAGATCGCTCCTGCTGCGGTATATTTAATTGTATTAATTATTTTCTTCAGGAAGGTTCTTCTGCTGTACATTAAATTCCTCCGGCCTGAACATTATAAATCTGTACCTATTATAATAAATGTTGTATTACAATTCTATATTTATTGCAGAAATATATCAGTCTGTGCTCAGATACTTCTCCAGATATTCTGTGAGATCCCGGATATTCTTTTTGATCATTGCCTTGAATTCAATGGGAATATTCTGGTCAGCCACTACTTTATAGTAGTTTATTGCATCTTTTACTCTTCTCTCTTTTATGAATTCATCTGCCTGTTTAAGCATGGGCTTGTACTTATAATAGGCATATTCAAGTATATTTTTTTCTCTGGACAGACTCATCTCATCGGGAAGCTTTTTAAAGTCATAGCTCACCTTTAATACAGGAAGTTCTCTTTTCTTTATTCTGTCGGGTTTGATAAATTTTTTATAGAAGTCCTGTTCCGCCTTCTGCTTCTCATCCATCTTCTCTTCAAAATCATACTCGGGTTCCTCTTTGTGATGGTCACCGATTATTTCGAAGGATGAGTCCTCTTTCTTTGTATTGTCCTCTTTCAGTATTTTTTCGAAAATATCCTCATCTGTTAATGTGCTGTCATCCTTAACTTCCCCGTATTCGCTGAGAAGTTCAAATTCGTTGGGATCTTCCTCTGCATCTGTAACTTTCTCAATTTCTTTCTTTATTTCCGGTTCGGGCTCCGGTTCAGGCTCCGGTTCGGGCTCCGGTTCGGGCTCCGGGACATATTATCAAGATCAACAGCTCAGTTGGGGAGAACACATTTATTATGCCACGGCCGTTTACAGCAATGGCGAAAGTAATATCACAAACAGCGCGCATGTTACTGCCAATCCTGCCGTGATCCAAATGGTCCATCTCAGCCACTATCCCGAAGGCGATCAATATGCCATTGTGATTATGAATGCTTACAACATAAATGGTGGAG
>CAYNFB010000153.1:5629-8738 GCA_964396355.1 uncultured Leptospirales bacterium | reverse complement strand
GCTGCCGGAAAAAGGCTGTTCTTCACTTCTGTTATCGAATATATTTTCAGTGCTGCATTTAGGGCAGGTGAAGGCAAACTTCTTGTTTGCAACCTTATCATCATCAACAGCAAATGCGGAATTACAATTATTACACCTGACAATCATCTCAAACTCCTGTGATTTTATCTACCGGGAAAAAATTTTTCATTTATATTATGCTGAATTATCACCGGTGCCATAGGGAGAAAAATTATCATGAACCACTTCATATCTCTTCCATTGAGCATTTCCGATTTCTGCTTATACTTAAGGTTTAAATAGATACTCCATATTCCACAGGTGAATACGGTAAGCAGAATGTTCATAATAGGATCATCTCCAAATATCCCGCTTACCCTGGCAAGCCACCAGAAATAGTATAATCCCAGTGTCAGTATAAGAAGTAAGAGCAGTACTACTAAGTTGTTTTCAGGAATATATTCATGCATATAAATACCCGTAAATAGTTTTTCAGATTAAAATAATGATTCTATATCATATTAACGGAATATTTTAAGCATTATCTTAATATTTTTTGATTCCGTGCATAATATTAATTTCCCGGTCTCTCTTTAATCTTCACATAGAGTTTCTTAAGTTTTTTGTTTCTCCATACTGTGACCGTGATTGTCTGATCGATTTTAACATCTCCCGTTACGATGAGAAGATCTTTAACAGTCTTTATATTTCTGTCTCCAACTTTAACTATTGTATCTCCAACCTGGAGCCCCCCTTTCTCGGCAGGACCTCCCTTCATTATTTCACCAATAAAGGCCCCTTCGTTTTTTTCCAGGCCTAATTGGGCTGCATCACTGTTTGAAAGAGGGATTATACTGACTCCGAGATATCCTCTCTTTACTTTCTTGTATTTCTGAAGCTGCGCCAGTACAGTTCTCGCAGTGTTCATGGGGATGGCGAAACCGATTCCCATGTAGCCGCCGCTTTTGGAGTATATCATTCTGTTTATGCCTATTACTTCACCATATATGTTTATCAGCGGACCGCCAGAGTTGCCGGGATTTATTGAAGCATCGGTCTGGAGGTGGGAACCTCCCATAAAATCCACATCTCTTCTTCCAGTTGCGCTGATAACACCTACAGTGAAAGTTCTGGACAGACCAAAGGGATTTCCGATTGCAATTGCCCAGTCTCCCACCTGAACCTTCTCTGAATCTCCGAAATATACCGGTTTGAGTTTTTCCTTGGGAGAAATTTTAAGCAGGCCTATGTCTGTTCTTGCATCTGAGCCGATGACCTTCGCCTCGTAAGTTTTATCATCAACATTTACAAATATCTTGTCTACGCCGTTTATAACGTGATGATTGGTGCAGATATATCCGTCCTCAGATATTATAAAACCTGTTCCAAGACCCGTTCTCTTCTGCACCTCGGACTGTGTGCCTCTCTGGCGGCCGAAAAATTCTCTCAGTATGGGGTCGTCGAAAAAGGGATTTCTTACTTTAACAAACTGTTCAGTTGTAATAAATACCACCGAGTCTTTATACTGATTGAATATCTGCCTGAATGAATTCTGTATTTCGCATGCCTTTGTTGATTCAGCTTCATTCCTAATGGGGGATTCTCCTGAATTACCAAACAGCACTCCGTTATTGTCTTTGCTGCATGAAAAATGATTAATTCCTGCAGCAAATATTATTAGAATAGCCGGTATGATCAGTGTCAGCTTTTTCATTTATTTTCTCCCTGATGATTAGAATTTATTGTCTTTATATTTATTGCTTCTTTTTTTGTCTCTTTCTATTTCATGGCGGAAAATATACTCTTCATTGTGCGATCCGTCATTACGGATTGTATCCATATCAATCATATTCACGCTTTCCTCCTTCCCTCCGCAGGAAAAAAGTACGAAAATTAAAAAAATTTGCAGTATTATTATAAATGTTCTTTTCATAACCTGAAGCTTCATACTAAATTTATTCAAACATACATATGTTGTAAAATAATTCAAATATTTTTCTTATAACCTCACATCAAATATCGGGAGCTGCTGAATAATAAAGAGAACAGGTATATGGATATAAAGGGCTATAGAATAGAGACAGCTAAAGACGGAAATCCGACCCTTATTGTCAGCTGCGGCGGACGGGAACTGCCTCTTCACAGCAGGGTCAGCCCCCTTCGGGAGGGTGAAAAATATTTTTTTGAATGTGATCCTGATAAATACGATCTGCTTATAGTTCTGGGGTGCGGCCTGGGATATCATCTCATGGGACTTAAAAATACGATAGATAAGTTCAATCTCGTGGTCATAGTAGATATTCTCGGAGGCATCGGAAATATTACAGCATCTGTAAGCCATAGTGCTTTTCTCGCACAATCTGAAAATGTAAGAATAATTTCCGGTGAAGAGCCTGATCAGGCAAGGCAGATACTTGAAGAGATTATTGATCTTGACAGATTCAGCGGAATAAAAGTTATCGAACATCCTCCATCTATGAGAATTTTCAGTGAATACTATGAGCAGATAAAGACTTCTATCAGTGAAATAATAGATAGAGCCGGTCGCAACAGGGCAACTGTAAATGCTTTCGGCAGGCTGTTTCTGCGCAACGGCATTAATAATACGGCTAACTTTGATTGTTTAAGCCCGGTGTCAGCTCTGGAAAATCAGTTCGCCAATATTCCTGCAGTTATACTGTCTCCGGCTCCTTCTCTGGAGGATCACGTAGATGAAATTTCCCGGTATAGAAACCGTTTTGCAGTAATTGCCGTGGATTCTGCGCTTCCTGCTCTTCGTGAATATGGAATAATTCCTGATTTTGCAGTTTCAATTGATCCCCAGCACAGAATAGGGGAGCATTTTCTCGGCCATGAGGGAGATAAAACGGCTCATATTTTTTCAATAGTATCCAATCCTGAACTTGTAGAAAAAACCGGAGGCTTTATTTCTCTCAACAGCCATCCGATTTCGCAGATAATTGAAAAATTTTATCCAGGTGCAGTAGGTTCAATTGATTCAGGCACAGGTTCGGTGGCTGGTGATGCTCTTTCTTTTGCCATATCGGGCGGATTTGACCCGATATGCATGGCGGGTTTTGATTTTTCTTTTTCGAAAAATATGATTTAT
>CAYNFB010000153.1:0-5619 GCA_964396355.1 uncultured Leptospirales bacterium | reverse complement strand
GTTCTACTCCTGGTCGAATCACACGAAAAGAACTATCAGAATCGATATGCCTTATTTATGAATAACAGATTTATCACTCCTGAAAGTTTCAATGCATCATATATTTTTAAATCCAGCAGAGCCCTTGTTCATGAAGGCCGTTACACCAGGCGATCGTTTCTCGGCTACAGGGATTCTCTCAGCGACTTCATCGGCAGAGAAGGCCGGAAGGTGTTCTTCCTTAATACCAGAGGGCTGAGTGTGAAAGAGGGCACAGAAACAGGTCTTGGTGAATTTATTGCATCAATGGCTGACAGGACAGTTCTGCCTGATATTAAGAAAAAAATTGATAATACCGCATCTCTTTATATTTCTGAAATTGTTGACAGGAAAGTACTGGCAAATTTTATAAATGACAGGGCTGTCCGGGATGAGCTGCTGAAGCTGTCTCTGGGAGATAATAACGAAACCGGTGATATTAATAAATTTAATGCTTATCTGATATCGGCCGGGCTTGTTTAATATTAGTAAAAAATAACCAGGAGTTTGTAATGAGAATCGGGGTAACAGGGATTTTTGCATCGGGAAAGGGAACAGTATGCGGGCTCTTCGAAGAGCTTGGAGCTGTTGTTGTTGATACGGATATAGTGGCAAGAGATATTATGGAGCCCGGCGCGGAGGGGCTTAAGATGGTTTTGGCTGAGTTCGGGGCAGACTGTATAAACGGCGACGGTACTCTGGACAGGAGAAAATTTGCCAATACTGTATTTAAGGATCCCGAGAAGGTGAAGAAGCTCAACTCCATAACGCATCCTGAGATAAGAAGAATAGTGATGGAAAGAACCTCGGGGAACGGAATTTACATGATTAATACGCCTCTTCTCTTTGAGTCGGGATTTGATAAAATAATGGATTTAAATATTGTTGTATTTGCAGAGAATGAACAGGCGCTGGAAAGGGGTATGCTCAGGGACGGAATCAGCGCTGAAGAAATAAAAGACAGGCTTAATCATCAAATTCCTCTTAAAGAAAAGAAGAAACTTGCCGATCATATAATAGATAATTCAGGTTCACTTGAAAATACTAGAAGGCAGGTCGTGAAATTATGGAAAATTTTGATCCAAAACCCGCGGGAGTGAAGGAGAAGAATCTCTATATAGTACATCTGGATACTCCCAGAATTATAATACTATCATCAGTAGTAATCGGAATAATAACAGCGTCGTTTCTTTTCGGCATGAGTTTTATAAAGCAGGATAAATCTTCTGTGAAGAATCTTGCTGTGAATGATATAAGCTTTGACGAGAACAGGGAAATTGACGTACTCAATAAGAGAATACCTGATCTTTCGGACGACAGCATAGAAGACAGCATCCCCGGAGGGAAGACTGGTTTTGATGTCGACAGCAAAAAAGATATCATTTCAGGCGGTGATAACGCGGATTTTGCAAAGAACAGCAATGAACAGAAGACTGCTGTTGTTAAGCTTGATGGAGCCGATGTCCTGACAAAGGAAAATATTAGTGAAATAATTCCTGATGCGGCAAAGGTTGTTAAGGCTAAGAAACAAAATGTTAAAAAAGACCGTATTGTAAGCAGAGAAAAAACGGTAAAAGTAAATAAAAAGATTGTTCATAAAAAGACCGTAAAGAAAAATAAGGAAATAGCTGTTGCCGCTGCACATAAAAGCACTGTGCGTGAAGTTTCCAGAGAAGCCGTTACTCATAACAGCAGGAAGGGATACTTCTCTGTACAGGTTGCATCTTATGACAGACTTTCAAAGGCTGAGCATGAAAAGAGTCAGCTTAAATCACAGAGATTCGATGCTTTTATTGACAGAACAGTTGTCAGAGGAAAAAATTTCTACAGAGTGAGAATCGGACCGCTTTCATCAAAAAAGAGAGCAATCGAACTTCTCAATGATGTACAGAGAGACAGCAGATATGCAAACAGCTACATGGTTAAAGAATAACAGTATTTAAAAATAAAGTGTAAAATAAAAGCGGCGGGTATTCTGTCGCTTTTATTATTATTCAGCCAATAACTTAATAAAGATATCCGGAGCATATTATGTATTCAATATTCAGTGCAACAAAGGATCTTGTGATGAAGATAGATAATTTCATTGACCTTGTCAGTGAATCTGTACTTCATTTTGAGGAAGGCCTTGATCTCTACCTTGGAGAAAGGCATGAGGAATTTGCCGAGAGACTGGAAATGATTAAGAGTGTAGAGGGCCGTGCCGATGATCTGAGACAGGATATCGAGGCTCAGCTCTACGTGCAGACACTGATTCCCGAATCCAGGGGGGACGTTCTTGAGATCCTTGAGAATATGGATAATATAATCGATTTTTCAAAATCAATTATGTTCGACTTCGGAGTGGAACATCCTGATATCCCGGACAGCCTTCACGAAAGGATAAAGAAGCTTGCCGAGACTGCTGTGGATTCAACTAACGCTCTTGTCCAGTCAACCAGAGCATACTTTTATGACGTTAACGCAGTGAAAGACCATCTGCATAAGGTTAAGTTCTTCGAAAATGAATCAGATCACATTGCTGACAGGGCAAAGAGAGAGATATTTGAATTAGACATAGACTTAAGCAGAAAACTCCACCTGAAAAATTTTGTTGTGTCCATAGACACAATTTCTGATATTGCCGAGGATATATCGAATCACATATCAATTGCCACGATGAAGAGGATTGTCTGACATGTCTGTGCTGATTTTTCTTTCAAGCGGACTCTTCCTCGGGTGGTCGCACGGGGCCAATAATGCGGCCAATGTTTTCGGAACCGCCATAGGAGTGAAGATGGTCAGCTTCCGCACTGCTGCGATAATTACCAGTATATTCGTGGTGCTGGGTGCAGGAGTCTCAGGAGCAGGGGCATCTCTTACTCTGGGGAAGCTTGGCTCTGTAAATGAGCTGGCTGGCGCATTCATGGTTGCCCTTGCCGCAGCGGTGACTGTTGCATGGATGACTAAGATTAAACTGCCGGTATCAACATCCCAGGCTATAGTAGGGGCCATCATCGGATGGAACTTTTTCTCAGGATCGCTGACAGATCTGAGCTCTCTGTCTAAGATTGTATCGAGCTGGGTAATGTCGCCGATTCTTGCTGCTTTTTTTGCGGTTGTTTTTTACGGATCATTCAGGTTTATACTGAAGAGGATCAAGGTGCATCTGCTGATTCTTGACTACTATAACCGTCTGGGACTTATTGTTGTAGGAGCATTCGGGGCCTACTCTCTGGGTGCCAATAATATTGCAAATGTTATGGGAGTCTTCGTACCGGTTTCACCATTCAGGCCTATTGAGACAATGCTCGGCACTATTCCCGGGAGTGAGCAGCTCTTTATCATGGGCGGCCTGGCAATGGCTGCCGGGGTCATGACCTATTCCTATAAGGTGATGAAAACAGTCGGCCAGAGTATACTCAAACTTACACCGATTACCGCTCTTGTCGTGGTTCTGTCGGCATCAACAGTTCTGTTTCTATTTGCATCCCAGGGATTTGAACATTTTCTGGCAGTAAGGGGGCTTCCTACAATTCCTCTTGTACCCGTGTCGAGTTCACAGGCCATAATGGGCGCGCTCATAGGTATCGGCCTTTTTCAGGGCGGCAGGGGAATGAATTATAGAATGCTCGGGAAGATTGCATCCGGCTGGATCACTACTCCAATCATAGCCTGTGTCATAAGTTATGTTTCTCTGTTTATTATTCAGAATGTATTTGATCAGCAGGTCTACAGAGATGTTGAATACAGAATTTCTGAGAGTGTTTCCAAGAAGCTGATTTCCGAGGGGATTAACTTCCCGGCTATAGACGATATGACCGGCATTAAATATAATAATGCTGTGAACTTCAGAGATGAAATCATTAAGAAAAGTTCGGGCCTTCCCGGAGTCAGCGTTGACAGAATAATAGATCTCTCAAGGCTTATGAAGACCAAAGTTGATATAGATCTGATCTCATCTGAAATATCCGATGAGTGGTTCACCCCCGGCCAGGCAAATGTGCTTAAGGCTCTTAACGGGAAAACATTTACCTATATCTGGGAATTTCACGAGGAGCTCACCTCTCACAGTGATGAGTGGAAGGTGATTGACGGAGGTATTCTTTCCAAAAGAAGGAATGAGGACGTACTCTCAAAACTGGAGTACCTTGACAAGAAGTTCTGGGTTAAGTAGCCTCTCATCAGGTGCAGTGCTCTGCTGTTTTTTGTAACAAGAGATATTGATTATTAACTAAGAAACATGATTGTATCAGATATAAAATCGCTTATCAAAGAAAGAGGGGAGCTCTGCAGGAGTGAAATCTGCGCCCTCATTGATGCAGACAACGGGCTGATTGACCTTGCTCTTGTGCAGCTTGCTGAAAAGGGAGTGATCCTTGAGGTGATTCCTCAGATGCACTGTAAAGGCTGCCCCATGAAGTGCGATGCGCGGGGCGAGAAAATGTACAGGTATGTCTGATCAGTTCAGATCCTTCTTCATGAACATTTCCTCCAGCTCATCAGCCTTTGCTGCGATATACACCAGCGATTTAATAAATCTTACAGGTTCAATATCCTCCATCATGATTGAATTATACATGATTAATGTGTTGTCCTGAAGAGCCAGGGAGCCGTAGTCAAATGACATATTCATCTCCAGACAGAGTTTGTACAAATCGGGCATTTCCTTGCTGAGAGTAGCCACTGACGAATAGTAATTGATTACTCTGTCTCCCGATTCATCAAGGCGAAGGGCTACGAGTACATCCTGAGCACCTCCGTCTTCAAATTCAATATGCGTTGTGTAGTTCCCATCGCTGTCTTTATGAAAGGGAATCTTTAGTTCACTGGCAATTGCCGATATAAAACCGTCAAAAATTTCCATATTTCGTTCCTCATTTATTAAATGTTGCGTGATTATAATAGGGGATAAAAAAAAGTCAAGGGAATATCGGCGGAGAGACATTGTTGTGTTGTCCCGGTTGGGTCTATTCTGTAATAAATGCAGTAGTATGCTGGGGCAATGCGGAGGACGGCAGATATTTTCTTAAAAAATTCATCCTCCGTGAGTAGGAGCCAGACGTCTAATTATTATTGACATGATTCTATGTACAAGAACAGTGGATATGCTGTTAAATTTAAGTTTTAAGGACCTTATTATGATTGAAGGTATACTGGTTGAGGGGCTCATCTACGGGATAATGGTTCTTGGAGTCTTTATTACTTTCAGGATTCTGGATTTCCCGGATCTTACTGTGGACGGCTCCTTTCCCCTTGGTGCTGCTATTATGGCATCTATGATTATCGGCGGATACAATGTTTTCTTTGCCCTTTTTACGGCATTTGCAGGCGGTGTACTTGCCGGGATCGTAACTGCAGAGATTCACAACAGGCTGAAAGTTCCTCATCTGCTTGCGGGTATTCTCACTATGACAATGCTCTGGTCTGTCAATATAAGAATAATGGGAAACAGAGCGAACATGCCTCTTCTTAAGGAGCATACAATAATAACTGATATCATCACATGGACCGAGGGAATAATACCGGCCGATTATGCTATTTTAATATTTTTCGCCCTGGTTACCATAATGATAAAAATTGGTCTGGATATATTCTTTAAAACAGATCTTGGACTGACTC
>CAYNFB010000152.1:0-8751 GCA_964396355.1 uncultured Leptospirales bacterium | reverse complement strand
TTCTAAATAAGATTTTTTTAGAAGCATAGAGAATATGGGGATGACGGACTTATTCGGCTTTGTCACCCTGGTTTTACAAACCTGTGCTGAGCTTTGCCGAAGTATGTAAATACCGGGGTCTCATAGAGCAAATCAAGGAATCTGCCTTTGAATAGCAGGGTTTTGATATTAACAATCAGGCAGTAGAGTTTCATTGAGTTCCCTCCACCATCAGGTTTTTTCGACCTGTCCTCTGAGCCTCTGAGGTGAATAATTTAAAAGTATTTTCACCACCCGCGTTGCTCGAGGCACAGAGGTCACAGAGTTTTTAAGTCAGAGGGGATGGTAAAATGAATTCAGGCGTTCTGTCACCCCGACCGAAGCATAGCACAATACTGGCATGACCAGGCCTTGAAAATGCATGCACCGGCACTTACAGGATAATATAACCGGTATGACAAAAAGAAAATCAATTGCTGACTTTTTTTTGAAAAAATCTGCTCAATCAGTATAATTTTTTCAATACGTTTATAAATTCAAGTGGTCTCTTATGAGAAAGGAATCATTACCTGTATTACTATTAATATTGCTTCTGAAAGTTTTCATCGCCGGGAGCTGTAAAAAATCTGAAATGACTGAAAACGAAGATCCGGTCAAACTCTGGAATATGATCACAAATGAAAATTCATACACCAATTGGTCCTTCTGGCCCGATCACAGAGGAATGCAGCCAGGACATGCTCCCCATGGACCATTTAACAAAGTCTACGTTAATGAACCGGCTATGAAGGCGGCAAAGACACCAATGCCTGATGGTTCAGTTGTGGTAAAGGAAAATTACAGTAAGAATAAGAAGCTTGCTGCAATTACTGTTATGAAGAAGATTAAAGGTTATAATCCCGATGGAGGAGACTGGTTCTGGGTTAAGTACAGCCCCGACGGCAAGGCGGACAAATCAGGAAGAGTGGAAGGATGCATCAAATGCCATGAAGCGCATTCAGCCAATGACTACGTCTTCGTACATATGATAAAGTGATATTGGCACATTAAGCGCCACCCTGGTTCATTCATTCAGGGGGCGTTAAAAATACACAAGAGGAATAATAATGTTTATACTCCATCCTGTAATCCAGACTCTATCTGTAACGCTCATGTTCTATACCCTTTATCTGGGTATAAGGAGATTCGCATCACTTCACCTGAGGCGCAGTATTACATTCAATAGGAAGAAGCACATCATAACAGGAAAAATATCGATCATATCATTAACAGCCGGAGGAGCTGGCGGTTTCATCACTGCTCACATCCTCTGGGGAATGACATTCGTTACCGGAAGCCACGGAGATGCTGCACTGTTCATAACCGCACCGCTTGCCGCAGTTTTCTCAACTGGTTTATATCTGAAAAGAAATGGAAAGAACAGAACATCTCTGATTATTATTCACGGCATTTCCGGATTGCTGACTATCATACCTGCAATCTTCCTGGCTTACACAGGTGCTGAAATTTTAAAATCAATTATCAATGCAGTGTAACAGATCAATTTTAAATAATTTGGGATTACATTTTTTTTTATTTACAGTCTTTATGTCGAGTCTACAGATGTCCTATGCGCTGTCTTAAGAGAGAGGGTGTAATGAATGAAAATAAAAATTCTGCCGCAACCTGACGATAATACCTGTGGACCGACAAGCCTCCATGCCGTATATAACTATCTGGGATTAGAGATTAAACTCAGCGACATCATAAACGGAATAGACTTTCTGGGAAATGGAGGGACGCTCGCAGTATTTTTAGGCATTGATGCCCTGAAGAGAGGATTCGATGCAACAATATATTCATATAACCTCAAAATTTTTGACCCTACCTGGAAAAACTGCAGCAGTGAAAGTCTGATTAAAAAACTTAAAGCACAGGCCAGTTTTAAAAAAGGAAACAAATTCCGCAGAGCAAGCAGAGCCTACATAGAATTCCTGGAAAAAGGCGGCTCCATCAGATTCGAAATGCTCACCCCTGATCTGCTGAAAAGCTACCTTCAAAACAACACCCCTATTCTGGCCGGTCTGAGCGCAACTTACCTTTACCGGTCAAAAAGAGAAGTAAGTGATGCAGACAAATCATCCTACGATGACATCATTGGCGAACCCATGGGCCATTTTGTCGTACTCTCAGGCTACAGAAACGACAATAGAGTAAAAATCGCCGACCCCTATGGAAGCAATCCTTTTTACAAACAGCATTATTACGCTGTAGAGGTTCAGCGTCTTATAAACGCAATACATCTGGGAATAGTAACCTATGATGCAAATATATTGATTATCCGCAGGAGAGATGATTTAAGATGAAAAAAATCATTGTAGTAAACAATCCTTCTACATGGGATATTGTTATTGATGGAGTAGAGGTTATATCGTCAAAGGAATACCTGACAAATTCTCAATATGCAAATCTTAAGAACATACGGATTTTTAACCTCTGCAGGTCCTACACCTATCAGTCAAAGGGATACTACGTATCACTTCTTGCCGAAGCAAGATCCCACAAGCCCATACCGGATGTAAAGGAGCTGCTGGACATTCAGAAACCTTCAATAGTCAGACTCATTTCTCAGGACATGGATGAACTTATACAGAAGAGTCTCCGAGACATCAAATCAGATGAATTTATACTAAGCGTATATTTTGGTCAAAACCTGGCGAAGAAGTATTCAGATCTGAGCATGAGCCTTTTTCGGCACTTTAACGTTCCCTTTCTCAGAGTTAAATTCACCTTGGACAAAAGGTGGATTATTCAGAACATAATCACTATTTCAGAAAAGGATATTCCAGAGCAGCATTTTGACTTTATGAAGCATTCTGCCGTGGACTATTTTTCAAAAAAACGCTATGGTAGGCCTAAAAAACTATTAGCCCGGTACTCAATGGCCATAATGATAAAGGATGGGGATGAGGCTCCCCCGTCAAACAGCAAGGCCATCAGTAAATTAATTGAGCTGGCGGAGAAACAGGGCTTTGAGGTGGATATAATCTCACCGAGGGATTATAACCGACTGCCCGAATATGATGCGCTCTTCATACGCCAGAACACACACGTAAACAATGAAACATACAGATTTGCAAGACGCGCACAGTCAGAGGGTATTGCCCTGATAGACTACCCCGATTCAATATTAAAATGCAATAATAAAGTTTATCTGGCTGAACTTCTTAATAGTGCAGGCATACCGACGCCCGCTACTATGATTATACACAGAGGCAACATAGATATGATTGAGAGCACTCTTAGTCTCCCCTGTGTTCTGAAACTGCCCGATTCAACATTCTCCTTTGGAGTCAAGAAGGCGGACACCAGAACTGAACTGAAAGAGCTTCTGGATTCTATGCTGAAAAAATCAGAACTGCTCATTGCCCAGCAGTACTGCTATACTGAATTTGACTGGAGAATAGGTATTATAGACGGCGAACCATTCTTCGCATGCAAGTACATGATGGCAAGAGACCACTGGCAGATTTACAACTGGTCTGCAAAAAAAGAGAAAGACAACGCCGGCGGATTTGAAAGTTTTCTTATTTCTGATGTTCCCCTGGAAGTAGTTAATCTTGCAGTAAAATCAGTAAAACTGATAGGCCTGGGGCTCTACGGTGTTGATATAAAAGTAATAGATGGCAGGCCGATAGTTATTGAAATAAATGAGAATCCCAACATCGATAGCGGAATTGAAGATCTGGCCGAAGGGGATGTTGTTTACCTTAAGATTATTGATGCATTTAAGAAAAGACTGACAAAATAACAAGAGAAAAATAATGAAAACCAACAGCACACATCATTTGTTTGACGTATTCGGCATAGAACTCGAATACATGATTGCAGACAGAGATACCCTCTCTGTACTCCCCATCGCAGACCTGCTTTTCCGGGACAAGACCGGAGAGATTGTATCGGATATTGAACATGGAAATATCGACTGGTCTAATGAGCTTGTGGCCCATTTAGTTGAGCTGAAGACTGCATCGCCGGACCACGCGCTTTCTGGCTGTGACAAACACTTTTCCGCAAACATATCAGAAATAAACAAACTTCTGGAAAAATATAATGCCATGCTTTTGCCCACGGCGGCCCATCCTACAATGGATCCCCATAAGGAAATGCGGCTCTGGGAACATGGATACAATGAGATTTACTCTCTGTACAACAGAGTATTTGACTGCCGCGGCCACGGATGGGCGAATCTTCAGAGTACCCATATAAACCTTCCATTTTCCGGAGACGATGAGTTTGAAAAACTTCATGCAGCAATAAGACTTATTCTTCCCCTTATACCGGCACTATGCGCCAGCTCTCCCATATTGGATGGAACTGCAACGGGATTTAAGGATTCCAGAATGAACACATATCTGCACAATCAGGACAGAATGCCCCAGTTAACAGGCAGACTTATACCGGAAAGAGTATATAGCGAGGCTGAATATAACAGAGTCATATTCAGCCCTATCACAGAAGCAATGAAGCCATTTGACAAAGAAAACATAATGGAAAAATACTTCCTAAATGCCAGGGGCGCAATTGCAAGATTCGACAGGGGAGCCATCGAAATAAGGGTGGCTGTTATTCAGGAAGCTCCCTCTGCGGATATTGCAATTGCAATGATAATCGCAGAGACTATTAAAATGACGGCGGAACAGCGCTGGGCCGATCTGGAAATTCAGAAGATCTGGCATGAGGAGAAACTCAGAAGCATCTTTCTTGAAGTGATAAGAGACGGAGAATCAGCGGTTATAGAAGACAGGGAATATCTGAAATTATTCGGCATTGATGAAAAAAATCTGACTGCATCGGAGTTCTGGAGTGCCATGCTTCAGCAGGTATCTGCTTCAATGGAGGCGCCATACTCAGGGATCATTCAAAGCATCATTGACAACGGCACTCTTTCCTCGAGAATAATGGAAGCCCTGAACGGGAAAATGACCAGAAAAAATATACATGCGATATATAAAGATCTGGCAATAAATCTGACAGAGAATAGACTTTTCATACCATGAAGATAATTCTCACATGCGAGCACGGCGGTAATTTCATACCCGCTTCATTAAATTATCTTTTTAAGGATGAGATAAAATCAGTGAACTCCCACAGAGGCATAGATTTGGGAGCGGAAGATCTTTTCAGAGATCTGAAACCTCTTGCAGATTATTCTCTGAGCGGTAATATATGCAGGCTCGTTATAGAATTAAACAGATCAATGAAAAGCAGAAATCTCTTTTCAGATATAACGGCCCCTCTGTCAGTAGCAGAAAAAGAATCACTCATAAAAAAATACTATATTCCCTTCCGCAGGGAGGTAATAAAAGAAGTTGAAAATTCAGTAAAATCCGGCAGGGAGGTTCTGCACATTTCTATTCACTCATTCACCCCATACTATAATGAAAATATTCGCAATGCAGACATCGGTCTGCTTTATGACCCTTCAAGAAATTCTGAAAAGAAATTTACAGTTTTATTAAAGCAGATACTCCATTCTGAAGCTTCAGATCTGAAGGTAAGAATGAACTATCCATACAGAGGAATCTCAGACGGCCATACCAGATCACTGAGAAAACAGTTTCCCGAACGATATGCAGGCATTGAAATTGAGATAAACCAGAAATGGTCAAGAAATAATTTAATGAATAAAAAAATAAAAAAATCCCTCTCTATATCACTCAGAAAAGCAATAGAGCAAATAACCCTTCAGCCGTAAATTTTCATAAAACACCGCGCACAGTCAAATTCAACTCTGAACTTTCTTCTGCGGTCACTGAGGAACACCGGTTCCTGCCAGGTGCATTCTTTGCCTCCATGGACAGGGCAGAGCCCCCTCTCATGTTTAATGCACATTTTCGTCGTCATGAGAAGATGTTCTCCTTCCGGAGGTGATATTTCAAATCCGTCTTCAATTGAGTCTGCTCCATGCCTCTCATAGAATTTTCTTGAAAGACTATTGGTCACATTAAAGGTATAATCTAAAGTCTTTCCGGGGTATGGGAATTCTGATCTGTCTATTACTGATTCTCTTCTCACGTGATTCTCAAGACGCTTTTCTATAAGCTTCTCAGCTGCAGATCTTCTCAGATCGTTGAGGATTGTCACAGGAATAAAAAGAGGCCTGTCAAGATTTACAGATACATCTTCGGCTTTAAAGATAGTATCCCCCAGCCTTGAAAGCTGTTTTCTCATTCTGTCAAATACGGCCTCGCCCTGCTCTGCATTCTCCTTTGCTGCACTGACTGCAGACATGACAGATATTCCGTCCTCATCTGTCATGGCAAGAGAGAAGCCCTCGTCCGTTTCAGAGAGGTCAATCTTCACGTCAATTTTTCTTTCAGTTCGGCTCTGACTGAGCTTCTTTTCAAAGGCGGCATCCATATTTCTGTAGAGAAGAGCACCGATGAATAGCCCATCCATGGAGAGAGGGAAGACCCGGTCTCTGTCAACTCTGTTCACCCTCATTCCCTTCATCGTACCTGAAGCATCGAAATAACTCAGTCCGTCGCCGTTTGAAAGCTTCTCGTCTCCGGAAATCTTAAAATATTTATTTTTGATCTCACTAATTGTACCTATTTTCATTCCCCTGGATTTGGGAGTATCAGGAGATCCGACTTTATCCTTCCTGCCGTTGATAAAATATGATGTATAGCCGCGGTTGAATGTTCTTTCCGGGTCGGGAGTAAAATCATGAGTTACTCTGCCCGATGAAGCCCGGTTAAGATCCTCTCTTTTTTCGAGAATACTGTCAAGCTCCCGTCTGTAGAATGCTACTATATTCTTCACGTAGTTTATATCCTTCAGGCGCCCCTCAATTTTTAGTGAATCAACACCGGAGTCGATGAGGCTCTCAATCCGTTCAGAATGGCTGAGATCCTTCAGAGAAAGGAGATGACTCTTCTTTACAATAATATCTCCCGATGCATCTATAAGTTCCCACTCCTTCCTGCATGGCTGGGCACATTCCCCGCGGTTGCCGCTTCTACCGCCCATGGATGCACTCATATAACACTGCCCGCTGAGACTGACGCAGAGAGCGCCGTGTATGAAGAATTCCAGCTCAGCCTTCACTGATTTTCTAATTTCAGCTATTTCAGGAAGAGAAAGTTCCCGCGCCAGTACGATACGGCTTACACCGGTTTTATCGAGGAACTTAATTCTTTCAATATCATAATTATTTGTCTGTGTACTCAGATGTATGTTTACAGGAGGAAGATCCATCTCAAGGAGAGCCATATCCTGTATGATGACGCCGTCAATGCCCCGGTTGTAAAGATCAACAACCAGTCCCCTCACATCCTCCAGCTCATCCTCATAGAGGAGAGTGTTGACCGTAGCAAAAACCTTCGCGTCATAGAGATGAGCATGTTTTATCAGCTTCTCAATATCATCGATACTGTTTCCGGCAGCAAATCTGGCGCCGAACCTTTCAGGCCCGATGTAGACCGCGTCTGCACCGTAATTAACAGCGGCAATTCCTGTTTCCAGATTTTTTGCCGGAGCAAGCAGTTCTACTTTTCTCATGAAACACCTCCTGCACCGTCTTTTATCGTTTCTTCATAGGCTCGGTAGAATCCAACAATGCCTTCAATTCCCCGAAAAAACTGTTCAACAGGAAAGCACTCATTGGGAGAGTGAATTGAATCGGAGTCAAGTCCAAAGCCCATGAGCAGAGATTTCACACCGAGTATTTCCTCAAAGGCCGGAATAACAGGAATACTTCCGCCGCTTCTTATGGGCAGAGGCGTCCTGCCGTAGAGATCAGAAAGCGCCTTCTCAGCTGCCCTGTAGGGGCCGCTGTCCACAGGACAAACGTAGGGAGCACCGCCGTGAAGATATTCAACAGATACACTCACCCCTTCAGGTGCGAGAGATTTGAAGTATTCACCGAAGAGTTCTGATATTTCATTGTGATCCTGATCAGGAACCAGGCGGCACGATATTTTAGCCTTAGCACTTGAAGGAAGAACTGTCTTTGCTCCCTCTCCGGTATAGCCTCCCCGGATGCCGCATACATCGAGAGAAGGCCTGATGCCCGTTCTCTCGATGGTGGTATAGCCCTGCTCTCCGGTTAATCCATTAACACCTATTGAGTTCATGTACTCATTTTCATCGGAAGCAGCCTCATTGATCAGTTCCCTCTCTTCAGGAGAGACATCAAGCACCCTGTCATAGAAGCCCGGTATAGTTATTTTTCCCTGTTCATTAATAAGCAATGATATCATAGAACAGAGTGCATTCAGCGGATTAACGACTGCTCCGCCGTATACTCCGGAATGCAGATCGTGATCCGGACCGGTAACCTCCACTTCCCAGTAGGTGAGTCCGCGAAGGCCTGTAGTTACCGCCGGTATTTCGGATGAAATCATACCTGTATCTGAGACCAGGATAACGTCGCATTTCAGCAGTTCTTTATGATCTCTGCAGAAGCCGGGAAGTGATGGAGAACCCTCCTCCTCCTCCCCCTCAAAGAGAAACTTTATATTGCACGGCAGAGTTTCTGTTTCTACCATATATTCAAGCGCCTTGGCGTGCATGAAGGACTGCCCCTTGTCGTCATCTGCCCCTCTTGCAAATATTTTTCCGTCACGAATCTCCGGCTCAAAGGGACTGCTCTCCCACAGTTCAACAGGATCTACCGGCATCACATCGTAGTGACCGTATACCATCACGGTAGGCAGAGAAGGATTTATTCTTTCTGCCTCATCAATTCGCCAACCAGATCAGCTGGTAAATTCATGAGGCTGCTTT
>CAYNFB010000151.1:0-8761 GCA_964396355.1 uncultured Leptospirales bacterium | reverse complement strand
TGGGAGAAGACAATATTATTGCTTTTATGATGGGAGTTCTCATGGGAACCGGGGCGCCCTGTTCCGGCCGCTTTGATGCGGTTTCAAAGTCACCTCTTACCGGCATAATGGCATCAGCCTCATGCGGCGGGCCCTTCGGCATGGCATTGAAGACTTCCGGGTGGGATGGTATTCTTATCCGGGGCAAATCAGATAAACCGGTATATCTTTCTGTAAATTCCGGTGGGGTTGAATTTAAGAGTGCAGAAAAGATATGGGGAAAGGATACGATGAAGGCCCAGGATGCTGTTTTAAAAGACGGCACAGGTGCTGTCGTAATCGGGCCGGCGGGCGAGAACCTTGTGCGTTTTGCTAATATATGTTCCGGTCATCGTTTTTTAGGGCGGGGAGGACTGGGCGCTGTAATGGGATCCAAGAATCTCAAGGAAATTATGGCGAAGGGGAAGGAGTTTAAAATCCTCCCGATAAAAAAAGAACTGTTTGATAAAAATAAAAAGAAATTAACGAAATATATCAATAACAACAGTATAACGTCGGTACAGTACCGCACACTGGGAACTAATTCTCACGTAATGCTTTCCAATAAGGCGGGTATACTTCCTGTGCGTAATTTTACAGGCGGATCTCACGGAGAGGCTGAAAAGGTTTCCGGGGAACGCATCCTGGAGAAGTTCGATACCAGGTATGAGACATGTAAACCCTGCACTATCCTCTGCGGCCATAAAGGAAATTTTGACGGCAAGGAGCGTGTTGTGCCTGAATTTGAAACAACGGGACTCTTCGGGCCTAATCTCGAAATATTTGATCCTGTTGGAATGAGTGATTTTAATGAAATTTGTACAGAAATGGGAATGGATACCATCTCAGCCGGAGGCACAATTGCATGGGCAATGGAGGCTACGGAAAAAGGTCTCTTTAAGTCGGATCTGAAATTTGGATCTCCAGCGGAAGTCGTGCCGGCGCTTAAGGATATTGGAAAAGGTAAGGGTATAGGAAAGGAGCTCGGAATGGGGTCGCGATGGCTTTCCAAAAAGTATGGAGGAGAGGATTTTGCCATGCAGGTCAAGGGGCTTGAAATGGCAGCTTATGACCCCAGAGGTGCATTCGGCCAGGGGCTGAGTTTTGCTGGGGTGTCATCTTACAACAGCCTTTTTTTCTCTCGAAGCATATCTGCATATGTACATGCCTTACACCACGTGGGGGAAGGCATCCTACACAGCATTTGCCGAGAATGCCATGAATGTGGCAAACTGTCTTCATATCTGCCAGTTTACAGCATTTCCGGTATTTCTTGAACCTCCGATTATAAAGATGCTGCCTGCTGCCGTTCTGAATCTTTCTCTTTCTACCATGGCTCCTATGGCTGTGTGGTTTATGGATCTCAGTGTCTGGTCGACCTTCTGGTCAAGCGTTACGGGAAAGAAAATTAATATGTGGCAGATGCTCAAAGCGGGAAGACGGGTGAATACTCTCGAGCGTTATATGAATACAAGAGAAGGTATTTCCAGAAAGGATGACACTCTTCCAGGAAGGCTTCTTCACGAAGGAAGAAAGAATGATCCCAAACACTGTACTGTGCCGCTTGAAAAAATGGTTCCAAAATATTATAAGGTCCGGGGGTATGATAAAAACGGTATCCCCACAGACAGGACCCTTAAAAAACTGAAAATAGAAAAGAAGTGATGACCGCAGTCAATTGAACAAGTGCTGTCATCAAAGATTGTACCGGAGAAGAATACATCTGTTAAGAGGAGTTAATAATGCAATTACCAGATTCATATGAGTTTTTCAGTCAGGCAAAAATCAATTCAGGGAAGAAGGCCATGAGCCATATTCCCTTTGAGCTTGCCAGCATGGATGCGAGGAAGCCCATCGTGATTACGAGCAAAGAGCTGGCCGATGCTGGTGCAGGTAAAAAGATTGTCAAAGCCCTGTATGATTCAAACGTCGTCATCGGGGGGCTTTTCGATGAGGTCAACCCCTATGCAGGTATGGGGCAGATCGAAGATCTGGCAGTTCTTTTTCATGACAGAGGCTGTGATTCCATTATTGCCGTGGGAGGCGGGGCTGTGATGAATACAGCCAAGGGGCTGAACATCCTGGTTTCAGAAAAGAAAAATATAATGGAGTTTGCAGGAAAAGATAATATTACAAAGCGGTTGAAGCCGCTGGTATACGTGGGTGCCGGTGCTGCGGACTGTAATGAAACATCAGGTTATGCGTATATTGAAAATCATCAGTTTTTTTCGGATTTTCTTTTTCCTGATGTAGTTATACTCGATGATCAAATGGTCTGCGCGGGAGATGCATTGAACGCCGTTGATTCTTCTCTTATTGCACTTGCTGTTTCAGCAGAAGCCTGCGCATATGAAGACCATAATATGATCGGCGGGCTTTATGCTAATGCCGTGATGAAGTTTATATTTGACTATCTGCCCGTTGCATTAAAAAAGCCGAATAATAAAAAAGCATGTCTGGCTCTTGCAAATGCTTATACCGCAGCTGGAATCGCGATGTCCAATTCGATTCCCGGTCTGGCAACTCTGATTGGTTCGGCTATTTCGGAAGACACGGGCCTTTCCCGAGGGATTTGTACTGGAATTATGCTTCCCTTTAGTCTTGAATTCAGTTTGTTAAAAAAACAAAAAGTAAGAGGTGAGCTTCTCTACGCTATGAAGGGAATAGAAGAGTTCTGCGGGACTCCTGCAGCAGAAAGAGCGGACAGGTCAATTCAGCTGTTAAGGGAGCTGCTTCAGCAAATGGATAAATTTGTACCGGCGAGTTTGAAAGACCTTAATATTCCTGAATATAAGCTTGAGGGGTATGCTGCACAGGCAGTGGAAAAAGGCGGCAGGCGCTTTAAACATAAGGACTGTGTGGAGCTGCTTAATAATGCATGGAATGGCAACAGGTAAAGGAGGACGTAATGAATATTGATAATTATCCGGAAATACATCCGCGGGTAAAGTATATAAAAAAGGTATACGTTGCAGTTATGCTGTGGGTAGTAGGCCGGGCGATACAGGCCGCATCAAGAGTAGACAGCGTCGTTAAGGAAGAATTTTCAAATCTCCGGGATGATTTTATGCTGAGGCTCTGGGTTGCGCCAAACGGTCCGAATATGTTTGTGGGCAAAGACAAGAACGGAAAAGTAAAATATATGGGATGGAATCCTCAGGGGAAGAAAGTAACTACTGAGATGCAGGTTAAGGGGCTTGAGCAGGCTCTGCTGATGTTTACCTTCCAGGAATCAACTGCTGTTGCCACATGTAATGACCGTATAATTGTAAACGGTGCTCTTGAGGATGCAATTGCAATTGTCAGGGTTCTGGATATTGTTGAGACTTTTCTCCTCCCGAAAATAATTACAAAACTTGCAGTCAAGAGATATCCGAAATGGTCGCAGATGTCGCCATTTAGAAAATATGTGAACAGAATCCTGGTTTATATACGCGCATTTAGTTTTTGATAATGTATATGAGCGAAAATTATAACTATAATTATTATTCAAAGAGGAGTTAATAATGTATTTGCCTAAATATTATGAATTTTGCTGCCGTGTAAAAACTATAGCCGGTCATAACGCGCTTGAAACCATACCGGACACATTGCTTAAAATGAATGTAAAACGTCCCATGATTATATCTGACAAGGGAGTCTCCGGAGCAGGGCTGATCAAGCTGGTCACCGATGCAATGGGCAGGAAAGTTAAAGCTGCAGTTGTTGATGATACTGTGCCTCCGGATTCTGAGGTTACTATTGTTAATAAGCTCGCATCACTGTACCGTACAAAAAAATGTGATTCCATTATTGCTGTAGGCGGGGGGTCCGTAATGGATACTGCCAAGGGTGTAAACATTCTGGTATCCCTGGGGGGTAATGATCTGATGAACTACGCCGGAGCAGGGAAGGTCACAGAAAAGCTGAAGCCATGCATAGTCGTTCCAACTACTTCAGGAACTGGGTCGGAGGCTACACTTGTAGCGGTCATTGCCGATCACAGCAGACATGTGAAGATGGCTTTTACTTCATATTTCCTTCTCCCTGACGCAGCAGTTCTCGATTCAAGAATGACTAAGACATTGCCGTCATTTCTTACATCTACAACGGCGATGGATGCAATGACTCATGCATGTGAAGCCTATACCTGTCTGGGGAAAAATCCGCTCAGTGATGTTTATGCCCTGCCGGCAATTGAGCTTATTGCTCAGAATGTCGTAAAGGCGGTGAAAAAACCGAATGACAAAAACGCGAGACTTGCTCTGGCAAACGGTTCAACTCTCGCAGGTGCTGCTTTTTCAAATTCCATGGTCGGGATAATCCACAATATAGGCCATGCGATAGGCGGTGCCTGTAATGTTCCTCATGGTACCTGCATGACTATACTCCTGCCCTACGGCCTGGAATATAACTACCATAAATCGGCTCATTTAACTGCGGATCTTCTTTTCCCGCTTGCCGGGGAAGAGGTTTTTAACAGTACACCGCTTAAGAAGAGGCCTGAAAAAGCTGTTGAATATATCCGCCGTCTTAATCAGGATCTTTATGATGCTACAAAGGGGAGGCATGCCCGTTATCTGTGCGAGGTCCTTGACCGCGACGGGAATCAGATGATTAAGAAAAGTGATTTTGACAGTATTATTCAGAAGGCTAAGGGTGATCCTGCACAGTTCTATAATCCCGAGGAGACTGATTATGATGATTACATGCAGGTTCTGGAATGCGCCTATGAGGGTGTCCCTCTGGATAGAAAGAAAATAAAGAAGGGCAAACATACGAGCACAATAAAGGTTCCCTGACTAAGATGGTTCCGGAACAATAATTCTTATTTAATATTCATCCCTGATCCCGGTAAGCCGGGATCGGTATGAATGTTTTTTATAATTCGGGATTGCTGACAACTACTTCGCAGCATTCATCTCCTCTGTTCAGATTCTTCGTGTGCTCGACCTTTAGTGTTTTATCCTTACCGAAGAGCCCTCGGAAAATTCCTTCATAGGTTTGTATTGTTACTATGCCGCAGTCTGCTATTCCGGCTCTGGCAATCATCTTCTGTGTTTCGCAGTCGTGAACTCTGACTATTATGGCATCATTTTCCAGTGTGATATTACGGCCTTCAATTTTGAGGACTTTGCTGAGTATGTTCAGAGCCTCGATAAAGCTCCCGGGCCATACCGGTTCGGGAATTACTTCCTTCCGTATCTTCTTTCCGAATCCGTATGCAAATCTCGTCCAGGCTGCAACATCCATCTCCCAGGCCGCTTCAATACCGTATTTCTCGGCAACTGCTATAAACCAGGCTCCGTCGAGACGTGTAAAAGAATATTGCGCCATTTCAATGAGAAGTTCTTTTGATACGGTCTTGCCGGATATTTCCATTGTGATACCTCTGTTTTGTATGCTAATATAAATTATATTAGCATTTTATGTTCAACTGTCAAGATAAAATGGCAATGAGATGATGATGATAAACTTAACTGTTAAAGTGGATATAATTGTTAAATACTCCTTGTGTAAATATCAATCAGTCATATAATTAGATTTATAATGTTTGTTAGGCGATAGTATATGATTACAGGAATAAATGATATGTAATACAGGAGAGACTATGAATAGATCTGTTCTGACTGCTGTACTTAGCCGTGAACGTCATTCTCTCTTTTTGAGGGGGAATATACTTGTTTTCACGGGATACTCTATTGCTATGATTGAGACTTTTATTGCAATAGGGCTTGGAATAACAGCTATTTCAGTTCTGCAGACCATGATAGTCAGTACTCTTGTTTTGACCGTTACAATTATAATAACTGCAGTCGTATATTTCAAGAAAAGACTTTATGTATGGCAGGAGTGGGCTTTCTTCTCCACACACGTTTTCTTCTATCTAATAAGCTACAGTCTCTGGGTATACTGGCTTAACGATCTCCGTATTCTTGCGATGTTTAATTCCCTCATGGCAATCATTATCGTGCTGTCGTATACCGGACCTGTTCAGTCTCTGATGATGTCCATGGGTACTCTGACCTGTCATATTGCAGTCATTGTTTACGTCTTTGAATCATCGGGAATTACTGATTCCCTTGAAAGAGAGCTCTTCATTTCGCTCTGTCTTTTCCCTGCATTTATTCTTGTCTCTGCTTCTGCATGGTATATACAAAAACAGAGTAATGAACTCCTTGAAACTCAGATTGATCTGGAAAAAAGGAATCGTGATCTGAATAATCTTAACGATATTCTGGAACATGAACATTCAATGTCGGTAAGAGAAATGGAACTTGCCAATGTAATTCAGTCAGCCATATTTCCTTCAAGTGCTCCAGAAACAAAAGACTGGGAAATTGCTTTTATATCAAAACCTAAAAACGGCATCTCCGGTGATTTCTATGATTTTTACTGCACCGGTGAAAATCTCCAGGGGATTTCATTATTTGATGTATCCGGACACGGTGCAGCTCCTGCACTGATTACCATACTGAGCAAGCCTGTTCTTTTTAGAAATTTCAGAGAGAATATGTCAAAACCTCTCGGCCATGTGGCTGAACTCACTAATACGGATCTTTTTGAGAAACTTGATCAGGTGAATATTTATATCACCGGTATACTGCTGAGGATGAATAAAGGAAATGTGGAATACTCCAATGCGGGCCATCATGATCTGCTCATGTATAATCCACGAAGTAACAAGGTGACCGCAATTTCAGAAAATGACAATAGTTTCAAGGGGTTCCCTCTGGGAATTTCTTCGGCTTTTGCAGGAAGTTCAGTCGAATTTGAAGTATCCAAAGGTGACTTCCTGCTGCTGTACAGCGACTGCCTGTCCGAATGCAGGAATAATTCAGAGGAGCAGTATGGATCAGAACGTATAAGAGAATCTTTTCTTTCTGCACCGGTGGATTCTGCAGATACGGTTCTTGGTCATATTCTCAGTGAGTTTGATAAATTCGTCTGCAGTGAGGACTTAAGTGATGACCTGACTATTATTGTTGCTCGTAAACTATAGTCTGCAGTTTATTGTTAATTGAAAGAAGGTGGTAACGGTTTTTTATAAATTTACTGCATCAGGATAAATGGAAACTGGCATGTTTCTTTATCCGTTTATATGAATTAAATATATTGATTCAGTAAATATTTATTGTATTGAAAATTCGCAGTGCATACTGTACACTGCGAATCCATGCAAGGAAATTATTATCTTATTACAAAGACCCAGGTGTACTGATTAAATCCTTTCAGCTTAACATCCCCCTTGCAGCCCTTTGTTCCTTTAGCTGCTGCAACGAAGTGATATGCTCCGGACTTGACGTTTGCAGAGCTGCTTTTCCCTGATCTGACAACAAACCTTTTGCTGGAAGGTCCTTTGGCTTTTACAGTAATTGTTCTGTCTGTATTGTTTTTGATTATCAGCTTTGATCCTGATGATGTCATTGGCGTAACATCGAAGGGGCCGTTCTCTCCGTCACCGAAAGAAAAATCAATCAGGTCTGAAACTTTTTTTACATCACTCACGGAAATTTTGTTTTTGTATTTCTTAAAGGTGGAACAGCTTACTGCAGAGAAAACCATAAGTGCTGCCATTGAAAGTAAAAGACTTTTCTTCATATGTAAAACTCTCCTATATAATATTAAGTTCGTTTTTTGCAGTTTCTAGACCGATGAAGAACAAGCCGTTATCCATATTTTTGATAATTCAATTTATTAAATACCGGTCACTTTACCCTGACTTGTTTTTTATGCAAGAAACAAATACATAAAACTGCATATGTATAATAAAAATCAATAACAATTTTTTTATAATCGATTATGAAGAGAGGGGACTGAAATTGTTCTATTTATTCAGGTATGTTTTTCAAGATATAGTAAATGGATTTAAAATTTTCAGGATTCCTCTTATATTCCTCAATCTCCCGGAGTTCGGTCTCAAATAGTTTATTATTACCGGCTTCATGAATATTTGATTCCAGGCAGATGTAGTATTCCCCCCATACACGGGGACTAAGGTCAATTGCATTAAGAAGTCTGAGATTATTGTCCCGGAATATTTTTCTTTTATCTCCATCATCTTTCAGTTCATCATGAATTATGATATATCCGTCAGATTTAATCACCTGTTTTATGATATCGATACCTCTGGTAAATCCGATTACATTGAGCAGGCCTTCGGCAAGGATAATGTCAAACTGATGATTGGAGGATGAAAGATTGAAAACTGATCCATGTATTATCTTTATTCTATGAATCAGATTTAGTCTGCCCGCCTCCTGCCTGAGACGGCTTAATGAGGGTTTATCAGAATCGACTGCATATATTGTACCGCTGTATTTTTCCATTACAGCCAGTGCCGGGACTCCGGTCCCGCAGCCCATATCCAGTATATATGGTTCGTCTATGGAAGGAAGATGAGAAAATGCCCTGAGGGTATATACTGCTAATTTTTTTCGGCACTGATCTATTGCTGTATATTTAATCATCTTCAAAATACCTGAAGTTTTACCCCTTGTGATAGCGGGATATTGTATATTGATAAATATACAGCAGATTCAGTTGAAAATCGAACTTTGTGAGATGCCGCCGGGAATTATATGACCCCGGCTGCATATTTATTCTATATTAATATTCTTTTTTGGCCTTCTTAACCTTTTTTTCCTGCCTTTTCTCTTTTAAACTTTTAGTCGGTGCTTTTTTTACGTCTTTCTTGTCTACTTTTTCATTTGCCATTATATGACCTCTTTGTTATTATTTATAATAACTGCTATTTGATGCT
>CAYNFB010000150.1:0-8781 GCA_964396355.1 uncultured Leptospirales bacterium | reverse complement strand
CGCCTCCTATTAAGTAGAGGTAGTTATTGTAGACAGCACTGGAATGCTTCGATCTTGCAATAGTAAAATTATTAAGTACTGTCCAAGCTCCTGTATCGGGGGTTATCTGGCTGGACTCAGAATCAGCACGATAGCCTCCGTCGTCTCCACCAACTACATAGAGATACCCGTTATGGACTACACTTGAATGATACTTCCTTGCCGTTGTAAAGGCATTGCCTGCATAGTCAACATCATCAAGTACCACCCCATTGTCTCCTCCCGCAACGTAGATATATCCGTTGTTAACCACAGATGTGTGACCGTATCTCCTGCCTGCAAGAAGAGGTGTGGTTGTCTGCCATGATCCTATCTCCGGACCGGTGCTTCCTCCGCTTCCGTCACCTGTAAATATATCCAATCCCTCTCCGCAGAAGGAGAGTAATCCTCCGGATACCGCAAGTATGAGAGCTGCCATGAATGATAATGTTTTTCTGCGTTTCATTTCTCCGGTCCTCCTGATCAGGTTTTCTGTGATAAAATACTCAATTTATCACAGAAATTAAAGTTTTACCAGAGCTTTAGTGATATTCCTGCCGATATTCCTATATTGTGAAACACCACGTCCTTGTCATAGATATAGCTATGCCTCGCATTGGCGAAGAAGCTGAAATTACCCATGGGATACTGATATCCCAGTATTGAATGCATTGTGAAGCTCGTTATTGATGCAGTCTCCTCAGCGGTTTCCCCGTCAAGCATGGATATTCCCGGCTGCAGTGCCAGGTGAAATCTGCCGTTGTGGTTCCACTGCGGAAAGAGCCACATGGGGCCGGCTGATGCAGTATATCCCTTCAGCGAATTATCACCATTTGTAAAAGAAAGATATCCCCATTCAATTCTTATTCCGGGGATGAATGAATTCCTCATGCCGCCTGTTAGAAAATCCGGTCCCTGATCGAATGAAATGAATGCGCCCATGCCGGTGGGCAGCGAATCGCTCAATTCTCCCATTGTCATCATAAAGGCTCCTTCAGCAGATATACGGCCTTGTGCCCATCGGCCCGTCTTAACTTCTTTATCTTTCTTCGTTTCCTTAAGCTGCTGAGCTCTCTCCTTATCTGTTATTTTTTTTAGTCCTGCCTTATAGTTCTTCCTGATATCTGCCTCGTTGAAGTCCAGTCCGAGTTTTCTGCGGAGAGCAATATCCTCGGCATAGCTCTTTGTCTTATATAGATTTTCTATCTGTTCTCTGGGAACTCTGAATATTCCGTAGTAGTTTCTGAATGTAATGGATGATCTGTCCTCCTCCTTGACCTTACCCACAAGGAGAGTCCCGTCATTGAGAATGAGCGTGTCTGCCTCTGCATCCCCGGAGATCAGGCATGATATCATAACTGCAGTAAGTAATGTGAAGCAGAGATAGCTGAATCCTTTCTTCATAGATTTACCTGCCTGGATATTTTTGATCTCATAATCTTTATTACACCGATTGATGTTCGTATATCGATGGATTCTTTCTCTTCTCTAACTATTATACCGGTGAATATATTTCCGTCATTTGTGTATACTCTCACTTTCTGATCTTTCTGCTTCACAGATCTTACTATTCTTTTTGGTTTCTTTTCACTCTCTATTATCTTCTTCTCAACCTGTTTAATCATCAGATCAAGAGATGCATCTTTTACAGGATCAGGAGGAGGGAAGGATTTCAGGACTCTGGTGAATGCCCTATCTGCAGAGGACTCATCGTTAAGCTTTGATTTGCCGTTGAACTTTGATTCTTCAACGGCCATCTTAGACAGAGTCTTATCCTTCAGTATGCGGTTATTCTTAAGTGCCAGAGTCTGTATCTTCCTGCCTCCGGCAGAGAGGGCCCCTGCGATGAAAATTCTTCTGTTTGCCGATCTGGCGTATTCAGACTCTGTATCATCTGTAATTATCTGCTGATATAGTTCAATGGCCTTTCCGGTCTCTGAAAGTTCTTCAAGAGTCCTGCCCTTGAAGAACTGTATTCTGCTTTTTTCAGAGGCAGGAACTGTGGATTCTATTTTTTTGAGCACCTTGTAGGACTCCCTGTATGCTATGAGTTTGTAGAGTTTTTCTCCTTTTTCAACAGAATCCTTTTCTGACTTTAAAACTCTTTCTATCTCAGAATTAAATCCGTCGAGATAGCGCAGAAGCACAGCCGCTGTGACCGCAACGTCGATGTCGCCGTAGTCCTTTATTACTCCCATGTATTTTTTTCTGGCCTCTTTATACTTGCCCATAATTGAATAGCAGAATCCCTGATGAAGCATTATGGTGGCATGGAGTGATCTGTCTTTGAGTCCTTTTTTTAAGACTCCGTCATAGATCTCTATCGCCTTTGCATAGTTTTTATTTCTTTCAAAGTAGTAGGCAATATCTACGAATGTTCCGGGATTCTCTTCTCTTTCTGTACTTATTGGAGGCATCCTCAGGAGGAATCTGAAAAAGTTTATTGTTATGAGAACCGGTACCGACAGATAGACGTATTTATTCTGTTCGGACATTCGTATGTTTTCCCTTTCTGATAAGATGGCATTTACTCTTAATTCGATCATGCTGGAATCCTCAGGGCTGATACGGTTTTCATACATCTCCTTATGGAGTCTGTACTTCATTACCAGTCCGATGTGATCGAGTCTGTTATCCTCCTTCGTGCTTTTCTGCAGAAAGACCTTCAGTTCCTGCATTCTTATCTGAATATTTACATCATTGAATATTATTATCACTCCAACCAGCAGTCCGGTGGTCAGGGTGAGTGCGATTTCAGTTTTGTATCTTCCCAAAAACATTGTCCCTCTTACTTTAACTCAATGATGAAGAGTGTGGCATCATCTTTAGTATCTGAGAGATCTGTAAAATTACTCAGATCTCTTATTATAGATTTCATCAGATCTTCCGAGGATTCCCGGTAATGTGATTTGATTGACTTAATGATGCCGTCCATGCCGAATTCGCTCTGCTGGTCGTTTCTGGCCTCTATTATCCCGTCTGTGAAAAGTACAACTTTATCTCCCGGTTTAACTCTGGCCTGATATGTTACATAGAGTTCATTCATCTCTTTGGATATACCCATGGGTATTCCTCCGCTTTTGAGGAGTGAGAGTTTGTTCAGTTCTGTCCTTATGAGGAAGGGGCGGATGTGGCCTGCATCGACTGAGTGTATTACATTGTTCTTATCTATGATCATATAAAAGGCCGTGAAGTACATGGCAGATTCCTTGTCCACCTCCTCGAGAATATCTATTATCTCATTGTTTACGTGTATGAACAGATCTGCCGGGTCTTTGAAGCTGGAGGTATGGAGCCTGAATTTTTCTTTTATTATCATGGTTACCATTGCAGCAGGAATACCGTGTCCCTGAACGTCCACAAGGAGGAATCCGTATGATGAATCTCCCAGATCGAAGATGTCGTAATAGTCGCCGCTGACTTTTTCTGCAGCCTTGCTGAAGACTGAAAAATTAAAGCGGTCATTGTCGCTGATGTGGGGGAAAATTACCTCCTGGACTTTGGATGCCATGTCCAGTTCATCCTCCATCTTCTCATGCTGAACCTGGAGTGTATTTATCTTTTCCTGAACCGCATCGGCCATGGAATTAAATGCCTGGGAGAGTTCTCCTATCTCATCATTCTGTTTTATCTTTGATCTTGCAGAGAGATCTCCCCGGCTGATGGCCACACTCTTCTCATGAAGGGCCTTGATGGGCCGGACGAACATTCTGAAGAGCAGTATTGCAAAGAACAGATGAAATATTGATATCATTATCAATATGAGAGTAATCAGCCTGTAGAGCTGTGTTAGGCGTGTGTCAATATCCTTCATGCTGAAATTCAGAAACAGTATGGACTCCCGAAGTGTTCTTATGCTGAAGGGTATGTAGAAGGATATCTGATATTTCTTTTCATCAATGACTGAGTAGAATGGTTTGCCCGTAAAGTCCTTGTTTGTCACTGCTTTAATGCCGCTGATGACATCGGTCCTGCTTATTTTAATGCTGCTGTCTGATGAGAATATTTGTTTTCCATCCTCAGAGAAAATTACGTATGAAGATGTTATCCTTCCTATAATCCCGGATATTTCTTTTATCACTTCACTTCTTTTCTTCTTTCGTCCCGACGGGGAGTCCATCTCTGACCCGAAACGGTTTAGAGCCGATATGAGAGAATTTGTCAGATCCATTATTCCGTATTTCGTATTCTCTGTGATAAGATCTATCTGGTTTTCGTATATAATTATTGAGAAGAAAGACATATTTATAATAGCCAGAAAAAGATAGAGGAGGCTTATTTTTGATCCTATTGATTTTCTCATGGATTTCATTTTATCATTCTTCCGTTTCCCCTATATCCTGGTCAGGCATAGGAGAATTATAAAGATCATCACGGGAAATATAATGAAGCACTGCGCAAAAGTCTAAGAATAGTGAACAAAGCAGAATATAAGTATCTGCTGTATTAAGCTTAATGTCTGATAATTCCCGGCGTCCACCGGTGCCTTTTATGCAGCTGCAGAACTATGGGCTGGAATGTATGACTATCTTTCAAATGATCTGATAAGGATGAGTTTCACATGGCGGTCAATTACGGCGTATTAGAAAAAATAGTTGAATATTATGTGTGAATCATATTCTATGAAAAAATAATTCATACAAATTAAAGGGAAGAATGAAAAAAAATATACTTCTTATTGCAGATAACAGAGCAGATGATTTTTGTGAATCTGCCCTGTTATCTGAGAGCGGCTATAATGTTATTCACAGAACTTCAGTAATTGCTGCTCTTGATGAGGTGAAGAATAATAATGCCGTAGACCTCATTCTGCTCGATGCAGATCTTAATATCCTGTCTGACGGTATGAATAGCGCCCGGCTGTTATCTCAGCTATGCCCGTCTCCTCTGCTCTTTCTTTCTTCATATACTGATGGTGATACGATAGACAGGATAGGTGATGCAGTTCATCATGGATATATTCCTAGAATGTCAGGAGAAAAGGTCCTCCTCTATTCTGTTAAAAATATTCTGAACCTCACGGCTGAACGATCTCTATCTGATGACCATGAATCAGTGGCGATAAACAAAATATCTCATGAAATCAATCAAGGTTACAGTTATGATGTTCTTACTAATATGTTTAACGGATTCGCCTTTCATGAAATAATATGTGATTCCGCCGGAAATCCCTGCGATTATAAATTTTTGTACGTAAATTCTGCATTTGAAGAGATGACCGGTCTCAGTGAAGATCAGGTCATCGGTAAAAGGGTTACTGAGGTAATTCCTGATGTGGAAAAATACTGGATAGATATTTACGGAAAGGTCGCATTGACCGGGGAACCGGCAGAGTTCACAAACTATTCGGGAGATCTCAAAAAACATTACCGTGTTTCCGTTTATTCACCCATGTTGAATAATTTTGCTGTTATCATGGAAGATATTACAGACCGCATTGAGAATACAAGGGCTCTCGAGGTGAAAAATAATCAGCTTGAAATGATGAATGAAGAGTTAAGCGCTACTCTTGAAGAACTGGAAAATTCCAGTGAGGAGCTGATTGTGGCCAATCAGTCTCTTCAGGAGAGTGAGGAGAAATACCGGGTTATTGTGGCCGATTCTCACGAGGCTATCATTATTACAGATATTAAGTACAATGTGCTCTACGCCAATGATCAGTTCTGCCGAATGACAGAACTGCAGGCAGACGAAGCCGTTTCCAGTAATTTTCTGGACTTCTCCGATGATGACGGCAGGAGGCTTGCCCTTCATTATTTTGAAATGAAAAGAATGGGGGGATATGTCCCCCCTGTCTATGAAATAAAAATTCACAGCCGTGACCGGGGGGCACTTGACTGCGAGATTAGATTTTCTTCTTATTATGATTATCGGGGCAGGTTGTTCTATGCGGTACATATACTCGATGTGACAGACCGGAAGAAGCATGTTAAACAGATACGTGATAGTGAAAAAAATCTCCGGATGATGTTTCAGACAAACAAGGCTATTATGCTTATTATGGATGCAGAGAGCGGAATGATCTTTGATGCCAACCAGTCTGCTGCAGACTTTTACGGATATACCATTGATCAGCTGAGAAATATGAATATTGACCTGATAAACATTCTTCCTGCCGGGGAAATCAGAGCCGAAATGGATCATGCTGCCCGGGAGTCAAGAAATTACCACATCTTCAGACACAGACTGGCAGACGGAAGAGAGAAGTCTGTAGAGGTCTACTTATCACCGATATCTATAGAAGGGAATACTCTGCTTTTTTCAATTATTCACGATATATCAGAGAGAATAATTGCCCGTGAGAAACTCAGCGAGAGTGAAGAGAAGTTCAGAATACTGGCCGAGGGATCACCCGTTGGAATAATGATTCATCAGGGCGACTACTGGGTCTATGCAAATCCGGCTGCTGAGTTGATTTCCGGATATACGGCAGAGGAACTCTATAAAATGCATTTCTGGGAATTCGTCTCTCCGGAATATAAAGATGTAATTATTCAAAGAGGTAAGGCCCGCCACGCTGGAGAAAATCTGGACGGGGCATATGAGTTTACGATAATTAATAAGCAGGGCGAGGAGCGCTGGGTTTCACTGAAAGGAAGTACTGTTAAGTTCAGAAATATAGATTCAGGGATAATAACTGTTACCGACATCACTGATAGAAAACATGCCGAGGAACAGATGAAGTCCCAGCAGGAGGAACTGTCTGTTATCTATCAGAATGCGCCGATTATTATGATGCTCCTGGATGAGGATAGCAGGGTATACAGGATCAATGGACGCGCGTCAGATATTGATTTTTCTCAGGTTAAGGGCGAGGGGCGCATAAGAGGCGGTGAGGCAATCGGTTGTGTCTATGCTCCGGAAGCCGGTAAAATCTGTTCTGACGATGTGTCGGCATGCAATGACTGTCTCCTGCAGATTGCCGTTACCGAGACATTCAGGAGTGGTGTCAGCCTCAACAAAATAGGCGTAAAGCTTCTCATTGATGACGGGAACGGTGAGAGTGAAAAGCATTTTCTTCTTTCTACCAGAAAGCTGATTATTAAAGATGTTCCCATGGTTCTTGCCAGCCTCTTTGATGTTACCCCTCTCAGGGTTACAGAAGAACAGCTCCATCTGTCAAACCGCAAGCTAAAGGAAACTCTGACAATTGCAAATGATATGGCGCTCAGGGCACGGTCGGCAGATGTTGCCAAGAGCCGCTTTCTCGCAAATATGAGCCATGAAATACGTACTCCCATGAATGCGGTCATAGGGATGACGAATATACTGATGGATTCGGGGCTCAATTCAGAGCAGCTTCAGTTTGCCGAGATAATAAGAAGAGGCAGTGAAAGCCTGCTGGGTATTATCAATGAAATACTGGATCTTTCAAAAATTGAATCAGCAAATTTTACTATCAAAGAAAGTACTTTTAACATAGCAGAGCTGGTGAGCAGTGTTTCTGACATGCTGTCATCCAGCCTGAAGGAGAAGGGGCTGGCATTTAACATCGTCATAGACGAAAGTGTTCCCGAAACTGTCATGGGTGATCCGGCCAGACTCAGGCAGGTTCTGATCAATCTTACTCATAACGCTTTCAAATTTACCGAACGGGGATCTGTTACTGTTAAAGTAAACTGCACTTCGAAGAATGAACATCTGGTCGAACTGGAATTTCATATTTCTGATACAGGTATTGGAATATCCCCTGAGAATATAAAGGCTCTGTTTCAGCCTTTTATGCAGGCCGATGGTTCTCTCAACCGTAAATATGAAGGTACCGGGCTTGGCCTTCTAATATCAAAGAAGCTTGTTGAAAAAATGGGCGGCAAAATAAACATTCAAAGCGAGGAGGGGAAGGGCTCCACCTTCAGTTTTAACTCAGTCTTTAGAATTGGTGAAGATATTCCCGGTGAAGCGTTGACTAAATCAGAACCGGCGGAAAATACTGTAATGCCTGAACTCAGCATTCTGCTGGTTGAGGATAATGCTGTTAACCGCACAGTAGCCAATATTATGATTAAAAAGATCGGTCTTAATGTTGATATGGCCAATGACGGATATAAATGTCTGGAAATGCTCAATGAGAAACATTATGACATGATTTTAATGGACTGTCAGATGCCTGAAATGGACGGCTTTGAAACCACGGCCTTAATCAGATCGGGAAACTGCGGCATCAACAGTCAAGATATCGTTATTGTTGCACTGACTGCTCACGCAATGGAAGGCTACCGGGAGAAATGCCTTGAAGCCGGTATGAATGATTATCTTTCCAAACCGGTGAGCATACCTGCTATGAAGGATATGTTTTTTAAGTGGTGTTCTGATATTAAATCAGTGTGAGGAATCCTGGAGCTGTTTTTTTATCTCTTTAAGCTTTTCTATATCATCGGCCGTGAGACTCTGATCATCACTCAATGCTCTGGATATTATTCCAACGAGTAGTCCCTTGCCGTAATCATCGAGTGTTATACTGCTGCCTTTTTTCATATCTGAAATTTTCCATTAACTGTATTTATTTAATAAATTATGATGTATGAGAGGATGCAATTCTGTCAAGCGGTATATTCTTTCGGGGATGGGGCCAATGAGCCCGGCCCCCGGCCCGTGAATGAAATTTAATCATCGATGATTAACTGAGATAGACCGGTGAATGAAATTTAATCATCGTTCATTAAATTAGATAGACCGGTGAATGAATTTTAATCATCGTTGATTAAATTAGATAGACCGGTGAATGAATTTTAATCATCGTTGATTAACTGAGATAGACCGGTG
>CAYNFB010000149.1:528-8788 GCA_964396355.1 uncultured Leptospirales bacterium | reverse complement strand
GCGGGTTTCTCAACGGGAGCAGGTCTTGCTCTTCTTCAGGCTGCCAGGAAGGGAGATAAATTCAAGGGAGTAATTCCCATCAGCGCGCCGCTGAGACTCCAGGATGTGAGAGCTCATTTCTCGGGAGCCGTTGTGATGTACAACAGTATTGTAGAAAAATTCAGTGTGGGCAAAAAAATGGAATTTGTTCCCAACGACCCTGAGAATCCCCATATAAACTATACCAGAAATCCTGTCAAGGGCACCTATGAGCTCGACCAGCTGATGAATGTCGTAGAGGACAGTCTGAAGGATATAAAAATACCTGCTCTGATTATTCAGGCCTCACAGGATCCGGTTGTAAACCCGGACAGCGCCGAGGAAATTTTCGAAGAGATAGGATCTCCGGACAAACAGGTTATAAAAATCAGTTCCGAAAGACACGGTATTGTACGAGGAGCGGAACTGAACAAGGTCGCTGAATACGTGATTTCCTTTCTCGACAGAATACTCAAAGACAAGAAGTAGGTCATCTGCCGGGCCGATGTTTCGCCTCAAACGATCATGGGGATTAATTTTTAAAAAAAGCAGATCTGATTTTCCTCCCGGGAAAATCAGATCATGGCCGGCAGCGGATAAATTCCAAATACAGTAAATTACTCATAAAGAGAAGCTGTTCTGAAAAGACAGCTTCTCTTGTTTCAGGAAAGCAGTAACTTCATTAATTTTTCAGATAAAGACATCAGTTCATCTATAGAAAAAACGCCTGTAAAAAGAGCAGTCAGCAGCCATGGGTGATTTACTGCCTTAAAAACATGCTCAGTCTCCATTTTTTCATGATAAAATTACCATCTGCCCGAAAACATTATTACTATGAATCTTATGCCGTGTAAATTTTTACCATAAAAATGGAGGCCCGGATGATACTTAATTCCCTTGATCAGATTTTTGAAATTGCAAAGTCCAACCCCCCGCAGAGACTCGCACTGGCCGCCGCCGCAGATGAACACGCTCTTTCAGCTGTACATCAGGCTATGCAATCCGGAATAGTTTCTCCTATTCTTGTGGGAAAGAAGACTGCCATCGAAGAAATTGCAGGGGATACAGGTTTCCCCATTGAAAGTGCTGAAATTATAGATGAAGAGGATCCCGTCAAAGCATCCGAAATAGCAGTATCACTAATCAGGGATGGAGAGGCGCAGATTCTCATGAAGGGACATGTCGGTACAGCAAATCTGCTGGGCCTGATTATTAATCGAGAGAGAGGAATAGGCAGAGGAGTGACCATGAGCCATGCAGCATTCATTGAATGCTCGGGATATCACAAACTTCTCTGCGTCACCGATGCCGGGATGAATGTATCTCCGGGGCTGAAAGAAAAAATCGACATAGTGAAAAACGCAGTGGGCCTTTACACAAGACTGCGTCTTAAGGAGCCCAAAGTGGCAGTCCTGGCTGCAGTGGAAGTGGTCAACGAAAAGATGCAGGCCACAATTGATGCCGCAGCTCTCACCCAGATGAACAGACGAGGACAGATTCAGAACTGTCTGATAGACGGCCCGCTGGCCTTCGACAGTGTAATATCACGGGAGGCCTGTGAATATAAGGGAATAACAACAGATGTAGGAGGAGATGCCGACATCGTACTCTGTCCGAATTTAGAAACCGGCAACACCCTCTACAAGGCCCTGACCTACCTTGCAGGGAGCACTACAGCTTCTGTCATGCTTGGAGCGTCCGTTCCCGTGGTGCTCAACTCAAGATCTGACACGGACAGAACAAAGCTTATGTCCATCGCACTTGCCGCAGCACTTCAATAAGAAAAGGAGATGCCAATGAAGATTCTTGCAATCAATCCCGGATCCACCTCCACCAAGATCTCAGTATTTGAAAACCACGATGATATCTTTACCATAAATATTAAGCACAGCAGCGAAGAGCTCGGCGCATTCCCCTGTGTGATGGATCAGCACAGCTTCAGAAAAGATCTCATATTAAATGAACTCAGGAAGGCAGAGATAGCGCTCTCCTCAATTGATGCTGTTGTGGGAAGAGGCGGACTGATAAAACCGGTTGAAGGCGGAGTATACCGGGTTAATGATGCCCTCATCGCAGATCTTAAAAATGAGATTTCAGGAAGCCACCCGGCTAATCTGGGAGGGCTCCTTGCTTTTGAAATTGCAGATGATGCGGGCAGCGGCATAGATGCATATATTGTAGATCCTCCCATTGTTGATGAAATGGAAGATACCGCCAGGATAACCGGCATGCCGGAGATGGCAAGAGAGAGCAAATTTCACGCCCTGAACCAGAAGGCTGTTGCCAGAAGATTCGCCCGTGAGCACAGGCTGAAATACGAAGATGTCAATCTTATCATCACACACCTTGGCGGTGGGATAACAGTAGGCGCCCACAGAAAAGGAAGAGTCATAGATGTGAACAACGGCCTCGACGGAGAAGGCCCTTTCTCCCCTGAAAGAACCGGCGGCCTGCCTGCAGGTGATCTTGTAACGATGTGTTTTTCCGGAAAGTATTCCATAGAAGAAATAAGAAAGAAGATAACCGGCCGGGGAGGCCTGGTCGCCTACCTCGGAACCAACAGCGCCTATGAAGCGGCAAACATGGCCAGAGATGGAGACAGTAAAGCGGAACTCATATACAGGGCAATGGCCTATCAGGTTGCCAAGGATATCGGAGCTATGGCTGCGGTACTGAACGGTGATGTTGATGCGATTATACTCACCGGAGGAATAGCATATGATGAACTCTTCTGCAGATGGATTGAGGAAAGAACAGGCTTTATTTCCAGAATTGTAATATATCCCGGAGAGGATGAGATGAAGGCTCTTGCAGAGGGAGTATATTATGCAGTGATGGGCGACATTGAGATAAGGGAATACTGATATGGAATACTGCCTCCAAAGAATACATTGTGACGGGCAGCCCGGTTATTTTTAAAAACAAATTAGGTTGACAAAATTTCTTTATTTAAGCAATGTAGCATAAACTAATTTACTGGAATGTGATATGCCCATATATGAATTTAAATGTGAAGACTGCGGAAATATATTCTCAGCACTGAAAAAAATGGGAGACTCCAACGGCGGCAAATGCCCGTCCTGCGGATCTGAAAAAACAGGGAAAATAATGTCGTCATTCTCCAGCCCTGGAGCATCCTCTTCGGGAGGATGCGCTCCTTCAGGCGGAGGATGAAGCCCCTTTTAACCGCCGGTCCGGCGGTTTTTTAAACATAACAAAGTGAAATATTATCACTTATTCATTCATCAAAAAAATGATCCTCACATGTGAGATATAATTAATATTTCAATATGTCAGAATTTATAATTTCAAATTATTCGCCCGGATCTGCATTCACCGTCATATTAAATATATCGCCTTACAGCTTCTTTATACTCTCTGTAACTGATCCCATGATGACGCTCCAGATATTCTTCCTCATTTAATATCATCTTATGGAACATGATTACTGTTATCAGAAAAGTCGCAATCAGAACCGGAGATATCATAGACAGAACCATTCCTGCCAGAACCAGATCATAGGAAAGAAAATAGGGATTCCGGGAAAATCTGTAAATACCGCCGGTGATCAATTCTGTTTTCTCATCTTCATTAATTCCAATGCGCCACGAATTCTTTAATGATAAAGATGCGGCACAGCTGGCCACTAGTCCCAGAGCAATCACAACTGATCCCGATAAGGTAAGCAGGTCAGAAGAATATAGTACTATAAAATACTTTCCGGTAATCGGGAAGAAAAGATAAACCAGGAATATAACAGACGAAATGCCAGCAAAAAAAATCGATGCATTGAGCAGCAGATTTTCTGCTTTAATTTTCGTGCCCAGAGATTTTGACAGAGTGTATGCCCTGATGAAGAAAAAAATATAGAAGAGAAGAATCAGTGTTATCAATAGAAATCTCATTATCTCATGCCTCATTATTTATATGATCAGGATACAGCGTCTTATTCAATAATCATTATATTGGATGCCTTGCCGTTCTTTTCATCAGTAGATTCCCCGTTTTTATTGGGTTCCCTGAAAACCCGGAATTTCACTTTCACACCTTTTTTTATTTTTGACTTCTTAAATTCCGGAGCAATATTTGTGCTTGTGAAGTAATAATCCCCTTTTTTATTTTCTATAAATCCGTAGTTATTCAGAAACCTCTTCACTGTTCCTGTCTCGTACTCCTCCTCATTCTGATGAGAATTGATCAGATAGAGCCAGTGATTGGGAGGAGTGGAGCTGTCGTCGTCGAGTCTGAATTTTTCAGGAAACTGCCTGACTATCTCTATGAGAGAATTATGGTTGAAATCTCTCGGGTCGAAGCTTGGATTTTTTTCTCTGAGAATCTTGCCGAATTTGGAGAGCAGTATGCCGTTCTCATGATCAATACCCGTTGCCTTGATCGATTCATCAATAATCTGCTCCAGAGAGCGTTCCTCCTTCACAGTCTTCTCGGGAGCCCTGGTCTCCTTTACCACAATATTTTCGATAAAAGTGAACTGATTACAGGAATTAATAAAAATTTCCTTTGTGTTCTTTTTCCCGATTCCAAGGACGAACTTTCCGTTTTCCCTGAGCCGCAGAGAGAGGCTGTAGTAGCCGTGATCCGATGAGACTATACAGATGGCATTTACCGAATCATTATCAGACTTGATCAGTTCGATTGTATCCATAATCAGAGCATTGTCAGTTGCATTGAGGCCGTACCTGAACTGCTGATATGGACGAATGGGATTTTCCATGAGGAGTTCCTTCCACCCGTTCATATGCGGAGTGGTCCAGTCCCCGTAGATACGCTTAATCTGTATTTCTCCGTATTTTCGAATCTCATCCAGTATTGGATTAAGAAGCTTGGGAGAGATATTGTCGCCGTCAATGAAAACCGCAAATTTGAAATTATCCATTATTTATTCCTCAAATCTAAAAAGCAGATACAAAGATAAAGATCTTCTGCTTTTAAAAGATTTTTTATACTGCAAATTTTTTATTACTATAACAAAACAGCTTATTACTGCAATCAATTTAATAACTTCACCGGTGTTTTAAAAAATTAAATTAATACGGACTCCGGGCCTTGACTTTACTGCTAAACTTTGTTAAGTTTAATAAATAAAGAAAATACTAAACAACTTAAGGAGAAAAGGATGACTAAATATACACTGCCGGAACTCAACTTTGATTATAATGCACTTGAACCGCATATAGATGCACGGACAATGGAAATCCATCATACAAAACATCATAGAGGATACGTAGACAAACTCAACGGAGCACTGGAGAAGCACCCTGGCCTGTCAGAACTGCCTCTTGAAAATCTTTTGGCTGATATTGCAAGCGTGCCGGAGGAGATAAGAACAGCCGTAAGGAACAACGGCGGCGGGCATCTTAATCATTCCCTGTTCTGGCAGATTCTCGGACAGAGGCAGGAAAATAATCCGGGGAAAGAACTATCGGAGTCATTGATAGACACATTCGGTTCACTGGAAAAATTCAGAGAAAAATTCTCTGATGCAGCCGCAGCAAGATTCGGTTCAGGATGGGCCTGGCTTTCAGCTGACAGTAATGGAAAACTAATTATACATTCAACTCCGAATCAGGACAGTCCGGTAATGGAAGGCCTCATCCCGATTCTCGGACTCGACGTATGGGAACATGCCTATTACCTGAAATATCAGAACAGGAGACCCGATTACATCAGCGCTTTCTGGAATGTGGTAAACTGGCAGGCTGTTGATAATAATTTCCAGAAGGCTCTTAAAGCGGTTAAGGGTCAGAATCCGGCGCAATAACTCAGACAAAACATGATATTCCTCCTGCAGGAGGGTGAAGATTTATCCGCATCCTCCTGCAGCTTTTTTAAAAAAATACTCCGGTATATTTTTCTCCTGTAATATAAATACAAACAAAATAAAAAACTCTGTTGACCAATAAGAAACCGCCTGTATCATCCCTATCTGTCTATTAAAGGAGGAAATATGAAACCTGTAAAAATTCTATTGATTATTATAATTTCTATGACCATAACCATGTGTGATGAGAAAAAAACCGGCATAGAGACGAACTACTATGATCTGCCGAAAGGTCAGGTCAGTGAAATGAAGAGTATTCTGAAGACAGACGACCTTAATCAGTTCACAAACAGCAGTATAAAGGTTCTCGCAGAATTTCTTTCAACCACAGTCCTTGCCGGGAAAAGTCCCTTTGGCCCATTGCTAACCAGCAGCTATTTCTGGCATGTTTATAATGCTCTGCCGAGCTTTGTGGACGGGAAGGAACGCCATCACGGCTACTACAGTGACGAAAAAAAACCGGGAATGGAGAAAAGGATGCTCGCCTATGCCTGTTACCGCATTAACAGAAGCCCGGAAAATTTAAAAAAAGTATTCAGCCTCGCCAGGCCCCTGATGACTAAGACTGTCTCCCCTGAAGACTACAGGCGCATGCGGGCAGACAATTTCGTAAACGGACTTATCATTACATACGAACGGCTTCAACGCATCAAGGACTATGACATCAAGATGTCGGAGTTCTACAATTCAAGATTCACACAGACAGGTGCGATGAAAACTGAGGTAGAAGAAATTAGTAAAGTCTACAATGGAGCATACGGCTACTCTTCATATGATCTTTCTGAGGACCTGAATAAACATCTGACAGGAGACAGGCATTCGGCCATGTCCGGCTCACCCTATATTTCATTCTGGATGAGGCGAAATAAAGAAGGCAACATGGATGCAGTTTACGCAATACTGAAAGAGATACAGCAGATTTACAACAAATAGTATACAGTCCCTCTGCCTGCTGTTTCGGGCGGAGGGGAACACTGCGTTTTCAAAAATACCAGGCAGAGAAGAAACAGCAGTTATTCAATTTCTTTACCGCAGTGAGGACATTTTCGCCGAAGAGAATTTCTTCGATCTATTTTTTCCATAAACCCGGCACTTATCAGTCCTGTAGGCAGAGCAACCAGACCTATCCCGAGAACTGCGATAAAACCGCTTACAAATTTACCCAGGACTGTAACCGGATAGACATCTCCATATCCGACAGTTGTTAAAGTTGCAACAGCCCACCAGAAACAGGCGATTATATTGGGAAATTGATCCGGCTGTGCAGCTCCTTCGATATGATACATTAAAAAAGATGCAATTGTTAGAATCAAAAAAGTTAAAAAACCTGTAACCCCAAGTTCTACTCGTTTTTCTTTTATAACAGACCATATCAAGTTTAATGAATTATTATAACGATTTATTTTTAGAACCCGCAAAAACCTCATGACTCTTAGAATTCGAAGAAATCTTAAATCAATAGATATTAAGAACGGCAGATAAAATGGCAGAATCGCGGCTATATCAACCAACCCGTAACCGGAAAAAATAAATTTTACTGCAGATTTTAATTTTGAAGATGATGGATGAGTTAAATTCGAAACGTAAACTCTCATTATATATTCTAAAGAAAATATTATTACAGAAAAAATTTCAAAATATCTCAATGATTCGCCGAGTGTTTTTTTAACCTCGGGAATTGTTTCCAGAGTTATGGCGATTAAATTTAAAATGATCAAAATCATGATGGAGTAGTCAAAGGTTAAATTGATCCGGGAACCGTGAGACCCTTTTTCTACTAATCGATATACTTTATGTCTAATCATAATCTGTATTCCTCGAACCTTACTATCAATATCTTAACTATAAAATTCACATTTATATTTCACCGCATACTGTCCTCAGGAATTTCTATCCAATAATCAGCAGGGCTATCCAGGGCACCAGATTTAAAACCAGAAAAACAATCTTGAACAGGCCGATAAAACAATAGAAGACCACGTTAAATGCTTCCCTGGGAATGGGAAAGAACCTGCTCTGCATACGATAGATAATGTCAGGCGCTGCAATGCTCATCACTGTCCACAGCATCAGCAGAGAACCGTTGATAACTGTACACCACATAAAGAACGCACTGAGAATCTCAATATTCATATTCTTCCTCCTGATGAATCGACTTCACCATCCTTTATGATAATAGATTAACCGATTATGCAAATAGAAAATCGTACCATGCCGGCACCAAACTCATATAATTTATAATGGAGAATAAAACCTCCGCATAGCCGAAAGACGATTCTCCGTTTTTGAAAAATTTAACTTTCTTTATTTTAGGGGTATACTCCAAAGGTGATGCTTTGGGGGTCTTGTGCCAAATTATTCCAGATATGGGGTCGGGAGAAGAATCATTTTCGCATCCCAAGC
>CAYNFB010000149.1:0-518 GCA_964396355.1 uncultured Leptospirales bacterium | reverse complement strand
GTATATTAAAATAAGATACTATTCAAATTATAAATCGAGGCTAACATGGCTAATGACATACTTTCCAATGCACCTGTATTTGATTACGTTGAAAAAGCACCAAAAATTGATGCCGGGGAATTTCAGAAGGTCATCGATTCAAGGCGTTCAGTGCGTATTTTTGAGGATGAACCTATCCCTGAAAAAATAATGAATATATGCCTTGAAAATGCACTGCTTGCACCTAACTCTTCAAATCTCCAGCCATGGGGATTCTATCACGTGACGACTCCTGAAAAGAAAGATGCCATGGTTAAAGCCTGCCTTGATCAGGTAGCGGCCAGAACAGCTGCTGAAATAATTGCAGTTACAGCCCAGACTGCTACATGGAAGGGACATGCTGCGGAGATGCTGAGAATTTTTTCCAAAGCTTCAAATGTTCCTAAAGAGGCGAAAGGCTATTATAAAAAAATTGTCCCCTTTGTTTACAACATGGGTCCTCTTGGAATATTCGGCCTGTTTAAAAGAATTCTTTTTTT
>CAYNFB010000148.1:7725-8822 GCA_964396355.1 uncultured Leptospirales bacterium | reverse complement strand
GCTGTCATCCCAGCTTGAATGTCTTAAAGGACGTGAGGACAGTTATTCCTGGACAGGGAGAGTTGGGCTAGATCTTACCGGTTCTGTTGATCCCGGGAATGTATTGACCGGGGCAAAATCTGTTATTGTTCTTCTCCACTCATACTATGAATCTTCTCTCCCCGGGACGCTCGAAAAAAATTACGGCAGATGTTATCTCAATGACGACAGAGTGACACGAGACGGTCTTGCTCTGAAAATAAAAGAGTTTAGAAAATTTCTCAAAGAAGCGGGCGTGGACTCTAAACTTTCAGCTTCTATGCCTGATAAGCTGGCGGCTGCTTCAGCCGGCCTTGGCACATTCGGGAAGAACTGTCTCTTTTATGCATCCAGAGCTGCGGGGGGCAGTTCATTTGTCTTTCCCGTTGTTCTTGTGGTGGATGCTTATTTTGAACCCGATGAACCGACTGTTGAAACAGACTGCCCAGTCTGGTGCAGGAACGCCTGTGTGGCCGCATGTCCCACGGGCGCTCTTCTTGGAAGAGGAAGAATCGAACCGAATAAGTGTATCTCCTACCTTACTTACTACGGTGAGGGTATAACTCCTCATGAATTGCGGGAGCCGATGGGACAGTATATCTACGGATGCGACAGATGCCAGGATGTGTGCCCCCGAAATAATATCTGGCTCACAAAGGAAAGGACAGAGGCGGAGAATGCCGGTCTTCTGTCGGAAATATTTAATCCTGCTGAAATTTTTATGATGAACAGAGAATACTTCAATACCAGAGTGTGGCCCCGTATGTTCTATATGAGTTATGATAATGTGTGGCGGTGGAGAATGAATGCTGCAAGGGCAATGGGGAATAGCCGTGATGAAAAATACGTTCCGGTTCTTATAAATGGATTCTCATGTTTTGACGATTATAGAGTGACCGGCATGGCAGCCTGGGCTCTTGGCAGAATCGGCGGTGCAGAGGCAGGGAAGGCTCTCCTGTCATTCCGGGGTATCAGTGAAGGTGCTGTACTGGCAGAAGTTGAGTCTGCTCTTGAGACATGCGGGGTCTGAGGTCTATTTGAATGTGACGGCCCGGGGTGATTTAATAGTTACTATAAAG
>CAYNFB010000148.1:5361-7715 GCA_964396355.1 uncultured Leptospirales bacterium | reverse complement strand
ATTGCCTTTCCATATCTTCTTTGCCCAGTATAATAGATTGATTGATAGAATAAATAAGGAAATCGAAGCATGAGTGATATAGAGTAGGCAGTTTCTTTTCTCATTGTGGTAAATCTGATCCTGTAATCCGATTTGCTCAATCTTGATAGCGGATCCCCGCCCATGCGGCATATTTTCACCGGTGAAAACACGTCCCATTCGCTGTTGTAATTTTTTGCCAGGGGTATGAATACCTGTTTCTTTCTCGATTTGAATTTTTCGATATTCATTACTTTTTCAACGATAAAGTAGGTCTTTGCAGGAACTCTGCTGATTGGAAATTCTTTACGAAGGAACGCTGAGACTATCTCTATTGTAAAGCATTCAGTCTCTCCTGCCAGAGAAAAAAGCAGTTCATAGGTGGCTGCTCCGTCAATTTTTATAGAGGATCTATTTATGGAGTCTGTTGAATTTCCATAGGTATAGGTATTCCTGCCTTTAGATTCATCCTTCTGCTGACTTCCGGTACAGAGACAGAAGAGAAGAGGTAAAACTGCAATTATACTGAGCTTTTTATTTTTCATTTTGTTTAATGTTTCAGAAGAATAAATTTAGGGCAATTATTTTTTTGGTGTTTCTGCGTTTTACATTGCCATGACTCTGCGTTAGAGGTATTGAAGGACGAACCAGGTGGAGGCAACGGATGCAAATACCGGCACCATAAGTCCCTCTGAGAACCAGGCCGTGATCCCGGCAGCTGCAACTCCGGCTATTCCTGCAGCCGGATTCTGCGGGAAGGATGTAATTACCCCCGGAAAGATAAGGGCTCCCAGTGCCGCTACGGGCATGTAATCGAGAAATCTCTTTATATAGGGCGGCATCTTTTCTCCAATTGATATGAAGAACGGAACGGCTCTGAGAATGTAGTTTGCCGCCGCGCAGACTATTATGATAAGCAATGACTCATTCATGCCTCAGCTCCTGAAGGTTTATTGTTTTCATCATCTTTGAACAGGGCTGCACCTGCTGCAGTTACCAGCAGCATGGATATTACAATGGACCATCCTTCTGAGACGTGCCAGATATAATATAGCAATGTGTTTACCGCACCGGCTGCAGCTGCCAGAAATAAGGGCTGTATGCCTTTTTTCATTTCAGGAACCAGCAGTGCCGCAAAGAGAGCAAAGAGTGCTCCCGACATGGCATCCTGGAGAGAAGGAGAAAGAAATGATCCGGCAGTGACTCCAGCCAGTGTTCCTGCAGTCCATCCCAGCCACGATATCCCCTGCAGTCCGTACATGAAGCAGGGGCTCACTGTGCCTGCTTTAAGGGCCGCGACGGAAAAGACCTCGTCTGTTACTCCGAATGAGATAATTGCCCGGTCTGTAATTCTTCGCAATCCGATTTTTCTTGCAAGGGAGGCGCTCATTATAAAGTAGCGCAGGTTCATCAGTACTACTGATGTGACTATTTCTCCCATGGCGCTTCCTGAGGCCATCAGGTTTATTGCCATAAACTGGGCAGCTCCGGTGAGATTTGAGGCAGAGAAGAGAACAGCTTCAAACGGAGAGAGACCTGAGGATGTGGCAAGTATTCCAAAGGCAACCGATGTTGTGAAGTAGCCTATAAATATTGGCAGACCGCTTTTGATGCCGGACATGACCTCACCGGTCTTTAATGGTGTTATTACTCTGTTCATATATATTTTTCCGTTTATCTGACTGATAACTTTTTTTATTTTTATACCCGGAATGTCAAGACAAAGCAGATTTAAATATTTTGGTCCTTCTCCAGTATCCCGTGAAATAAAACCTCTTCTATTCCCGGTATTTCATCTCTAAGGTTGTACTGCCTGTCATTTCTATACCATTTTATGAATATGCCGTCGATGTATCCCATTATTCCGTAGAAGACTGAATAGAAATTTACTGACTTGATCTTTGTATCGTTGTTCTGTGATATCATGTTTTTTTTGAAAACCGGCAGGCTTGATGTCAGGTAGTCGTAGTAGATAAGCCTGTTGCTGATGCCTTCAGGATTAGCCTCTGTATGTATCAGCTGGTATACAACCGGGTTTTCTGATATGAAGTTTATCCAGAAGGCTATCATTTTTTTTATCTGACGGAGAACATCCTCTTCAACGGAGTTTATATTTTCTATGTTTCTGACTATTTCATTGTAGTACTTCTTCAGCAGCTCATCGAGAAGTTCTTCTTTGTTTTTGAAAATCCGGTATACCGAGGCCTTGCCTATCCCTGCAGCGTCTGCTATTTTATCCATAGTTGACTTTCTGTAGCCCTCGGCCTCGAAAACCCTGAGAGCAGCTGCAAAAATTTTAATTCTCTTCTCATCCCGTGATATTCGACCGCTTCCCT
>CAYNFB010000148.1:0-5351 GCA_964396355.1 uncultured Leptospirales bacterium | reverse complement strand
GGGCTGGTAAGGAGGAGGCTGAGCTGTTTTGATGCAAGGTTTATAAACTTCAGCTCACGCCGTGATGACTGGGTGATAGCTGTTCTGAGCAGTTCAGATGCTACGCCGGGTAAATCCTCATCTGTCAGGTAGTCTATCAGCTCTGTGACGTAATCTGAAAGCCAGAAGCTTGCTTTCTCTGTGAATTCTTCCGGTAATGCATATTCAGCTTTGATCTCATCCAGTATTCTGTTGAGATTTGCTGAAAACTTTTTATCATCGAAGCCGCCCCCGGGGGTGAAGAACTTTTCTGCCTCGGAGTAGGGAGTTGCTCTGGTTATCATCGATTCTGATTTTCTGTCTTTTGCCATTTTATATCCCCACATTGCTATCCACGGACTTACTAGTCCGTCCGTAGTGAGCCGACTTTGTAAAAAAGTCATTATATTTTAACAAATTCTGTCTCCGGGTGCAATAGTAATTTTTTGCAGGGTCTTTTTAAAATATTCTTGATTAAAGCGCTATGTTTATTTTTTAGTATTTAACAGATATATCTGGAATTATTACTTGCCAATTATTAAAAGGCAGTATCCTGATCAGTTAGTCTTCCTTATCGTCGTACGCTAAATAATGATAAAAATTACAAAAGTGGATATATATGTTTCTTAAATCATTGAACATGTTCGGATTTAAATCATTTGCAGATAAGACTCACATTGAATTTGAATCGGGTATAACGGCTATTGTGGGCCCTAACGGCTGCGGGAAGTCCAATGTTGTAGATGCTGTTAAATGGGTACTCGGTGAGAAGCAGGCCAAGAATATCCGCGGACAGACAATGGAAGATATCATCTTCTCCGGAACTGATCAGAGAAAACCTCTTTCTCTTGCCGAGGTATCGCTCACCATCGATAATGCAGAACGTATTCTTGATTTTGACTCTGAAGAGGTGACTGTAAGCAGAAGAATCTTCAGGGATGGAGAGTCTGAATACCTGATTAATAAATCTCCCGTGAGACTGAAGGATATAGATAAGCTCTTCATGGACACAGGAATAGGCAAGTCTGCCTACTCGGTCATGGAACAGGGGAAAATGGATCTGATCCTCTCCACCAAAGCCGAGGATCGACGTTATCTATTTGAAGAGGCCGCCGGTATTTCCAGGTATAAGCTTCAGAAGAAGGAGTCTTTGAGAAAACTTCACGATACGGGTGAGAATCTCAACCGTATAAATGATATAATCAAAGAGATTGAAAGAGAAAAGGAACTTAAGGCTAAGCAGGCTGAAAAGACCAAAGAATACCTCAACCTTAAAGGCAGGTTATCCGAACTCGACGTGAAGGTAAATGCCATTAAGTACATAGAGTTTTCCAGAAAGTTTGAAAAGAATAAAGCTGATCTTGAGAGACTTAAGAAGGAGAGAGACGAGATCTCCGGACGTGTATCCATGACCAGTTCTGAGAATGAGAAGGACGAGAAGAAGAAGAATGATCTTCAGTATCAGTTATTTGAAATAGAGAAAAAACTCGATGCCTACAGAGTACGGTGCGAAAATATAGATATTGCTACAGAAAGAAACAGACGTCTCGTCGAGGAAAATCAGAACAGAAAGAACGGTCTTGTAAAGAAAATTGAAGAGAGAAAGGAAAATCACGAGAAACTGATTCTTGAGAAGAAGAAGAATGAGGAAACCCTTATTCATTTGAAGGAAAAAATTACCGGAGACAGACAGAAACGTGCAGAATTCTTTGAAACCAGGAAGAATAAAATTGAATCAATGCACAAATCCAGGGATCAGATAGAAGAGAATAATAACCGGATAAAAGATATTGATTCGAACCTGAAAAAATTCAGGGAAGCTCTCGAGGTTGTAATAAAGCAGCTGGTTGATGCAATTGAAAAGAGAAAGATTGAGCTTGAGGATTCAGAGACAGAGAGGCAGGATGTTAAGCGTGTGATTGAGGAAGAGCTCAATCAGATTGAGATGAGTCTCCACAATGCTCTTGATGAACTCAAGGTCAGGGTCTACGACAGTGCGGGGCTTTTTCTTGAAAAGATCAATATGGATAGTCTCAGGCAGAATATCTATAAATTTGAGAGTTATGAGGACGGGTTCAGGTCAATACTCTTTGATAAAACCGGTATACATGCAGAAAAAGAGAGTCTTGATCAGCGCATTCGCGAGTCTATGCTGAAACTTGATCAGCTCCGTGCCGACAATGTGCTTCTTGATGAATTCATACAGAATGAGCAGAAAGAAGTAGATAATGTTAATATCATGATTACCAGAATCGAGACAGATCTGACTAAATTTGAAAATGACAGCAACTGGATAGATAAACAGCTGTTCTCTCTTTCTCATCAGATTGATGATGTTAGGAAACAGATAGAAAACTTTAACGAGGATCTCCAGCGGACAGACAAAACAATAAATGATCTTCAGAAGGAGATTCGGGAGTCTGAGGACAAGCTCATTCAGTTTAATGAGAAGAGTGAAAGTCTCAAGAAAAGTGTAGAGGAGCTTGTAGCAAGAAGAGGTGAAATTGAAAGTAATATAATAAAGAGAAAGAATTTATCCAGAAAGGATGAGGAAGAACTAACCCGGATAATCGACAGGATGAATAATTTCGAGAGATCAGGGGTTGAACTGTCATTCAAACGTGACGGAATACAGGATTACCTCTGGACAGAATATGAAAAGAAAGTAACCGATCTGGACAGCTCAAAACTCAATGACAATATGACCAATGAACTGAATTCTGACATTCAGGATTTGAAGAAGAAAATCCACGAGCTGGGGCCTATAAATAACCTTGCCATACAGGAATACCGCGATCTTAAAAAGAGATTCGAGTATTATCTTGATCAGAAAACCGATATTGAAAAAGCTCGTGAGGACATTGTCTCGGTTATCGAAGATATAAACAGGACCTCTGTAGAAATGTTTATGAATACATTTGGTGAAATTCAGAAGAATTTTGCAGAAGTTTTCAAGAGACTCTTTGACGGAGGAGAAGCTTTTCTTGAAATTGCTGATCACGAGAGGGTTCTCGAAAGCGGAATTGACATCATGGTTAGACCTCCCGGGAAGAAGTTTAAGAATATCAATCTTCTGTCTGGAGGAGAAAGGGCTCTCACTGCAATAGCGCTTCTTTTTGCCACATATATGGTTAAGCCTTCACCATTCTGTTTCCTCGATGAGATAGATGCGCCGCTTGATGAACAGAATATTTTCCGATTCATTAAAATGCTTAAAGAATTTTCCAGGAACACTCAGTTTATGATTGTTACTCATAACAAGAAGACCATGAGTATCAGTGAGTCTATATACGGAGTTACCATGGAGGATCCCGGTGTTTCTAAACTTATTTCTGTTAAAATGGACCGTTCCGACAATCCTGAAAACTTGAATTCAGGAACCCCGCCTGATCCTCTGTCTTAAAATTATTGACAAATTTCTTCGCCATCCTTATATTTGACAATGGAGTGTCACATATATATAAAAAAAAATAAAGACACAAGGGATGGTGTAAAATGAAAATATCTCCAGAAGGAATTCTGGGATCTGCCCAGAAAATCAGCAACAGAAAGAAAATAGAGCAGGGAAGCCAGCAGAAGGACAGTAAGGGTGTAAAAGGTGACTCTGTTTCAATAAGCAATAAAATCAATTCCCGTATTGAAACAATAGAGAAGGAAGTAAAGGAAATTCAGACTTCTCTGTCAAAGAATCAGATTATCAAAAACGGAATTGGAGAAATGGAAGCAGCCGCAGCTTCGGGAGGAAATCCCGAGGAGGTTCTCACCAGGACAACCTTTAACGGCAGCGCTGTTCTTCGTGAATTTATCAATGAACAGTTTTCATCTGAAATTTTATCTTCAAAGAAGGATGAAGTGAACAATCTGATTACCGGTGATATCAACAAGTTGACCCGTGTTCAGGTAGAAGTCGATAATATTATTGCATCAGACCTGGCAGGTAACCGCAAAGTCGAAAATTTGATGTCCGATATAAATGGAATATTCGGAAATGGTCAGCAGGATCTTGGCTCTATCTCTAATCTTAATGCAGATAAAGTAATGAAACTGGTTAAATAGACTTTTTGCTGTTTTGTCAAATATGCCCGCCTCAACTCCGGAAAGAACGGACGTTCTTTCCGGCTCCAGAGGACGGGTACTTTCCCGGTATGATGTTAACCTTTATGCTGCTGGTATACCGGGGATCTTCCTTATCTGTGTTTTTCATTACCTATTTATAATATTCCGCACTGATCATTCCTTCTTTTTCTCGTAATACCTTCTGATAAATGTCTCATCAGACTTCGTATCTCTGCTTTTTTTAGAATAAAATATTTCAGCAGATATTCTATATTCATTGCCATGTAGAGCAAAAGTTGATAAATTGATTCTGGTGAACTCTTATATTGGAGTTTCCGGTTAAACCGGAAAAACCGGATAAAGTTGTTTCATGGGAGGTTTCTTTTACTCAGCAGGCAAAGGATGTGATTTTTTTTACCTGATTGACTAAAATATTTTGACAAAAATATCTACTTTTTTTTTTGTATTCCATGCGTGTCTTCAGGGATTTCCTGAAGGCTTTGAACCAGGTGATAATCATCATCATAAAAAGATAGGTAAGGTGTAATTATGTCAGATGACTACATAGAAAAAGATTTAGATGACCAGGTATATGAGGACGATTATTATGAGGAGCACTATGATGAAGAGGAACTTAAGGATTCAGAAGAGAGCTTCGACGATGATGATGAAAGTGGCGAAAACCCTGAACGGAAAGTTAATGTAAGCTACGCCTGTGAAGATTGTGACTACAGGTGGGAGGATGTTCTATTCAAGAGAAGAGGTGAAGATTCTGATGATTATGAGGCAGATGCTGTCTGTCCTATGTGCGGGTCTGTGAATGTTACACAAATATGAGTGATAAAAAAATTGTTATCAAGGGAGCGAGAGAGCATAATCTAAAGAATATATCTCTCGAGATTCCCCGAAACAGTTTTGTTGTCATAACAGGATTATCCGGCTCGGGAAAATCTTCTCTGGCTTTTGATACAATTTATGCCGAGGGGCAGAGGAGATACGTTGAATCTCTTTCGTCCTATGCCCGGCAGTTCCTCGGGCTGATGGAGAAGCCTGATGTTGACTTTATAGACGGTCTTTCTCCGGCAATATCTATTGAACAGAAGACTACTCACCGGAATCCTCGATCTACAGTGGGTACGGTGACTGAAATCTACGACTACTTCAGACTGCTCTATGCAAGAGTGGGAGTGCCGTACTGTCACTCCTGCGGAAAGAAAATATCGTCTCAGACCATAGACCAGATTGTTGAATCACTCATGACCCGGAAGAACGGCACT
>CAYNFB010000147.1:8209-8860 GCA_964396355.1 uncultured Leptospirales bacterium | reverse complement strand
TTGTTATAAAACGGAATATCCGACAACGAAACTATACCTATTTCCTGATGTTCATCTTCAGTAAAATATATTGACTCGCATTCCTCCCATAATTTGCTTAATTTTTCTTCGACGATTTTACTGTTGTTATTATCTAATAAAGCAAAGGTACTATACATCCAGTTTGACCAGTCTGAATCCATATCCACTCCTGTTGCAAGAGGGCCGATAATCACAGAATGTTCGATGCGGTTTATGAGGCAGCAGCACTCAGGCTGAGACCGATTATTCTCACGACAGGTACAACCGTGCTGGGGCTTTTCCCGAGTATCTACGGAATAGGCGAGAAGAGTCACATGGTTGCACCGCTGGCTCTGGCCTTCGGATACGGCCTTATATTTGCAACAGTTATAACACTGATTCTCGTGCCCTGTTTCTATCACATTGCTGAGGACATAAAAATTGCGGCATCCAGGGTGCTGTCCCATATAGGCATTCACATGACTCCGGCTATTTATCCAATGTCAGTGGAAGCATTAGAGGCTCCGGCCATGGCATTAACGTACCGCCAGCTGGAGAACGTCATTGCAGATCAAGTCGCGTTGCTCCGGCGAGCGGGCGTCGAATGCGGTGACCGCGTCGGCTTTTTTAATGATACGGCGACCACCGAGA
>CAYNFB010000147.1:6834-8199 GCA_964396355.1 uncultured Leptospirales bacterium | reverse complement strand
ATAAAAGAAAGCTGGGCCTGTTGCGTGAGGAGAGACTTCAACAGAGCCCTGAAATAATATAGAGGGGGGATATCCCCCCCCCCTCAAACAAAGCCTCTCCGCTCCATTGAACTCTCCACTCTCCTTACAAGCCAGGAACACATAAAAGTAAGAACAAAATACATTGCAGTAATTGTTATCCAGATCTCGAAGGTCCTGTAGGTCGAAGCCATGAGCTCCATGCCCCGAAAGGTCAAATCCTGCACCGATATTACAGATACAATGGCAGAATCCTTAATGACAGAAATCAGCTGGCCTTCCATAGGAGGGAGTATGCGCTTCACCGCCTGACGAAATATGCTATGCCTCATGCTCTGATAATGAGACAGCCCGAGAGCATAAGAGGCCTCCCACTGTCCCTTTTCAACAGACTCTATGCCCGACCTTACAATCTCCGTCATATAAGCGCCCTCATAAATAGCCAGAGTAAGTATAGCTGAGATAAAGATTGTAAGCTGATCCGGTGTTGTGAAGAACAGCGCAAAAAAGTAAGTCCCTTCTCCGGACATCTGAGCGACATGCCTGTCCAGATCAAAATATGCAACGATCTGACTGCTTATAAAAAAATAAAAGATGAAGATAAAGACCAGAGCGGGCATATTTCTCACAATCCCCACGTAGGTGGAGGAGGTCATCCGCAATATATATCTGTGGGAAATTTTCATGAGTCCCATGACAAGACCTATTGCAGATGCAATAATTGAAGACCATATGCTGAGTTTTAATGTGAGGACCAGACCCTTCACCAAAAGGCCCTGAACGTAGCCGCCCTCATCCCCATCATACCGGAAAAGATAATCAGGTATAACCGACCACTGCCATTCATACCTGAGATCAACAGATATCCGGTAGATAATGTATGCCGCCCCTCCGAAAATCAGAGCAAGCAGCACCAGATCCAGCCACGTAAATTTAGCCCTCCTGTGCAAGGTGCTAAATCCTCTTCTCCCATTCTCTGGTCCTGAACCAGTAGAACTTTCTCTTCTTCAAATATCCGTCATTCCACTTCTTCTTTATCCAGCTGTTGAAATATTCCATAGCCTTCTTCTCGCCCTTTCTCACAGCAAAACCGATGGGTTCCTTCGTAAAGGTATCCTCCAGCGGCAGATAAAATCTGTCTTTATACTTAATGGACTGAAATTCGGGAAGCGGCGCCGATGCGACAACGGCGTGAACTCTGTCTGTGAGAAGCTCCTGAATTGCCTGAGACTCATCATCAAACAGTTTCAGCGTGGCATCAGGCATATGTCTCTTCACAGCCTCAGCTGCAGTAGTGCCGAGTCTTGCAGCTATAACTATATCCTTTTTATTAAAATCCTTTATGCT
>CAYNFB010000147.1:0-6824 GCA_964396355.1 uncultured Leptospirales bacterium | reverse complement strand
ATTCGGTGCTTTCTTTCTGCTGGCAACGATTGACATGCCCGAATAATCATAGGGATCGGTAAAATCAACTTTCTTCATTCTCTCATCAGTTATTCCCATACCGCCGATGATCATATCAAACTTGCCGGTGAGAAGAGCCGGGATAATTCCGGACCACTTGGTGGGAATAAATTCAATTTTTACGCCCATATCCTTTGCAAGCTCTTTTGCAACATCAATTTCAAAACCTATGAGCTCCCCTTTCTTATCATTCATTGCCCAGGGCACAAATGTTGACATGCCCACACGCATGACACCCTTTTCCTTTATTGAATCATACAGATCTGGCCCCGACTTCTTTCCCCCTCCGCAGGCGACAGCGGATAGGGTTGTAATAAGAGCCAGGAATATGACGATGCTTTTTTTCATAATCAATCTCCGGTTATAAAATTTTATACATTTTAAAATTAATGTACTGCGTACATCTTTTCAAGATATCGTGAAAAAAATGACAGAGAAACAGTTATTACGAGATAAACAGCAGCGACGGTAAACCATATCTCAAAGCTCAGGAAAGTCTCGGCAACAATTTCCTGCCCCCTCATAGTTAAATCATAAATTGATATTGTGCTCACCAGCGCCGAATCCTTAATCAGAGAAACGCCCTGTCCGGTCAGCGGAGGGAGTACCCTCCGCAGCGCCTGGGGAAGTATGACGTACCGGTAGGTCTGCAGCCCCGTAAGCCCGAGACTGCAAGATGCTTCCCACTGGCCCTTCCGTATAGACAGTATTCCGGCCCTGAATATCTCTGATGCATATGCCCCTTCAAAAACAGCCAGAGCCGCCACAGCAGAGACAAAGGCGCTTATATTAAAAATAGGTGCAATTATAAAATACATGAAAAAAATCTGAATAAGAAGGGGAGTATTCCGGATTGTCTCAATATAAATATAGGCCAGCAGCCTGGCGGTAAATGACCCGGAAAGCCGGAACAGCGCCGAGACCAGGGCAAGAACCAGAGCAATAACCATACTCAAAACAGAAATCTTAACAGTGACCAGAAGCCCCTGAAGCAGAGGCCCTGCCTTCAGAGAATTCCCCTCAAAACTAATGAGATACGAAGGAATCCTCTCCCACTGCCAGTCATACTGCAGATTCAGCGCGCTGATCACGCCAAGAGCAATTACAGAAATGGTAAAGGCTACAGCCTTGAGATAATCCTTCATCAAACTTCCAGAAAAAAAAATTTTATGATACATCAATCACTTAAAACATTTGATAAGCGAAGACAGGTCAAGGATTATATCAATCCATATCAACTGATATTTCCCTGAGCCTGTCAATAACATCGAGAAAGGTGTTAATTGGATGCGCACCAGTGAGATCAAATTTGTCATTAATAACAATCTTCGGAACACCGCTTACGTTATACTTCTGAGCAAGAGGCACGAAATTATTAGTATCTATCATGTCGGCTTTTATCCTGGAGTTTTCCATTGCAAGCCTGTGAGCCACAGTTACTGCACCGGGACAATGAGGACAGCTTAAACCGACGAAAACCTGAATATGCACATCCCTGTCTATATCTTTTATACGCTTCATTATATCATCGGGAAGCTTCTCCCTGTGACCGGAAAGTTCCAGAATAGAGGACATAAAGGAATTAATTTCATACCCCCCGGGCAGACCAAAATATCGAACACCGTGATCAATATCATTCTTATCAAGAAGTACAATGGCGGGAATTTTATCCACCCCCATTTTTTCGGCCATATCTCTGTCTTTTAAAAAATTATAGACTTTCACATCAAGCTTATCATTGAAAGATGCGATCTCCTCAGCAAACATCCGGGTATCCCTGCACATTGGGCATTCGATGTCCTGTGTGAAATTAACAATTGTCACCTTCTCTTTCATCTTGCTGAGTATTTCGGTCAGCTGTTCCTTAATCTTTGAATCAAAAAGTGCCATATAGATCCTCCTGTTATAACTGCAGTTTTAAAAGATATTCCCAGGAGGAAAGTGCCGCCTTGGCGCCCTCCCCTCCTGCAATAATAATCTGCTTATAGGGAACTGAGGTAACGTCGCCGGCTGCGAAGATTCCGGCAGCACTGGTTCTGCAGCTGCAGTCCACTATTATTTCACCATATTCATTAAGCGCAACCGCCTCCCGGGCAAATGAACTGTTAGGATCGAGTCCTATTTCAATAAATACTCCCTCTGCAGCCATTTCACCGGTCTGTCCGTCTTTTATATTTTTTATCACAGCACCTGAAACGACCTGATCTCCCAGAATTTCTGTAACGGCGCTGTTATATATATAATCCACATTTGAAAATGCACTTAGCTTATCGATAAGAATTTTATCTGCAGTGAGTTCATTTGTTATCTGTACAACCGTTATATGTGATGCAATAGAGGCAAGATCAATGGCAGACTCGACACCGGAATTTCCTCCGCCCACAACAATCACGTTTTTCCCTGAAAACAGAGGAGCATCGCATATTGAACAGTAGGCCACGCCCCTCCCCGTCAGTCTCTCCTCTCCCGGTACATTTAATTTTTTCCATGACTTTCCTGAGGCAATAATTACTGTCCGGGCGGAAACAGTCCTTTTATCTTCAAGCTTTACTTTTTTTATTTCACCATCGCTGATATCCAGAACACCCTGCCCTTCTTCATAGCCAATGGAGAACTGCTCCACCTGCTCCCTGAACTTATCAACCAGCTCCACTCCGTTTATATACTTGTATCCCATATAATTCTCTATAGCCGCAGTATCGGCCACCTGCCCGCCGATTGACTTCACAATAATTCCAGTATCGAGTCCCTTCCTGATACAGTATACCGCAGCAGTGAGTCCGGCAGGACCTCCTCCGATAATCAGGACATCGTATACTCTGTCCTCCTCAAGAGGAGAAAAATTATTTTCAGAGACAAATGAAACTGCACTTAGATTGAATTCCATACAAGAACTCCTTACTGAAATATTATCTATAAATTAATATATAAAATATATTTCATAATTTCAAGTTTTTGCTGTTTTTATAATCTTCAATATTAAAAAAACAGATATAAGTTAAAATCATTTTTCGCATAGCGTATACAGACGTAATATAAAAATTGCATTTACCCGTTCCAGTCAGGAATTCTCTTTTCGGCCTCCATAGTCCTTATTTCAGTGATGTCCTGACTAACCTCCAGTGTACCCGCATAACCCTCCACATCATAAAGAGCAAAGTACTGAATAAGGATAAACCGGTTTCCCAGTTTTATACTAAAATCCGCACTCTTTTTACTGCCTGCTCTGAAACAGCCAAGTATTTCTTCGACTATGGAGACACTCTCGGGCGGATGGCAGTTCTGAACCCTGCGCCCGATTACCGATGCAGTCCTGGGGAATATTCTGTGAGGAGGATCACTGAAGAACACCACCCTGTCATCTCTATCTACCAGAGTTAAATCAACAGGAAGAGAATCAAAAACAGCTATAAGCTGATTCCTGCTGAGATTACCTGTACCGAGATCAATGGAAGTATTTCCGGAAGAAGGCAAATAAGAATCTCCTTTAAAGTCTTCATCATTCTGCTCTCTGCTTTTTTCAAACTCGCGGATATCTCTGTCCATTTCCTCCCATACTTTCTCAGGAATAGCTTCGGATACTGCGGGGATGAGAACGTATTCCTCCCGAAAAATCAAAGTATTTACGGTAAAGAAAAGCTCTCCGCAGAGACGGTTGAACTCGGCAAGATCAAATTCCGCTGAGCCTGTGAGCGATACAAGATCTTTAATTGTTCTTTTAACATCATCCTGTATGGACCACATAACCTGCACACATCTGTAGTCCGGCATGTACTTTTCCACATTGGGAAATAAAATATTTTGAAGAATAATATAGTGATTTAAAATATTTTGAAGTTTTTCAAGATGAGAAAGAAAAAAAGCAGGGACACCGGCAGGATGGTCATTATTTATCTCTTTTATCAGAGGCTTGAGAGCAGCTAGTTCTTGCGCTGCTCTTTGGTTGCGGCTCCTGAGTTCTGATATAAATGGATTCCCTTCCGGGGCTCGAAACTTCTTAAGCGGGGAGTAAAAGGCATTCATCATTTTACCGAGAAGAGGTTTCAGGACGGTGTATGGGATATCCTCTTTAATAAAGGTGTCCACAATAATCATAACATCGGCCGGTGTTGCCTCATTGACAGCATCTCTGTATTTCAGCCAGTTTTTTGAAAGATCTGCACCATCAAGAATATTGCGGCAGAATGCGGTGAGCTCATTTATTCTCCTTTCTCCTGAAAATTCAGTCATTCCCCCCTCCTTAAAAAAATATACTCTGTATATTTAAGATAGACTTTTCCAGGGGACGGGCAAATAAAAAAGCCCCTTAACAGGGGCTCGTATTGTCATAATCCGTAATGCAGAACAGATAAATATCAGTTCTTTAAATCAGTCCTTAATGCATATACATTCTCAGCAATAATATCCCGGACTTTGTCAGATGTCTCCTCCACTGTAAGATCACTGAACTCCTCGTAGGGCATCTCGCCAATAACCTTCAGAAAGAGCTCCTGACTGCCCTTATATTCAATACTGTTTTTAGGCAGAGTCTTTCCTGTGCCCTCTATCGCTATCATTAGAATAGGCAGCTTAAGCTTATGAGCGAGGATGAAAGCTCCCGGTTTGAAATCCTTAACATTCGTATCCTTTGATCTGGTTCCCTCTGGAAAAAAATACACGGAGCTGCCTTCACGCAGCCGCTCCTCGCTGTCCTTCATCATCTGTTCTATACTCTCCTTGTCGCCGCGGATCAGTCTCACATATCTGTTGAGATACATATTCCATCCGATGAGGGGCAGTTTGAAGATCTCTGCCTTGGAGACCCACTTAAAATGCCTGAAGAGGTTGAATGCGAGAATTATATCAACCTGAGACTGATGGTTCGAAACCACGACGTAGGTTTTGCCTCTCTCAAACTTCTTTCTGTCTATGACCCGAATCTTCCATCCAGGCATTATCCAGGTATGGCTGGCACCCCAGAAGCATGTAAACTGATGAAGCAGCAGCTTTCTCTTGTCAAAAGGAAACGTAATCAGCCATATAAGCAGTGCCACCAGAAAAAATACTGAACTTATTATAACACAATATAAAAGAAACCATGTCGTCAGAAGCCAGCCCATGTTCTTATCCTCCTACATTACTTCCCAGAAAAAATCCACCCATCTGTCAGTTGCAACAAGCTCTCCGTAGGAAACTTTCGCATCTTCCAGTTTTGAGACCAGACAAATTGTATCAAACTCAACATTGGGATACATAGAATGAATCTCTTTTATTGTATTGCCGCTGTCATAGATATCATCACAGAGAAGAAATTTACCATCCACAAGTTCAGGCTTAATTCCTATCTGGAATCTTCTCTGTTCCTTTCCGGCATAGGATGAAATCTCCATATATGAAATCGGAAGTTCAAGGTGAACACTCATGAAATATGAAAGAAAGAAACCTCCCCTGAGAGGACAGAGTATGGCCTTATACTCACCCTTATTGGCCTCTATCTTTTCCAGTAATTTATAGCTGAGTTCAACGAATTTTTCGTATGTAACCCTGAAATTCTCCATATTGATAACTACCTCTTTGCAGTTTATTAACAGTCTTTATTTTTTTTAACAATGAAACGTTTTTTTACAAAAATAATAATCACCCCATTAAAATCAATAATTATTTTAAATTATAGTTTGTGCCGGCCGGGTCAGGAGTCTCCGAACTTGAGTTAATTCATTGACAAAAATTCCGAACCTGAATAGCACGAATTATTATTCCAGCGAACAATTACTTTTATCACAGAAGAGGATCTTTATGGAAAACTATTTTAAATTATCAAAATACGGCACCGACGTAAAAACGGAAATCCTTGCCGGCCTGACTACATTTCTTGCAATGATGTACATAATAGTTGTAAATCCGGCCATTCTGAAGGATGCCGGAATGTCCTTCAGCGCAGTACTTACGGCAACAATACTGGTTTCAGCCTTCAGCAGTATTGCCATGGGATTTTACGCAAAGACTCCCATAGCCCTGGCTCCGGGAATGGGCATTAACGCCTTCTTCACATACAGCGTTGTCATGGGCATGGGTATCTCATGGGAGGTTGCCCTGGGAGCAGTCTTCTGGTCGGGAATTATTTTCATCATTCTTTCCATATTTAATATAAGAACTTATATTGTGAAGGCCATACCAAAACAGCTGCGGTACGCAGTTGCCGCCGGTATAGGCCTGTTTATCACTTTCATAGGCCTTAAACAGTCAGGCTTCATAGTGCCGAATAAAGCTACAATGGTCGGATTCGGAGGCTTCAGCGCAGTCACTGTAACATTCCTCATAGGTCTTGCTGTTACTGCAATTCTCATAGTCAAGAAGGTAAACGGAGCCATGGTTCTTGGAATACTGCTTACCACAGTGCTGGCAATTCCAATCGGAAGATTATGGGGAGGCGAGACTCCTCAGGTGGTATATCAGGGTATTTTCTCTGCTCCGGATTTCAGCCTTCTTTTCAAACTCGATTTCATGGGCTCCATCAAACTGGCAATCTGGCCTGTAATATTCACCTTTCTGTTCACAGATATGTTCGACAGTATCTCAACATTTATTGGTGTAGCTGAGGCGGCAGATCTTCTTGATGAGGACGGCGAACCGAGTAATGTTAAGGAATGCCTCATTGTGGATTCTCTTTCAACTACAATCTCCGGACTCTTTGGAACAAGCTCAGGCACGAGCTTCATCGAATCCGCAGTTGAAGCAGGTAGCTCGTGGTCAATGACTTCAGCGAAGCATCCTGATGAGTATCA
>CAYNFB010000146.1:0-8874 GCA_964396355.1 uncultured Leptospirales bacterium | reverse complement strand
GCTGATTTGGAAACGATTTGTGTTCCTGTATTCTTATCAGATTTGATATTTGTTTTTGAACATGCAGTTATCATAACAGCAATTAGAAACAGCATAGGAAGAGTTAAACTCTTCAGGTTTATCTTTATCACATCTGTCACCATTTTAATTGTAATATTAATAATATCGGATTTAAATAAGCAGAAATTTAATCTGCTGAACTATTACTGTGATAAAATCTGGTTTTTTACGTTAGAAACAAAAATTCTATATATGAGCACTGCAGAATCATCTTCTCTGTAAAACTCTTCAACAATTCTGCCTTTTCCTGTATAGTCTTCAAAGGTCTTAATCAAAATACTTTTTTGTTCACTACGGGGCTGTTTGTTTTTTTCCCGGATGTAATATCTATAAATCTGAGCTCCTGTTTCGGCTCTTACAGCTGAGCGGGCATTTATATAGGCACTCTCCCTCCGGGAAGCCATGGTTTTCAGACCCTGGTCGGGGAGGGCGTCTATTATAATCTGAAAACAATTATTCCCCAGGGGGCCAATTGTTTTGTAATCTGATTTATAAGGTTCTTTCAGCTCATATGATGAACATGAAAGAACCAGCAGCAGTACAGCAGTGATACTTATTCTCTTCAACTCACTGTCCCTTGATAAGATTTATCATATTCTGAATTTTGTCTGCATTGGGATGATTAGGCCTCATAGACAGAACTTTTTTGAAATGATATTCGGCCTTGCCGTTATTTTTGAGATTTCTGTAGTATATCATGCCCAGCTCCTCATGAGCTTCCGCCTGATTTGTCTTAAGCTGTAATGATTTTTCCAGGGATTTTGCAGCTTTGTTATACTGTTTCTGATCTCTGTAGGTGATACCTCTGTGAAAGTATGATTTGTAATCCAGGGGCTTCAGGGTAATTGAAGTGTTGTATTCCTCTACGGCTTCATCATACATCTCTGCCTCTCTGAAAGCATTGGCGAGATTGTAGTGTGCACTGTATGACCTTGGAGAATGTGAAACTGCTTTTCTGAATTGCTCTATTGCCTTGTTGAAAAGCTTCTTGTTGAAGTAGAGCCGTCCCAGGTTTATATAGGCATTGGTATATGACGGGTTTGCCTCAACTGCCTTATCGTAGAACTCAATGGCTTTGAGCTCATTTTTGTTTCCCTCATAGGCTTTGCCAATTTCATAAAAACTTGCCGCATCGCCGCCTTTTATGTCTGAGGCTCTCTGGAAAAGTGATATGGCCTCGGTGTGTCTCTTTTTAACCTGATAAATCAATGCAAGATTGAACATCGCCTGATAGTATGATGGATCGATTTCTATAGTCTTTTGATAAAATGAAATCGCATTGTTGTAGCTTTTCATGTCATGATAGGTTTCGCCCAGTTTGAAATTAGTGTCGGCATTGTTCGGACGCAGTTCGTGGTCTTTTGAAAAGTACTTTAATGCATCACTGTAGTTTTTTGATTCAAGCTGTATGTTCCCGAGATTAAAATAAGCCCTGTCCATCTTCGGATTTATTTTGACTGCCTTCTTGAAGTCTGTTACTGCTGATTTTTTATTCCTGAGTTTAAGCGATGACAGTCCTCTTGAGTAATAGGCTCTGGCATGATCTGGATCTATGTTGATGGCTTTGTTGAATGATTTTACAGCAGAGCCGTATCTCTTGTTCATGTAATGCAGAAGCCCAAGGCGGTAGTGAGCATCACCGTTTTTTGGATTGCTTAATGTGGCATTGTGAAATGCCTTCTGTGCTTCATCATACATCTTGTTGTGGTAATATACCCGGCCCATCCAGTAGAAAGAATGATCATCATTTCTGTCCAGCTGTGTTGCCTTGCGGTATGCTTTTATCGAATCATTATATTTCTTATCTTTTCTGTATTTGTCACCGAGATTTCTCCATTTCTCTGCATCTTCGCTGACTTTATTAGTCTTTGTTTTTGTCTGTTTACCCGAATCACTTAATCCGCTGTCTGCTATAACATCTTTTACAGGATCCTTTCTGTCTTCAACGACCCGGTCTCTCTGAACTACATTTGTATCTGCTGATACGGCCGTTTTTCCTTTAAGCTTTTTCAGTGCATTGGCGTATTTTCTTCTGAGGTTCTTATCTCTGTTGTTGTATTGAAGGGCATCTCTGTATCCCCCCACTGCTTCAGGGTACTTTTCCATGACTGCATATACATCTCCCAGTCTTTCAGAAGCTCTTGCATCTGTTCTGTCAAGTTCGTGGGCTTTTCTGAATGCCGCTATTGCAGCATTTTTGTTGCCCAGTCTTATTTCGCTTTCACCGAGCCCTCTATAGTATTTACCATTTTTAGGGTTGATGTTTATAGCCTTCTGATGATTTCTTTTTGCGTCGCTGTACCTCTCTATTCTATGATAGAGATTCCCCAGATTATAGTAGCCTTCAGCATCATCGGGATTATTCTTAATCCCGTTTTCGAGAACAGAGATTGCGCCTCTGATGTCTCCGTTCTTAAGTTTCTGGTTTGCTATGTTTTTATAGCTCTCCTGATCTCCCGGAGCTATTTTCTGTGCATTTCTGTATTCCCTCAGAGCCTTCAGGTACTCTTCCTGGCTGTCATATACATTGCCGAGTTTATTATACGCCATGGGGTATTTCGGCTGATATTTCTTGGCCAGTTCAAATATTTTTATTGCCCTGTCGTAGTCGCCTTTAAGGGCAAAAGCATGACCCAGACCGTTGAGGGCTGCATAATTTTTGGGATTCTGCTTCAGTGCTTTTTCGTAGTAGTCAATTGATTTATCAATGTCGCCTATGGATTTATAGAGTTCGGCAATTTTTGTGAGCATTTCAGTGTTGCCCGGTTCTGTGTCCAGAAGATCCTGATAGAGCTGAATCTGTTTAAACCGGAGATCCTTTATCTCATCTGCAGGATCAGAAGTGGATAATAGAAAAAAAAGTGAAACCGCAACAGCCAGTGCTGCTGCAGAGCCTCCTATAATCATGTTTCGTTTTCTGTTATTGGTATAATACATGTTTCCCCCTTATATTGGCACGTTTACAGGTCGTCGTCTATATATATATCTTCGATTTTTTTCTTTGTTTTTTTATCTTCATGTCCGGCCTTTCTGTTCTCAGCCTTTCTGTTTTCCTTGTTTAATGTGGCTCCACCAAGAAGCAGGGCCTCTTCTATGGATATGTCGCTTCCAATGGGAGGTATTTTAAAGTTAGGATCTTTGAGAAGCTCCACAACCCGTTTAATACGGTCAAACTGGGGATCCTCCGGAGCAATTCTCAGAAATGTTTCCCAGTTCTCAATGGTCATATCCTTATCTCTCATGATCATCAGATAGGTCAAGCCCTTGTGATAGTAAATGATCTTCAGCTTCTCATCTTTTACCATGGCTTTGTCGTAGTTTTCAATTGAAAGATTGCCTATTTTTTTAAAGTAGTAAACCTGTCCGATTCTGAAATAGTTTTCGGCAGAATCAGGATCAATATCTAATGCCTTCATGTACAGGTTGAGAGCTCCGTCAAATTTCTTCTTCTTCAGGAAAATATCTCCAAGATACGAATAGGCCAGCATATTTTCTGGCTCCTTTTTTATTACTTCCTGGAGTAGAATTTCAGCCATTTCAAATTTTTTCTGAAAAAAATATCTCGATGCTCTGGTGAAAATTTCTTCCTTCTGCTTGTCCTGAGAATAAGACTGAGCAGAGGTTAATAGAAAGAGATTAATTATTATGAAAAATTTTAAAATTTTCATCGTTGGCATCCATTATTGTTGTCTCAACTCCCGCCTCTTCGACCATTTCAAGGGCCAGGGCGTCATTATAGGGTTCGCAGTATATAAAAGTTTTTATTCCACTGTTAATGAGCATTTTTGTGCATATTGAACATGGCTGATGGGTGACGTAGATCCTGGCATCCTTAACTGAAACACCGTGATAGGCCGCCTGGATTATTGCGTTCTGCTCGGCATGAAGTCCCCGGCACAGCTCATGACGTTCACCGCTGGGAACATTGAGTTTTGTTCTCAGGCACGTGTCTATTGTGCAATGTGTGATCCCTGTGGGCACACCGTTGTATCCGGTGGTCAGGAGTCTCTTGTCCTTGACTATTACGGCTCCCACGTGACGTCTGAGACATGTCGACCTTGTGGACACATCCCGTGCTATCTGCATAAAATATATATCCCATGAGGGCCTCATATACCTACCTCGTGATTAAATTCAATGGGTATCAGAACCGGTTCCTTCAGGTTTATATGCATTGATGCTCTGAAGGGGTAGGTCTGAGAAGTAAGATTAATAATACTTCTTCGTTTTCTTTTCAACTTCTTTTTTTCTTTGAGATATTTATCAAGTTCAGACATTTTTATATTTAATCTGAATGACCGTACTTCATCTTTTGAAACTCTTATTTCTTTTGTCCCTTCGCCTATTTCCTTTGATATTACCGGCGTATCTGAATCACTTATTACAAGTAGACCGAGATTTCCGTCTGTTCTTCTGGGATTAAATGTCTTTTTTAATCCTTTAAAACTTAGTGTGAAAGCATAGGTTTTTGTTTCCTTTATTTCAACGAGGGAAAAACGCGTTTCCAGTCCGTTGAGGTTGATCATGGAGGATCTGTATTCCTTTTCTGAAGTCCGGTTTTGTATTATAATCAGAATTACCAGAATTACTACAGCATCGAGAATCATTATAATTCTCGAGTAGCGTCTTTTCTTTGAGGGAGTGTTCTCCTCTCTCTTTGACTGGAGTTCTCTGTAAATACGATCTGATCGCGTTTCGTCATCTTTCATCAGCAGACTCAGACCACTCCTTCCAGGTCTCTGATTCCCCGTAAAATTTCTTTGTGCTGTCTTGAACCGGGTTTGAAGGATTTAAGATATTCTTTGAAGTATGACAGTTGTTCATTTTTCCATCTGTTCATATTTGAATCGGCTGTGAGCATGGCTGTCCTCCCATAGTATATTATTATTAATTATCGGAAAGGGGAGGTTATTTCTGTATTATGGGACATAAAAAAAGGCCGGCATATGCCGGCCTTTAAGTATATGAAAATCTTTCTTTATTAGTCTACAAGTTCGAAGAGACCTGCAGCACCCATTCCGCCACCGATACACATTGATTCCATACCGTATCGCTTGCCGAGTCTCTGCATATTCTCTACGAGTGTAGCGAAGAGTTTCGCACCTGAACATCCAAGTGGGTGTCCAAGAGCAATTGCTCCGCCGTTTACATTGATGAAAAGATCGGGGCTGTCAACCTCCCAGTATTTAGGATCACCAATTCCAAGCACACGCGCACAGGGAATAGACTGTGATGCGAAAGCTTCGTTGAGTTCCAGAACACCATCTTTTATGATTGTGTCCATTGAAATTCCAGTTTTCTGGATGAGTTTAGGAATTGCAACAGAAGGTCCAACACCCATTTCATCAGGTGCACAACCGGCAACAACGTAACCGAGAAATTTTACCTTAGGTTTGAGTCCGAGACGCTCACACTCTTCTTTACTTGCAACGAGTGCACAAGCAGCACCGTCAGTAGTTTGTGAAGAGTTTGCTGCAGTTACTGAACCTGAGTTAGGAATAGTAGGATTTATAGTAGCAAAAGCTCCTCTAAGTTTAGCCATTCCTTCAATAGTAGCTGAAGCACGTACACCATCATCATGATCGGCGATGAAAAATTCTTTCTCGAATGTTCCATTACCTTTGTCAACGTAACGATATGCATTTACAGGAACGATTTCCTTGAACCATCCATTCTCCTGGGCTTTGGCAGCCTTCATGTTTGAATGATATCCGAAGTAGTCCTGCTGCTCTCGTGTTACATTATATCTTCTTGCTACGTTTTCTGCAGTGATACCCATTGACATGTATACAGTAGGGTCTTCTTTTGACCATTCTGGGTGAGGCCTTGGAAGGTTTCCACCCATGGGAACGATACTCATAGACTCAACACCAGCACCAATGGCAGCTTCAGCCATTCCGCTCTGTACTCTGAAAGCAGAAAGTGCAATTCCTTCAAGTCCTGATGAACAGAATCTGTTTACTGTAGCACCACAAGTTTCTATTGGGAAACCAGCCATAAGAGGTCCGATTCGACCAATGTTAATTCCCTGCTCAGCCTCAGGAAACGCACATCCGCACATTACGTCATCAACACAATCTTTAGGAGCGCCTGATCTGTCCATTAATCCCTCAAGAGCAGTCTTGAGAAGATCTTCAGGTCTGGTCTGTGAAAGCATTCCTTTGTTTCTTCTGCAGCCGGGAGTCCTTACTGCTTCAACAATATATGCATCTCTCATATATTAAATCCTCCTGAAATTCTAAGTTTGAAAAAATTTTACAGCATTAAAGGCTTACCTTTAGTAGCCATGTGTTCAGCCATTTTCTGTGAGTTTTCTGTTTTCCAGAGCTCAACAAAAGCTTCTCTCTCAAGTCTCAGCATCTCATCTTCTGAGATATATCCGCCCGGCTTAGCAACTCCGCCAGAAAGAACTGTAGCAATAGTTCTTGCACAGTGAGCCATGTGAGGTGTGATCTGACCTGCAACAAGCATGTCAGGAAGGTTGGCGTCGATAGCACCCATTGCTGAAGTTCCCATAACTTTTATAGGAGTTACTGCAGGAGCTACATATCCGTCTTCAACCATTCTCAGAGCTTCTTTCTTGGCTTCGCCAATGAGATAGTCTTTGTTAAAGATGATTCTGTCTGTAGATTTGATAAAACCTGCTTTTCTGGCATCCATAGCTGACATACCAACTTTAGCCATAGCTATCTGCTGGAAAGCCTGAAGGAATACTGCAAGCATATCTGTTGTAGGAGCTACTGGAGCTTCTGTGTATCTTCTCCAAAGGTTTGTACATCCACCACCTGCAGGAAGAAGACCGGCACCGATTTCAACAAGACCCATGTAGAGTTCACAATGAGCAACAATTTTATCTGCCCATAGACAAGCTTCACATCCACCGCCGAGAGCCATTCCGTAAGGAGCAGCAATTACCGGGAATGCAGAATATTTAAGACCTTTCATTACAGTGTGAACGTTAGCAATGAAATCGTTGATTCCCTTGAAATCACCTTTGGCAGCAAGTCCGCCCATGAATTTCAGGTCTCCGCCAGCACTGAAAGCACCAGGCATTCCACCAGCTTGATTTCCTACTACGAGTCCAATACCATTTTGTTTAACATACTCAGTTACTTCGGGTACCATATCGACGATTTCGCCGTTAACAGCATTCATCTTTGTGTGATACTCGAAACAGAAGATTCCGTCTCCGATATCAACAAGAGATGCTCCCTTGTTTCCGAGAACAACTTTTGATTTGTCAGCTTTGATGTTTTCGAGGAAAATCATCTGTGGGCTGTATGAAACGGCTTTATAGCTTTCTGAAGCGAAGTCCCAGAACTGCTTAATGCCTTTTTCAATTTTATAGAAGCTTTCGCCGCCTTTTTCAACCATTTTCTTAACATTTGCAGGAACCGGGAAGCCAGCAGCTTCGATAGCAGCAAATGAATCTTTTACACCAATGTTGTCCCATACTTCAAATGGACCGCATTCCCATGCATATCCCCATTTCATTGCATTGTCGATGTCGACAAGTGTGTCAGCAATTTCAGGTACACGGTTGGCAGAGTAAACCATCATACTTGCCATCATTTTTTTAGCGAATTCACTGTTGTTGAAGAGGTGCTTCATTTTTTCGCCAGTTGTAGCAAGACCTTTAGTAGCTTCTACTATGTCATACTTGGCTTTTCTGTCGTAATCAACGAATTCGAGTGTTTTAGTATCAAGAACTTTTTTGAATCTTTTTCCGCTGGCATCTTTACCTGAAAGGTAGAAACCACCGTTTTCTTTTGTCTTGTTTCCAAACATATTCTTAGCGAGCATGTCTGTGTAGAACTTAGGAACCTTGTAGATTTCTCTGTACTCGTCATTTGTAAGCAGTTCGTAAGAGTTTTCTGAAAGGTGTCCGATTGTGTCGTTTCCTACCAGGTCAGCAAGACCGAAGATAGCTGTGTTTGGCATTCCCATGGGCTTACCGAACATTGCGTCTGCTTCAGGAATTGAGATGAGACCTTGATCAATGAGCTTGTATGCTTCGCATATGAGCTCAACACCGATTCTGTTACCGATGAAGTTAGGAGTGTCTTTTCCCCATACCATACCTTTTCCAAGAATCTGCTCGCCCCATTTTTCAACGAAGTCGCAAACTACTTTAGAAGTATCTTCTCCGGCAACCAGCTCAAGGAGCTTCATGTAACGTACCGGGTTGAAGAAGTGCATAATTAGGAAATTTTCTTTGAAGTCCTTGCTTCTGCCTTCTGCCATTTGTTTAATAGGAAGACCTGAAGTGTTAGATGCGATAATTGAACCGGGCTTTCTAACTTTTTCAATTTTTTCGAAGAGTCCCTGCTTGATCTTAAGATTCTCGACTACAACCTCAAAAATGATGTCGCAATCTGCAAGCTTGTCGATGTCGTCGTCAAGGTTGCCAGTTTCAATTAGTGGAAGATCGTGTTTTTTGTCCATGAAAGCAGCTGGCTTGGCTTTAACCTGGGCCTGAAGTCCGGCTTCAACGATTCTGTTTCTTGCTGCAGGATCATTTTTCTCTTCGTCCTTAAGGTCAAAGGGAACGATGTCCATCAGAATAGTTTTGATGCCGGCACTGGCGCAAAGAGCAGCGATACCGCCACCCATAATTCCAGAGCCGATTACGGCTACTTTTTCGATCCTTCTAGTCATATAAACCTCCTGTGAAAGTCTGATGATAAACATTCTTTTTTGTATAAAAGGATACGTAATAAAAATTTTTGATTCTCTTCATACATGTCCGCGAAGGATTATGCATGAATTTTTCTGATATGAAACTATACACACATACCAATTTATAATTGCTAA
>CAYNFB010000145.1:8708-8985 GCA_964396355.1 uncultured Leptospirales bacterium | reverse complement strand
ATACATTGTCTTAAGATCCTTTATCAGCAGCTGATTCATCAGCTTCAGCATCTTGGCCTGGTTAAAAATCAGGTTCATATAATTTGAGGCAAAATTAGACATTAAAATGAAAAGGGCAAAGGCCAGGACTATTTTCGAAGTTACACGAAAAACTCTTGTGTTGTTTACTTTTCTCCCGAACATTTTCCCCTGCTCCATAAAGTTAGTTCAACTACGACTATACCTGATAACTTAAAAACATTTTATAAGCAAGGTTAAGAAGTTTGTCTTCATAACT
>CAYNFB010000145.1:0-8691 GCA_964396355.1 uncultured Leptospirales bacterium | reverse complement strand
ATATTATCTTATATATATAACAATATCAAGTTAATATAAATATTTTTTTAAATGTCAAGTGATTAAAGTATTCATCCATATAATTACATAAAAGAACATATCACAACCATGCTGGATAGGACGCCCCCTCATCAAAAAATATGTCTCAAATGAATAAATCCGGAGAATATTTTGTTTGAAAAATCAGCCCGTAATGCCGATATTCTCAATATATACCAGAATAATACTTCCTGAAGAGGTTCGTTATATGAATACAAACTCAGTACCAACAGAAGCTATCTCAATATACAACAAAGCTCTTGAAAGAACAAACAGAGGAGATCTTTCCACGGCTTTATCTGAATATCAGAAGGCTGTAAAGATGTATCCCTTTTTTATAGAAGCTTACAACAACATGGGAGAGATTTACTCAATCATGGGAGAAAGGGAACTTGCCATTTCCATTTACAACAAGGCCCTGAACATAGAAAAAAACCATAAAATTCTTCTCAACCTGGGCGTTGTATACTACAACTCGGGTAATTACAAGCTTGCCCTGGGATATTTTCTGGATTCTCTTAAAGAAAAGAATAACTTTCAGGAAGGGCATTACTACACAGGGCTGACCTACTACAACCTGAAGGATTTCAAAGAGGCTGAGAAGTATCTCTCGGTCGTAATTAAAGAGGACAAGAAGCACCTGAAGGCAAATTACATTCTCTCTCACATATACTATGAATGGAAAGACTATTCAAGAGTGATTGAATGTCTTGAGGCTATAAAAGACAAATCGGAAGATCAGGGTTTTATCAATAAATACTACGGATTCTGCTGCTATCATCTGGGACGTTACGATGAAGCCGTCAAATACCTGAAGGATGCTCTGGTACTGCAGCCGGAATACAGGAAATTCAGTTCCTACCTTGAAGGACTGACCTACGAGAATAAAATGAAAGAGGTTGGTGATATAGAGGCTGCCATAGAAAAACTTGAAAAAGTAATGATGGGAGAAAAACCGCAGCTCAAAGATGTAACAAGGCTCAGTATGCTCTACGTATTCAAGGGTGAGAACAGCAAAGCCGAAGAGGTTATTTTATCTTTTAAAGAAAAGTTTTTTAAAAAGATGAACTAATAAAATCTGAGATTAAACATTAACTGCTCCCGCGGGGCAGTTAATGTTGATAAAACAGAGAAGGCTCAACCAAAGCATATGCGGAAACTCCCCATTCTTATAAAATCTAAAAGTTTCTCATCCGTTCCCGTCCCCGCAAGTGCAGCAGCAAGATAAATTGAATCCTCGTACTGAACTACCTGATTTTTTCTGAGGAGATAACTGCCCTCCCATTCAAGCTGTTCATTCCTGATTCGAAGCATCCTGAATGTGCTGGCCATGAAATCTTCATCGAAATCACATAATTCATCCACTTCATAGGAAAAATCATACAGTGTTCCATCTGGCTCCCAGCCTTCATTTCTGGCAGTTTCCAGTGCCCGAATCCAGATATTCTCATCACAAACAAATTTATCCTGTGTTTCAATGTTTATAAAAAGATAATTCTTCATATATTTCCTTCCAATATATATTCAGCTGTTCAGGATTCCAGAATAATCCCGAACAGGACATTCTCAGTGAAATCCATCTCCACGACAGAAGAAAGTTCAATGCCTGTTTGAATACTCTTTTCTAAATAAACCTTCATTCATCTGCCCGGGCTAAATATACCCGTCACCTGTTCTGCAGCATTACGAGTTTGATGCCCAGGCCCACGAAGACAAAGGAGGAAAGATAGCTCATTACTCTGGTAAATCCGCCGCTTCGGGCAAGCTTCTGCCCCATAGTACCTGCAAAGTATCCCAGCATTCCGAATATAATCATGACAAGAACAATGAATATGAAACCGAAAACTATTATCTGAAGAGGAACACTCCCCCTTCCTTCATTAACGAACTGAGGAAGAAATGCCAGAAAAAATATTGCCACCTTCGGATTGAGCACATTCATGAGAAAACCCTTAGCAACGAGGCTCAGTGCACCTTTCTGGGCGGCAGCTTTCTCCAGCGGTTCCGGTTGGGCGTTTCTACCTTTAAATGCCTTGTAGGCAAGATAGAAGAGATACAGAGCCCCCATGATTTTAAGGATGAAAAAAGCTGTCTGTGATGTCTTAAAAATTACTGATATTCCAAATGCAGCCGCAGTGGTATGAACCACATTTCCCAGAGCCAGCCCCATTGCGGTAAGAACTCCCGCCTTTCTGCCTGAGCTCATGCCCTGGGTTATTGTAAAAATTATATCAGGTCCGGGAACCAGAATCAGCAGAACTGAGGTTCCGAGAAACAGTACAAAGTCCGGTGAATTAAACATTTCATCCTCCTTTTTTACACAAAGACTAATTCCCGGATAAAATGGGTCAAGAGTTTATTGATTCTATTAATCCGGCCTGGTTTATCATCATCACCCATTTAAGGATGATGATCCCTGTTTTACGCATATAATATACCCGTACAGGATATGCCGCTATTCTTTATTGACATATTGATATTATTCATTTCAATAAGATTAAATTTTTCATAAGGAGTCTGTGATGACAAAAAACATAGGGACAGTTGACCGGGCCATCCGGGCCGCAATAACAATTCTGGTTATAGTTCTATATTATACCGGCCACATCACCGGCTACAGCGGGATGGTAATAAGATCATTCGCTGCTCTGCTGATAATAACAGCTTTCATACAATACAGCCCGGTATATGCTCTGTTTGGTATAAGCACAAACAAAAATGGGAAGGACGAGCAGCAGTAAAAATAAAACAGCTGCCAGATCAGGAAATTCTGTTAGTCCGTCTCCATATATTCATGGAGTCGGCTTCCTTTATCAGTTCATCCTGAAACTGCGGATTGGCAATCCCGACTAGAAGCTCTGCCCTTTCCCATGAGGATTTCCCCTTCATGTGAGCAATTCCGTTCTCCGTTACAATGTAGTCGATAAATGTCCTGGGTGTCGTTACAATACTCCCTTCGGGAAGACGCGGAAGTATTCGTGAACGAAGAATTCCCTCTCTATCAGTGTAGACACTAGAGAGACAGAGGAAACTCTTACCTCCCTTTGATTTCCATGCTGAATTAACAAAATCAACCTGACCGCCCGTACCCGAAATCTGCCTGGCACCGGCACTCTCGGAACAGGCCTGACTGAACAGATCCACCATTAGAGTATTATTTATTGAAATAAGATTATCATTTGATCCTACAATTTCAGGATTATTGGTATACCTGCCGCAGTGACTGGCCATGGCAGGATTGTTTTCCATAAAGTCATACATCTCTCTGCTGCCCAGAGCGAAGGTAAAGGCCATTTTGCATCTGTCTGTAGTCTTGTATTTCCCGGTAACTATTCCCCTCCTGAAAAGTTTAACCATGGAATCCACGAACATCTCGGTATGTATGCCCAGATCTTTCAAATCGGATTCGCAGAGAAGATCTCCAAGAGTATTGGGCAGACCGCCTATTCCAAGCTGCAGACAGGCTCTGTCTGAAATCTGATCAAGGAGGAGGGCCGCCATACTTTTTTCCGCATCGGTCGGATTGGGGGATGGAGGAATAACAGCCAGAGGAGAACAGGAGCCTTCTATTATATAATCAACCATGGAAACATGGATAGAGTCCTCTGAACCGCCGGGTACTCTGGGTATATTTTCATTAACCTCGAGTATCACCCTCCCCGCAGCAAGGCATGACTCCTGGCTGTTCACATTTGTAGGCCCGAAGGAGAAGAATCCGAACCTGTCCATGGGGCTCACCTGCTGTACGTATATATCATAATCAAAAAGATCACTTCCTATTATTGTCTGCAGCTGACTGAAGAGAACGGGATTGTAGAACATTCTTGCTCTGTCTCCCATTTTTCTGTTCCCTGTATCGAAAAACCAGCTATTGCAGGTAAAACTGTCATTACTGCTGCCGTCGCATGTAGTGGGCCCCTCGGCGGGAAGACCTGCACACTGAGTGACCTGAACATCTCTTAATTCACCGGCTTTCTTTGCAAGCTCTCTGTCAAAATCTACAGGCCGCCCGAGAAACACGCCGTAGAGCAGTTTATCTCCCGATTTAACAAGAGCGGCAGCATCTGCCGGTGAAATAAGCCTGTTTTTATAGAGCTCACGCACGTCTTCCTGTAGAGAAATTAGATTATTCATTCGGCTCCCCCGGTTTTTCTATTTATTTAATATGCCGCAGCTTTTAAAAAAACATCAGCACTTGATCCGGTACATCATATTCTACTAGCCGATCTTTGAAGAAAGTCAAGAAAAATATACATATTGACTCTAAACATTCACCTTTTCACCGGGGGGAGATAATTAAACCCCGGTGAGAAATAGAACGAAGGCATAATCACGGAGAGACGATGAAGCCCTTGATGCCTGTCATTATCATCTGGGCGGCAAGGGCCGAAAGAACAAGGCCTGTTATCCTGCTCATGATTGTCAGCCCCTGTCTCCTGACAATTTTTTCGATATAACCGCTCAAAAGAAGAAGAATACCGGTACACAACACGGCAGAGACAATAGCCGACAGAGCAACTACTCTGGGGAGAAAACCGGAGAGTTCTCCTCCCATTACAAGCAGTGCTCCCGTAGTGGCGGGTCCCACGGCAATGGGAATGGCCAGAGGCACAACGGCAATATCCTCAGACTGAGCACTGCCCTGCAGTTTCCCCTGTCCCTGAACAAGGGAAACCGCAGACAGAAAGAGAAGCACTCCTGTTCCTACACGAAATGAATTAAGTGTTATTCCGAAAACCGAAAAAATCTGGTTTCCCAGGAAGAAGAGAATTATGCAGATAACCGCCGTTGCAAAGACGGACTTAAGCGCAATTTTTCTTCTCGTGCTCCCGGTAGTCTCAGTTGTAAGAGACAGAAATGTCGATAGAAGAAAAAAAGGCGTGAGCAGAAAAAAGAACTTTATGAATTCATTAATAAAGAGATTTACCATTTCAGACCCCTCGTAGATAGAGTGAGCATAAATGAATACACCTGCCCTGAGAGGTCAATAATATTACTGAATCTTTCAATCCCGAATAAAGAGCCACTTCACCACCCTGTATGCCCCCCAGAAGAGATACCCCACCGGCCCGGGCCGGATCTCTTTTTCAATATTCACAGTGATTGTTGAAAAGGCAGAAAGATGAGAAAGCCTCTTGATCTTTCCCTTGAGCGATTCAATTTCACTATTGAGTCTCTCAAGCTCCTTCTCCACCCGGAGAGCTGCAGTTACATTCTCGGCTTTCTTCAGTAATTCCAGATAGCGGTTCCTGGCCTTAAGCTTATTATCCAGTCTTATTTCAGTATCCCTGAATGCCTCGGTAACATCCTTACTGTATATTTGCTTTGACAGCACTGTGCCGTAAGAAGTCAGTGCTGTTAATGCATCAGAAAAACTGCCAGAGGGAACCCGGATTACCGCTCTGGTGTTTCCCGAGGTTACAACGTATCCCTTGAATTTCGAGGCAACACCGGCGATCTCCCGGCCTAATTTTTCAGGATCACTGACTTCAATTTCAAGGGATGCGTTGAAGATTATAATTCTCCCCCTCCTGGAAATCTCCTCTTCAGCATTATTTTGATTCTGTGCTCCAACCGGAAAGGCGGCTCCTGCCGATTCTCTTGATGCAGAGGCGCATCCTAGCATCATTATAACAGGAAGAATAATTTTCAGAACTTTCACTATAATTTCCTTCTGATAAGATTAAAGATTTATTGATTTAATAAAAATAAATTAAATTTATCATATTTTCAAGGAAAAATTAAAACCATGCTTGACAATAGTGATAGAATTTTAGTAATTTATAAAATAGCGAATAATTAAAGGGGCTATATATGGATCAAAAACAGATAGACGCATCACTCAGAGGCATTGCAGGATTATTTCTTATCATCTCATCAATACTCTACTTCATCCATTCCCGGCACTGGATATACTTCATAATCTTCATCGGTCTGAATCTTTTTCAGTCCTCCCTCACAGGCTGGTGTCCGATGATAGTTATATTGAAAAAACTCTTTCCCGAAAAAAAGATAACTTAATTCTCAAAATTTACATATCTTTTATTTTTTATAAAAACATTGCTTGATAATATGATCAGCAGCATTATTGTGAACAAATACATCTTTGATGAACGGTCATGAAAGATGTATTACTTTGACACACGGGAAACAGCTATGGATACGAATCATATACAGATGCTATGCGAGATTGGAGATTTAAACAGACTCTTTGAAGAAAAGAATTTTGATGACTGTCTGGAAAAGGCAGTAAAAATGATAGCCGATCACATGAAAGCAGATGTGAGTTCAATCTATTTATATGAAGAATCTACAAACACTCTCACTCTCCGGGCAACGAAAGGTCTTCACCCCGATTCAGTAAACAACATATCAATGAAGCCCGGGGAAGGTCTGGTAGGCACGTCTCTCCAGGAAATGCGTATAATATGTGAGGATGCCGGAAGCAGAAATCCCAAATTCAAGCACTACCCGGAAAGCGGTGAGGATGTATACGACTCATTCCTGGCAGTACCGCTTACAAGAGGAAGATTCAGAATAGGTGTAATTGTCGTACAGAGGAGTTCCGGGGAAATTTTTAATGAAAAAGATATTCTTTCCATGCAGGCAACGGCCTCTCAGCTGACGACAATGCTCGAGCATATAAAGCTTCTCATTACCACATCAGCCCCGGAAGGCAGAGAACAGGAAAAATTTGATCAGGAGCATTTTAAATTTCTCAAGGGAAAATCAGCTTCTGAAGGCAGGGCATTGGCGCCGGTACTGATAAAGGGCCGCAGCTCTCTGAAAGAACTCCTGACAGACAACATTTTCACCAATTCCTTTGAAATGGCAGATTTTGAATATGCTCTGGCGGCAACAGAAAAACAGCTTGAAGAACTGCAGGAGAAAGTGGAGGAGAAACTTTCAGATGCCGCGTCACTTATATTCGCATCCCATCTGCTCATGCTTCAGGACGCCGGATATATTAACAGGATGCGCGAACTCATATCCGATGGGACCAATCCTCCTGATGCTGTAATATCTCAATTCAGGAAATACCGCGATATATTTTCTGAAAGTCCGAACATACTGATACAGGAAAAAGTTCAGGACATAGAAGATCTGACCAAAAGAATTCTCAACAACCTGGCAAGAAGAGAGAGTGATGAGGAAGAGTCCCGGGGGCATGTAATTGTTGCAAAAGATCTCTACCCTTCAGATCTTCTAAAAATGTCGGCTCAGGGCATAGAGGGGGTAATTCTGGTCAGCGGAGGTGTCACCTCCCATGTGGGAATTCTTGCAAGATCACTGAGAATTCCGCTGGTTATAATCGACGAACCGGAGCTTCTGAAGCTTGAAACAGGCACTACCGTCCTCATTGATGCGGATATGGGAAACCTCTATATAAATCCATCCAGAGAAATATCAGAAAGCCTCACCATAAGAGCCGCAGAGAACTCAGCAGGCAGGATTCTGCACTGCAAAAGCGGGCCGCTGTCAACCAGGGACGGTACCGGAGTAAACATTTTGATGAATATCAACCTCCTTTCAGATTTGAAACAGGTAGAAATAGATGACATTGACGGAGTAGGATTGTACCGTACCGAATTTCCATTCATGATCAGAAACGGCTTTCCATCCGAGGAGGAACAGCTGATCATATACAGGAAGCTGATCAAAGATCTTAAGGGAAAGCCTGCAGCATTCAGGACACTGGACATAGGTGGAGACAAAGTTCTGTCATACTACGACGTTGTTCACGAAGCCAATCCGTTTCTGGGCATGAGATCAATCAGATTTTCCCTGGAGCATGAGGATATATTCATACAGCAGATCAGGGCCATTCTCCGGGCGGGAGCGGGAGCCGATCTGAAAATAATGTTTCCCATGGTATCCTCTCTGGATGAATTTTTACAGGCAAGAGGTATCGTATACAGATCAATAGAAACTCTTGCAAAAGAGGGGTATCCCCATAACGAAAATCCTCAGATCGGGATGATGGTCGAGATACCCTCAGTAATTCCGATAATAGGGCACCTGGCAGAGGAGGCAGACTTTTTCTCAATTGGAACAAATGACCTCATACAGTACACAATCGCAGTGGACAGAACCAATGAGAAGGTGGAGCATATGTACATCCCGCACCACCCGGCGATTCTGGCCTCCCTTAAGGCTATTTCTCATGCCGGCATTGAGGCAGGTATACCGGTTTCAATATGCGGCGACATGGCGAACAATGAAAAGTACATCCCATTTCTACTCGGAGTGGGGATAAGAAATTTCAGTGTTGATGCGATGTACATCCACAGACTGAGGAATGCGGTCTCCGGAACTGCTATTTCTGAGGCGGAGAGCATTGCAGAAGAGATGCTTTCAATGAAGACGATTAAAGATCTTGATGCATATATGAATTACCTCATGGAAAACTTACCTACAGTATCATCCTCTTTCTGATGCCCCGAAGAGCAAGAAAGCCCGCAGCAGCAGTAAAGACTGCGGCATAGGCAGCGTCATAGAGAAGTGAGAACTCCAAAAATCCGGGAAGGCAGAAGGCTCTTGCCAGACGCACAACGTGAGTGAGCGGCAGAATCTCTGAAAATATCTGCATTACCTCAGGAAGCTCCTCTATAGGGAACACAACTCCGGAGAAGAAAAACAAAGGAGAAAGAA
>CAYNFB010000144.1:0-8988 GCA_964396355.1 uncultured Leptospirales bacterium | reverse complement strand
GATTTATATTTTTCACTGTCTCTGTTTTCGATTACTGCATCTGCAAGTTCATCCTTCAAATCGTTCTGCATCTGCCCGGCAAGTCTGTTGGCGGCCATACATCTGTAGTAGTGTATTTTTTCCCCACTGTCGTAGTCCGCAATCTTTATCAGGCTGTTGAGTATAATTATTGAATCAATGTAGTCGCCGTCTTCATATTCTTCAATGGCATCTTCAAGCGCAGGGTTTCCCCGGAAAAGATATATTGTCGAGATGGAAACAGCAGCTGCTATGATTATGATAAATATTATTACATTTTTTTTCATTTTATTCAGGTCTTCCTTAAATCAGATAGTTCCTTTTATCATTATTCCAATCAGGTCGTGAGCGTGTTCGATGAAGAGACCGGTTTTCTCTGCGTCCTTTTCCGAGTAGGCCGGGGCGGAGTATTTCGTATGCTCTTCAATGAAGCTGTCATTGCTGTATATGCAGAAGGGAACAGGATCTGATGTGTGTGTTTTAAATTTTATTGGTGTGGGATGATCGGGCATGAGCAGAACGGTATAACTTGGATATTTTTCAAGTTCCTCAAGAACAGGGCCGACTATCCATGAGTCAAAATCTTCGACTGATTTAATCTTATGCTCAATGCTGCCTTCGTGACCTGATTCATCAGGTGCTTCAACGTGAAGGAATACGTAGTCTGAATCTTTTAGTCCCTGGGCAAGAGCTTTTGTCTTCCCGCGGTAATTTGTGTCTATGTAGCCGGTTGCACCCTCCACCTCAAGAGGAGTGAGCCCTGCTGCCTTGCCAATTCCGTGGATCAGGTCGACTGCAGAGATTGTATGTCCCGAGAGACCGAATTTTTTCTGAAAGGTTTCCATCTGCGGTTTCCGGCCGCCTCCCCAGATCCAGATTGAGTCAGGATTTCCCTGGTAATTTTTAAGAGCCTTTTTTATTTTCGATGACGCTGCAATTATTCCTTGTGAAGTATTCATTAAACTCCTGAGGATTTGTGAGCCTTCTCCGGTTGGAAGATACTCTTCTGTTTTGAGACCCTGTATATCATGGGGAGGAGTTGTACTGGCAACGGAAATATATGGTGAATTCCTCCATACCATGAGATTTCTGTAGGACACTCCTGAATAGAACTCAATGTCGTCCACCTCCAGATTTGCAGAGAGCTCTTCCATTATGATTTTACTCAGTCTGCTGTCTATGTGAGAGGCAGTGAAATCATTCATTGTCATTCCCGAAGCGTTAACCATATTGCACCTGAATGCAACATCTTCCGGGCCCATTTCAATACCCATATTTATCGCCTCAAGAGGGGCTCTGCCTGAATAGTATTTTGCAGGGTCATATCCGAAAATGGAGAGATTGGCTGTATCACTTCCTGGAGACATCCCCTCTGGTACAGTCTGGGTCAGGCCGTTAATACCGCCGGCGGCCATCCTGTCCATGTTGGGAGTTCGTGAGTGTTCCAGTATAGTCTTTCCGCCGAGGGAAGGTATGGGAAGATCTGCCATCCCGTCGCCCAGCAATACAATATATTTTTTATTTTCAGTCATGTTCTTCCTATCCGGTTTTTTGATTAACAGCTATGCAGGATATTAAATAATTGTCAATATTTATTAAATCGAAGGTCTTTGAAAAATATAATGTGGTTTTTTAATTGGGAAATTGAACACTATGAGTGATCTGAGCCTACAGAACGCAGGATTCAGTCCTCTGCGTTCTGTAATCTTTAGATTTTTATTTTAATTCTCTTCTTAAAATTTTTCCCACATTAGTCTTAGGGAGCTCTTCTCTAAACTCTATCTGTTTTGGAATTTTGTACCTTGTGAGATTTTTTTTGCAGTGCAGCCGTACATCTTCTATCGTCAGATCCGGATCGCTTTTTACAATGAACAGTTTTACGAATTCCTTACCCTCGTCATCTGTTGCGCCTGTGGCTCCGGCCTCAAGAATACCCGGATGCATCACTGCAATTCCCTCTATCTCATTAGGATAGACATTGAATCCCGAGACATTAACCATGTCTTTCTTCCTGTCTATGATCGTAAAGAACCCGTCTTCGTCGGCGAAGCCGATATCTCCGGTGCTCAGCCATCCGTCATGGAGAACCAGATCTGTTTCCTCTGTATTGTTCCAGTATCCCTCCATCACCTGAGGGCCTTTTGCAATTATCTCACCTGAAACTCCCGCCTCAACTTCATTGCCGTTTTCGTCGACGACTTTTACTTCTGTACCCGGCAGAGGAAGTCCTATTGTCCCTATTCTTTCAGTCCCGTCTATTGGATTGCACGTCAATACCGGTGAACTTTCGGTAAGTCCATATCCTTCGCAGAGGGGCCCGCCTGTAATATTCTGCCACTTTTCAGCAACTGATTTTTGAACGGCCATGCCTCCGCCGATAACGACTTTAAAAGATGAAAAATCCAGTGATGCAAAGTTTTCATTGTTCATCATGGCAGTGAAAAGGGTGTTTACTGCAGTCATTGCCGTGATTTCATTATTCTTCATCTCTTTAATAAGCTCCGGAATATTTCTCGGATCTGTAATAAGTATGTTCTTTGCTCCCTTGCTGAAAAAAGCGAAGCAGTTCACAGTAAGCGCAAATATGTGATAGAGCGGCAGCGGAGTAAGCACAGTCTCCTCTCTATCCTTTAATAAGGGAAGCATCCATAGTGAGATCTGGTTCACATTTGCCAGAATGTTTTTATGCTTCAGTATTGCTCCCTTGGATACTCCTGTTGTTCCTCCTGTATATTGAAGAAATGCAATATCCTCAGGGGTTGTTTCAACTTTTGTAAACTCCGAGTTTCTTCCGATCTTCATTGCCTCTTTGAAAGTGAAAGGAGACGGCAGTTCAAAGGAGGGGACAACTTTTTTCACGTGTTTGAGGACGAAGTTGATTATCGGGCCTTTGATGCCTCCGACCATATCTCCGACCTCTGTGACGATGATAGTTTCAAGATCAGTCATGCACTCTATTTTCTGAAGCCTGTATGCGTAATTTGCCACAATTACTATTGCCTTTACTCCGGAGTTCTGGAATTTATCTCTCATCTCTCTTGCAGTGTAGAGCGGATTAACATTTACAACTGTCAGCCCTGCTCTCAGGGCTCCAAACATCGCCACGGGATACTGCAGGAGGTTGGGAAGCTGTATGGCTATCCTGTCGCCTTTCTTTAATCCCCTCTTCTGAAGAAATGCGGCGAAGTCTCTGCTGAGATTATCTATTTCCCTGTAGGTCAGCTCTGTGCCGAAGTTCTCATAGGCAGGAAGATTCTCAAATTTTTCTACAGATTTTTCAAACATATCAACGAGTGATGAAAATCTGTCAGGGTCTATCTCATGAGGTATACCTTCCGGATAGTTTTTAAACCACTTATGATCTTTCATGACATCCCCCTTGTTGAACTTTTTTTAAAGATACTAATAATTCTCTGCATTGGCAATTTTTACTCACCGTCAGGCGAATATCGCAAAAATTTGAATTAAAATCGTTTTTTTTTAAAAAAAAGAAAAGTAGATCAAATATATCGATTTTGCTTTGTATTTCATAATAAACAGCCATAATCGTCTTTATGAGTTTCTCATCAAATTAAATATTTAAGCCATTGGTTACGATTTTACGAGCAGGGACAGGTGTCCCGTTTACTCATTGTTCTTTGAAAACTGTATAATAGTGTGATGTTGCCTGCTCAGAGTTGTAATGGTGCTGAAGGATTGTACCTTGGTAAAGTCTTAGTAGTCCCGGTTGTTGCAAGAACAACCTGTAACTGGTATTAAAAGATCGGTTCAAACTGCCTTTTGGATCGATGCGGCAAGGAAGCCAGAAACATATAGAAACAAAGGAGTGTAACATGATTATCAATCACAACATGAGCGCGATTAACGCGAACAGAACATTAAAATTTTCTCACTGGGGAGTAAACAGCAGCATGGAGAAGCTGGCCTCGGGAGAAAGAATCAACAAAGCGGGAGATGATGCTTCCGGTTTGGCTGTTTCTGAGAAGATGAGAACTCAGATTCAGGGACTAAGACAGGCTGAGAGAAATACAGAGGATGGAATGTCCTTTGTTCAGACTGCCGAAGGTTACCTCAATCAGACCTCTCAGATTATTCAGCGAATCCGGGTAATGGCGGTGCAGTCTGCAAACGGAATTTACACCGCTAATGACAGATCACTGATCCAGGTTGAAGTCTCCGCCCTTGTTGATGAAGTGGATAGAATTGCCTCTCAGGCAGAATTTAACAAGTTCAAAGTCCTGATGGGAGAATTCTCCAAGATAAATCCGAAGGCGAGTATGTGGTTTCATCTGGGAGCCAATCAGAACCAGAGGGAAAGAGTATTCATTGGGACTATGACTGCAACGTCTTTTAAGTTTAAGGACGGAACCGGTAAAGTTGCTCTATCTCTTGAAACACCTGAAGGTTCAAATGCCTCTATTGGCATTCTTGATGATTCCCTTCAGAGGCTTTCTAAACAGAGAGCCGACCTCGGTGCCTATTACAACAGGCTGGATTACAGCGCCCGTGGACTCATGACTGCCTACGAAAATATACAGGCTGCGGAGTCCAGGATAAGGGATGCCGACATGGCTGAAACTATGGTTGAATTTACAAAAGACCAGGTCCTTGTTCAGAGCGGTACATCTATGCTTGCGCAGGCGAATCTTCAGAACCAGTCAATTTTAAGATTGCTTGGTTCATTCTAATACACTATTTGCAGAATAAAAAGTTCAATGAGTATTATTGGTTCTTTGAAATTAACCGGTTCTCAGATTTTCCCAGGAGTCGGATATGCCGTAATACTGTAATAATGCCGGGTTTCCGGCAGCTTGTGATGTCGGGAGGCATCATTGGCTGCCGGAGATATCAGGGCGGCTTGTTGCAGGGATTATGGGCAATCCGGCAATGAAAAAGGAGAAAACCTTCGAACCTTCGGGGTCCGTTCGGCGACATGATGGTGCTGCTGAAAAACCGGATCCCTAAAAAAACATAATGTACGGGTTCAGTAATCAACAAGGGAGGGTCAAATGAGAATCAATCACAACATGAGTGCTATATTTGCTAACAGGCAAATGCAGAATGTATCTGCCAGGCTTGATAAGACTATTGAGAAGCTGGCCTCAGGCGAGCTTATCAACAGGGCTGGAGACGATGCTTCGGGACTTGCTGTTTCCGAGAAGATGAGAACCCAGATTAACGGGCTCGTCCAGGCGGAAAAGAATGCTCAAAACGGGCTTTCTTTCATACAGGTTGCCGAAGGGTCCTTTCAGCAGATCAATGAGCTGATGCAGCGTATACGTACACTTTCGGTTCAGTCTGCTAACGGAATTTATTCCAACAGCGACAGGACACAGATTCAGGTTGAGGTTTCTCAACTGATCGACGAGGTTGACCGTATTTCGACATCTGCAGAATTCAACAGGCTGAAAATGCTCACAGGATCATATGCAAGAAACAGTAAGACTGCGAGTATGTTTTTTCATGTTGGAGCCAATAGTAATCAGAGGGTCAGGGTATTTATTCAGACTATGAGCGCACAGGCCTTAAACCTGATAGAGAGCTCAAAGAAGAGATCTATTTCAACTGTTGGGCAGGCAAACTCCATGATAGGTTACGTCGATACAGCTCTGGAGAAGCTGAATCGGCAGCGGGCGGACCTTGGAGCATACTACAACAGGCTGGAAAATACGGTAAAGGCGCTTTCTCTCTCATATGAGAATATGATGGCTGCTGACTCCAGAATTCGTGATGCAGATATGGCAGCAGAAATGGTTAATTTCACAAGAGACCAGATTCTTGTTCAGACTGGTACGTCGATGTTGGTTCAAGCTAATTTTAAACCTAAATTGGTAATGAAACTGATCGAATAGGAATCGAATCTAACAAAGCAGCCCGGCAGTGTGGGCTGTCTTCCTTCCCGGCCAGGGAGGCCGGGAAGGGCAAATTTTTTTGAACAGGAGGAATTGAATATCTTTCAATACATGGAGGTATAAAGATGACAGTTCTGAATATTATTGAGAGTTTCAGTCGGGCAATCAATACAAGTCCGTCAAAGGTTTATAGTGATCAGCCCAAGGCTGTTAAGGAAAAATCGCCTGGAATTGAGAAAAGTCCTATTCCGGAAAAGGATGCACGAGAAGTGGTGGCTGAACTTAATAAACTTACAGGCAGTCTTAATGAGAAGGTGAAATTCAGCATGCATGAGAAGAAGAAAAGTATAATAATAAGGGTGATGAATGCGGATACAAATGAGGTGATCAGGGAGATCCCTGCAAAGTATTCGTTAAGACTTCTTGAACATTTTCAGGAGCATATGGGGCTTTTCGTAGATGAGTCAAGGTAGTCCGCAGTTCCCGGACTGCTGATCTGAACTGACGCGGTCAGTCATGGGTCTTTTTCATAATTTGTCAGCCTCCTCCGATGGGAGGGAACAGGGCTATTGTGTCATCTTCTTCTATTTTATCCTCAGGAGCTGCATGTCTTCCATTTATAAAGATTATTGAAACTTCCTCCGCTGGAATATTCAGCAGTTCAATTAATTCACCGGTACTGATCCCCTCGTCAAGTTGAATCTTCTGCATGTCAAATCTTCCATTTCTAAGTGAAGCAAATAGTTTTACCGTTGCCATCATGGGATTTTATTCCGCCTGCTTTAATATTACAACTTCCTCATCATTTTCGTTTTTTCCCGAATCTGTAAATTCCTGAAGCGTAAACTTCTTGTTATCTGCAATAATTATGATTTTATCGTAAGAGGATATTTTATTACGCATTTTTATATAATCCTTTAATACTTTGTATTGGATCTCTATCCCCCGGGCCAGACAGACGGGGCCGATTTCACGTGTCAGCCTGTTGAAGAGTTTAATTGTAACAATGATGCTTTTGTCTGAAGAATGAATTTTTTTTGATTTATAGGTAATTGAATCTCTTAGAGAACGGAGTGAACTCCCGCTTCTCAGTACGGCTCCGACCAGACCGGGCATGGCTCCTGAAAGTGCCAGAATATCGCCCTCTTCGAGAATCGTTTTATCCGGTTCATCCACAGGCTTGCCGTTTACGAAGATTGTGCTGACTGTTGACTCTATGTAGCTTTTTTCAATCAGGTAGTATTTTTCCAGAAGATCTATTACTGAAGTTCTGCCGGAGGTTCTAATCCGGAAACCCTGCTGAAGCAGAGCTGTGAAGAAATTAGTACCGGCGGATTTTATTATTACTACCTTCATTTCTTTACTCCATTTTCTGAACCGGAGAAAGGCCCCGGTTCAGAAAAACATGAATCTCTACCAGTTAAATACCTGGTCAAGCTCTTCATCTGTAACTGTAAAGAGGGCATTGTGTGGAGGAAGAGGTTCAGTATAGAAGTAGCGCGGCAGTCTGTCATGTTCTTTCGTAAAGCCTGCTCCGCTGTTGAAGTCTCTCTCCATCTTCAGCACATTCTTGCCCAGCTCTCCCACATCATCTGCTGTGAGATTGAGATTGTAGAAAGCGTTGAGCATGTCAACCAGAGCCTGAAAAGTCTCGGGCTGGTCAAGGACTGCAAAGGCAATGAACAGACACATTCCGGTTGAATCAATTGCCGCAGTAGCTACCTGCAGATTCCTTGAAAGCTCTACCTGCCCTTCAGACCTGAGAGGATCTACGAATCCTCCTACTTTAAGAATGTTTGTCGCAATTGCATAACCCGCTGTATGATCAGCGCCCATGGTGGTTGTTGCATATGTGACTCCGATTCCCTGAATTGCTCTGGGGTCATAGGCCGGCATTGCTTGTCCCTTGACAACAGGTGCTCTCTCTATACCTAGCACTTTGGCAGCCACTGCCGCTCCTGCTCCAAGAATTTTTCCGAGATTGGTTCCTTTACCGATTTCCTCAACCAGTCCTATAGCTCCCTGAGCATCTCCGAATTTGAGTAATCCAGCCTCCATTGCAATGGCTATTGTTGCACCTGTCTCGATTGTATCAATGCCGTAGTTGTCATCCATATAGTCGAGCATGGCAATGGCGTCGGGGTCATCTATTCCGCAGTTTCCGCCGTGAGCCCATACAGTTTCATACTCAGGCTGTTTTGTCAGAAAATTTCCGTCCTTGTCGTTATATGTTCCTGAACACTGGATCACACATCCTTTGTGGCATCCGTGAGTGGCCTTCCCATCCCGGGCGGTTTCTATTTCAGCAATAGTCTCTCCGCTTATTTTTGAAATGCCTTCGAAATTACCGCTGGTGAAATTTCTTGTGGGATATCCTCCTGCCTCATTTATTATATTAGACAGAACATTTGTGCCGTATGCCGGGAGAGCCTCTCCTGTTACAGCGTGACTCCTCAGTCCGTTGACAAATACCTTGTTTGCCGCTCGAAATTTTTCCGGATCAGCAGGCTCTCGCATCTTCATGCCAGTGTCGTCCAGAATTATGACCTTTACTCTTTTTACTCCCATGACGGCGCCTACTCCGCCCCGTCCGCAATGCCTGGTGGGCCGCAGTTCCATGTCTGTGTTCGCAATTGAGGCGCTGCACATTTTCATCTCGCCGCAGGGACCTATGGACATACAGGTTATTTTATCCCCGTAGTCCTTGACCATTTTTTCTATCAGGTCGTAGTTCGTCATCATTTTCAGAGAGTTATCTTTCTGAATTTTTACTCCGTCCTTGTTTATTAATATTTTGTAGAGGTCTTCACCCTCGGGAATCGCCTCGAGAATAATTGCGGCATATCCCAGTCTGGCAAGCACCTGGGCTGTCTGGCCGCCTGAATTTGATTCCTTTATTGTCCCCGTGAGAGGACTCTTACATCCTACCGAGAGCCTTCCTGACATAGCGGCAGATGTGCCGCTCAGGAGTCCGGGGGAAATGACCAGCTTGTTTTCCGGTCCCAGAGCGTGACATTGAGGGTTTACTTCATTAAATATGATTGATGAGGTTAATCCCCTTCCTCCCATGCCGGCGTATTGTCCCAGTGGTTCGGTTTTAAAAGCCGGACCTCCTGAT
>CAYNFB010000143.1:0-9080 GCA_964396355.1 uncultured Leptospirales bacterium | reverse complement strand
ACAAGCATTACAATACCGGGCAGAATATATATTACTGACTTAACGGTGCTGTATTCCTTTACTTCAATTTTTTCACCAGACTGGCCGTGTTTCATTGTCACCAGGGTGTAGACAAGAAATACCGTAAAAAACAGCAGCAGCACTATTCCGTCAATCCTTGACAGGAAATCCTTTTCTGCCCCGTCGATGTATGAATCACTTAAAAGAACCATTACAACTACAGATGAAAGCATGCAGAGCGGTATTTCAATCCAGGTGGTCTTTGACTTCACATTCAGAGGGTATACAAGGGCAGATATGCCCAGAATAATGAAGATATTAAATATATTGCTCCCCAGTATATTCCCGAGAACAATTCCTGTATTTCCATCTATTGATGCAAAAACATTAACAATTAATTCAGGAGCCGATGTTCCGAAGGCCACAACGGTGAGGCCAATGACCATGGGGCTTATGCCATAACGTTTGGAGAGCGAAGAAGCACCGTCAACAAGAATTGAGGCTCCGGGTATAAGTATAAAAAAACCGGCCAGCAAAGGAAGTAAATAAACCATTTATATATCTCCGAATAAAAGATCAGTTATAAATTTTTAAACTGTTAATTACTAATCATTACTCTCCCCTGTTTTCTTTATTTCACCTTTAAAGTTGAATCCGGGAGAGACGTAGTCATCTTTCAGGTAACCTTCGGGAATGGCAGTTCTGTTGCCGTCCCTCAGAGCATCATAGCGGGGAGAGAGTATTTCTATTCCCGCTTCATTGCACGAATCCTGAATATTCTGATGCAGCTGCGAATATGCCCGGGCCATTGAATGAGGATCATCAGTATATGCATTGAGTTCATATCTCACGTAGTAATCATCCAGTCCTGTCTGAAGGACGAAGGGCGCCGGTTCTTTGAGGAGATTTTCACTTCTCCCGGCAGCAGTGATCAGTGTTTCATGGACCAGTCTCCAGGGCACATCATACCCGAGAGTAACGGAGGTGTGGAGAATGAGATTCTCCTTCGAGAGGGAGGAGCTGTAATTTATTATCTGACTGCTCATTATCATTGAATTGGGTATTGTCACAATTACATTCTTCACAGTACGTATCCGTGTAACAAGAAGAGTCTTCTCTACAACATCTCCCGTGGTCTCTCCGATTTTCACCCGGTCTCCCATTCTGAAGGCATACATATATGTGAGAATAAGACCTGCAACGACATTTGCTATAATTGAGGTTGACCCCAGAGAGAACAGCACTCCAAGAAATATGGAGATACCCTTAAAGGCATCGGAGCTTGAACCGGGCAGATAGGGATATATAACAATGACTGTAAAGATAATGATAAGGAAGCGGACAATCTTGTGGGTAGGATCGGCCCATTCACTGTGAAATCCGGGGATGTTAATTGTGCCGTATTTAATCTCCCTGAAAATAACAGATGAAAGCTTTGTCAGATAACGGTTTACCATTACTATTACTGCTATAAAAACCAGGCTCGGAAGATAGGCGATAAATGCTGCGGTCATAGTCTTTAAGGGTGCAAGAACGTAACCGAAGAGTATGTCGGCCCAGGTTCTTGTAAATTCGAAGTAGCTGAATACAATAGGTATAAATATGTAGAGAAGGAAGAGATTTGTCAGAAACTCCAGCAGCAGCGCCCCCCGCCTGATGAGACTGACTATCTGCTCATCAGTCATGATAGTTATCTTTTTAATAATAAGGGGCCTGATGAGAGTTCCCTTCCACGCCTGAATGTTATTCTTCATAAAATTAAAGAATACCTTCACTGTCCTGTATATTCCGAACCAGATTGCCACAGTAAAAACAGTAAGAAGACTTCCAGTAAATAAATCCCTGGCAAGTGTATAGTCCGCCCAGGGAAATATTGAAAAGAGCAGATTTACGTAGAGATAGAATATCATCACTGAAATAAAAAGCCTGACCCCTTTGAGAATGAGGCTCAGAGTGGAGAGAATTGTCTCCCTTCCGATAACCTCATAGTTCCGGAACTTTATCCCTTTGAGTTTAATATCGCTGTTGTTTTCCAGCCTCATATGTATTTTTCTGAAGAGCCGGCCTGTTAGAAAGAGTATCACAAGGAGTATGATAAAAGACAGAATAGATATTCCTATTCTGATGAGAAGGTCCTTCTTCTTTATAATAAAATTATAGATATCAGCCGGTTCATCCACAACAGTATATGTCGCCGTTGTTTTAAGGGCTGCCTTTATGAGTTTCATATACTGTTCGGCAGATTCAGCAGCGCTCTTTCCCTCCACCACAGCATCGGACTCCGATACTGACATTATCACACTGCCCCTGTAGCGGATATTCTGCAGTTTATCAGCCCCGACTACGTCCAGATCCTCCTCCCGGAAATTCCCCTCGCTGATAATTTTAGCAATACGCGCAGAGATAGCCTCGGACCTCTGCTGGAGACTGAAGGGAGCAGACGCTGAATATATCTGAAAGATAACCCTGCCGTTGAGCAGAACATCCGTACCGGCAGGTTTTACCGCAGTCTTCTCATCCTCTCCGTAGGATTGGAGATTGAGAAGTAGAAGAAACATTATGCAGAATATTCTCTTTGCCATATTTTTGCTCCCGGCTGAGTTATTGTAATAATTAAAAACCCGTTACATAAGCAGCAGCTGACTGATTTTTATCAGAGCCATTTCTTCCTCCTGAAAAAAGCAATCATGGCACCTGCAATAATCAATGAAACCGCCCACCATATGGGATAGGCCAGAGGTTGTTTCAGTTCGGGCATAAATTCAAAATTCATTCCATATACTCCGGCAAAGAATGTGAGAGGAATGAATATGGCTGCAAATATTGTAAGCACCTTCATAACCTCATTCATCCTGTTGCTTACCGAAGTCATATAGAGCTCAAGCATGCCCGATGCTTTTTCTCCGAATATCTCCACTGTTTCAAGAACCTGAACAGTATGATCATATACATCCCTGAGAAAAACAGCTGCAGTCTCGCTGATAACGTCATGTTCAATCTTCTGTATATATGAAACTGCATCCCTCATCGGCCAGATTGATTTTCTCAGATAGACAAGTTCCTGTTTTAGGGCATAAATAAGATTAAGCTGATCACTCTCTGCAGAAAGAAGCACTCGGCCTTCAAGTTCCTCTATGTCCACTGCAACCTGCTCAAGAACAATATAGTAGTGATCGACAATAGAATCTGCTATTGAATACATGAGATAATCACTGCCCTGTTTTCTTATCCTCCCCCGTCCGTGTCTGATTCTTTCACGGATTCCGTGAAGTACATCCTTCTCCCTCTCCTGAAAGGAAACGACGTAGTTTTTACCCACAACCAGACTCACCTGTTCAACCTCAATAACCCGGCTGTCCTCATTAAAATAGGCCATTTTGAGTATAATGAAGAGGTAATCATCATACTCCTCCGCTTTGGCCCGGTGAGTAGTGTTAGCGATGTCCTCGAGCACAAGAGGATGGAGACCCAGTGCGTTACCGCATTTCTTTATAATTTCCTCGTTGTGAACGCCCGTTATATTCAGCCAGTATACCCGTCCATCTTCAAAATCGCTTATTTGAGGCAACGATGTTATATTTTCTTCACTATATTCACTACCGGTGTAGCTCATGAGGGACATCTTTACAGTCTCATCCTTCTCCTTTCCCACATAGGTCACTGTACCCGGAACAGAGGCTACTTTCCCGGTTTTGGGCAGGAGCCTTGAGATATTCAGATTTGTAATTCTGGTCAGTCCTTCATCAATTGTTCTCAATGTCTCTTTTATCATTTAACGTCTCCCCTGATACGGCCTTAAGGCAGCAGTAAAGCCTTAAACAATATAAACTCCATTCACATAAAAAATCAAATAATAATTCACCCCGGAGGCTCAAATAAATATTAAAAATTCCGGGCCTCTCTGCCGTATATAGAGTAAAAGGAAACAAAAGGAGATACCCATGGCATCAGTGACCCTCAATCCGGTATTTACTGGCATTAGCGGAAAAATGGGACAACTCGTCCACGTGAGACGACACAATAAGCAGTATGTGCGTACACGGGTTATTCCCTGCAATCCCCGTACGGAATGCCAGATGATGAACCGGATGATGTTTAAAGATGCAGTCAGGGCATGGCAGTCACTCTCATCACAGGAGAAAGATGCATATAGAATCAGGGCTGAAAAAACAAACAGAAGCGGATATAATCTGTTCATTTCCCTCTCAATGAAGAATTCAGGAATGGGGATAAGTCAGACCCCTCCGTGTATGACCTTCTCTTCAGGGAGCTTCTGTTCAGGCAACAGCCCCGTCACAGCTCCGTTCAGCAGTAGAGGAGGAGAGGATTTACGTCCCACGGGGCCATTATCATCGGCCCGGAGGATTACCTGATCGGTTTAAGAGTTCCGGCCAATAAATACCCCGGCAGCATGAGGGCTGAAAAATATCAGCATGGGAAAGCTGCCTTCTCTCAGCTGAATTAAAAACTACTTGCGCACCATGACTGATAAAATACAGTATATCAATGAAACTCATAGAAGTAAACCCCGAGGAACTCCTTGAATACCTGCTCCAGACTGACGCCCCTGTAATGGAGTTTGACCTGATAAAAAAATTCATCCATACCGATGCGTCTCTCTATGAGAAACACTTCTCTCTCTATCACAGCCTCTACATTGTGAAGTTTCTTGCAGGAGGAGAAGGCCTCTACGTGAACACAGATCCCATGAGAATCAGTATTGTACCTGTTCCGCCTGACGGCCGATGCCGCCACTTCAATGCCGAAACAGGAAAGTACTGCTGCTGCGAAACATCGGGAACATACTGCCCTGATCACCAAAGCATGCACTCAGGGGAGGAAAACTCGGCCGAGCCTGACTTTCTCTCATCCTTCTACACGGATCCTGAAAACATAGCATTCGGCGAGTCGGAAAAACTGCACTCTGCATCGAAGGGCTTCTCCATCTACCTGCTTAAAAAGAAGGATATAGACGAGGCATTAAAACTCTTTGATCTTAAAAGCCCCGGCAGGACAGCTGTAAAAACCAGGTACAGAGAGCTTGTCAGGAAGTATCACCCGGACAGAGACGGCGGTTCAGAGGAGATGATTAAGCGGATAAACGGCTCATACGACCTGCTGACAAACGCACTGCCCTACCTTTAAAGCAAAATATAAAAGATCATCTTTAGTAAAAACAATCCCTCAATGCTCTTATCTTTCATTCATAATCCATCAGGATGAGAGGATGAAGAAATTACTTACAGCTCTGCTTGCCCTGAACGTTTTGATTTCCGCTGCCCCGGAGACAGATGCAGCAGGCACAGAAGAGAGGAATATTCAGACCGGCAGATACGCCTTTCTGCCCCGGGGAACCATTGCCGTAGAACCGGAGCAATACCTCAAGAGCAGCACCGAAGATGGGGCATTAAAAAGATTCATCGACATCGGACTTCTCAGATACGGGGCGCTGAATTTTTCTTTCATGATGGAGGAATCCGCAGTATTCGGCAGAACAGAGCAGAAGTCCCGGGCTTTAAAACGCATCCAATACGATATGAAGTATATAAACGCCGAATACGAAGGAGACCGGGGAGTCCTGTCATTCTTCGTTGACCACAGATGTCTGAACTACGTGAATACAACCGCAGATGATTCAGTCACAGAGAGGTGGTACGGAATCGGCCTGGGATGGCGTACGGTGAAGGAAGGATTAAGACTGTCAGAAAGAGCCCTAATCAATGCATCATTCGCCGCCGGCACGGCGCTGCACAGGGAAAACTATCCTTCCAATGCAGTACTGTCCCTTGATCTGTCCGGGGTATTCCGCATCAGGCCCTTTCTCGCCCCCTTTATCCGGCTGGAGGGGGAAATCTACACTCCCGGACCGGCAGGCATGGCCGGTACTGCAGAGGGAGGACTTTCCATTCTGTGCGGGCGTACCCGGCTGACACCCTTCATACGCATGGGATTTATCACAGACAATGACCTGTTTATATCAGACAGAAGATACGTGAGCACAGGGCTGAGGTTCGAGACCTCCATAGCTGAAGACAGAGAAAATGAGTCACACTCAAGCCCCCGGGAAAAAATCATGCCCCCCGAAATCGGACTGACAGGATCATATGCTAAACATTTCTCAGATGAAATCCGGAATTACCGGTCTTCAATAGCATCAAGAATAGATGTTCTGAATTTCAGGAATGGTTCTGTCTTTGCATCCATAGAGATGAACCATTCATCTCCAAAGAAAAACTCCGGACTATATCCGAGATACATAGACTATTATCACGAGACGGGATTTTCTATTCATGTATTGGCAGATATATTTATTGAGCCGCTCTATCGTTACACAGAACACAGCGCGGGAAACACCGTTGATGATGATTCCTATTCTGTACATCTTGCTGGATTCAGGATACAGTCAAAGGGGATGAGGCCCGGCGGCATAAACAGTGAGGCCCGTCTATACGAAGGAGAAAATTTCAGTTTTATATTCACACCACGGGCTGAGGGAGAGATGCTGTTTCAGAATATAAACGGTGAGGATATTTCTGCACACATGAGCCTTTCTGCCGATCTTATAGCCTTTCATAATACCATATCTCATCTGACAATAGAGGCCGGACAGAGGACTGACTCCGCCCGGGAAATTGCCGCCGAAAGGGGAATAAGAGTTATAAAGAAAGTCAGTCCTGTGATATTCTATCGATATGAAAAATATTATCACAGGCCGGCGGACAGTTCACTGTCTCAATCTGCTCATCTGGGCGGCATAAGATGCGCCTTCTAAAACTGCGCGCACTAAAAATAAAAAACTTGACCAGTAGATTCTTTTAATAGATTTTAAATGGAGAAAACAAATCAGCAGGCAGCTGAATATTTTGATTTGGGAGGCTCTATGACACCGAAGACCTACCGCATGGAAAGCGATCTGCTGGGCGAACACCGGGTCCCGGAAGATGCCTATTACGGAATACAGACTCAAAGAGCTGTTGAAAATTTCAACATATCTGCGGCAAAGCTGAAGCATTATCCTCACTTTATATGGGCTCTTGGTGCAGTGAAGACAGCTGCGGCGAAGGCAAACCTGGAACAGGGCCTCCTTTCCCCTCCCATGGCCGATGCCATAATACAAGCCGGCACAGATGTAATGGATGGAAAACTAAACAAAGAGTTCCCCATCGACATGATGCAGGGCGGAGCCGGAACCTCAACGAATATGAACGCCAATGAAGTTATTGCAAACAGGGCGCTGGAAATCATGGGTCACCAGAAAGGGGACTACCAGTTCTGCTCTCCCAATGATCACGTCAATCTCTCCCAGTCAACAAATGATGCATACCCCACGGCGATTAAGCTGGCTCTGATAAAGATGAATGATGACCTGATCAGGCATCTGAAGAAAATCGTTAAATCATTCAGAAAAAAAGGGGAAGACTTTTCCGACATACTGAAGATGGGAAGAACTCAGCTCCAGGATGCCGTGCCCATGACGCTGGGACAGGAATTTAACGCATTTGCAAGCAATCTAACCGAAGAGATAGACCGTCTGACTCAGAATGCAGATCTCTTTCTCGAGGTAAATATGGGGGCTACCGCCATCGGCACAGGCATAAACTCCCATGACGGCTACGCTCAGGCCTGTGTTAAACACCTCCGGGAGATAACGGGATTTGACATCAAACTCGCATATGATCTGGTGGAGGCAACTCCCGACACAGGATCATATGTAATATACTCATCGGCCCTGAAAAGGATGGCCGTGAAGATATCAAAAATATGCAACGACCTGCGCCTTCTCTCATCGGGGCCGAGAGCCGGATTTAATGAGATAAACCTGCCGCCAGTGCAGCCCGGGTCATCCATTATGCCGGGCAAGGTAAATCCAGTCATGCCCGAGATGATGAACCAGATATGTTTCAGGGTAATTGGAAATGATCTTACAGTAACATTTGCAGCCGAGGCGGGACAGCTTCAGCTCAATGTGATGGAGCCGGTACTGGTCTATTCCATAATGCAGTCCATTCTCTTTCTATCAAGGGGAATGGATACACTGAGGCTGAAGTGCATCGACGGCATTACTGCAAACAGAGAAGTATGCGAAATGCTCGTGCGGAAAAGCATAGGCATAGCAACGGCTCTGAACCCCTACATCGGATATAAGAACAGCACCCGTATCGCAAAGCTGGCGCTTGAAAGCGGCAGAGGAGTCTATGAACTGGTGCTGGAGGAGAAGCTCCTGTCGAAGGAGGAGCTCGATAATATTCTAAAACCCGAGAACATGATTAAGCCCATGAAAATCTGAATGTTCTGTCTGCAGCATATTCTGTAGATTCGCAGAGCTTCAGATCAATAGAGCTTATGACATAACAATTATACCTCATAAATCATTATTTTTCGATAAACAGAGTTCTTGTAGGATATGCAAAGTCAACTTTCATCTTCGCAAGCCTCTCCATAAGACTTATGTTCACCTGCTGCTGAACATCCATATATACTGAATAGTCATTACCCTTCACGTAGTAGGCAACCTCGAAGTCAAGACTGGAGTCACCGAACTTGTAGAAATGAGCTCTCTCAAAACGGGTATTGTCAATAGATTCAATTATTTCTTTAACAGCATCAGGGATGATTTTCATCTTCTTTGCCGGAGTCTGATATGTCACGCCGAAATTGAAGATTACCCTTCTCTCATCCATTCTCTTGAAATTTCGCACCCTGGAGCTCGTGAGATCGGTGTTTGAGAAAACAAGCTGTTCTCCGTTGAGACTCTTTATCCGCGTGCTCTTAACCCCGATATGCTCAACTACCCCTTTGCTCTCATCGACGAAGATGAGATCGCCTATTTCAAATGGCCTGTCCAGAAATATTGTAAAATAGTTAAATACATCTCCAAGGATAGACTGAGCGGCAAAGGCAATTGCCACACCACCTATTCCCACACCTGCAATGAGACCGGATATCTTTATGCCCAGATTATCAAGGAGTATCAGGAAGGCTGTGACCCAGACAAGCACCCTTATTACAGTTGATATGAGAACAACAGTATTGGTCTTATCCTCTTTACCGCCCCAGTAGTTAACCACTGCCGAGATAAT
>CAYNFB010000142.1:0-9081 GCA_964396355.1 uncultured Leptospirales bacterium | reverse complement strand
AGTGGGAGTGCTGCCTTCCTCGAATTCCAGTATTTCAAGACCTCGGCTGGAAAGTAGGTTTCTTATCTTTTCTGATATCATATTTGTTCTCCGGGCTGTTCTTCTATTACTGCAAATGCAACGGCGTAGTCATCCTCATGGCTGATTGACAGCAGTATCTTGTGACCTTTAAGGGCCTCCAGGCATGCAGACTCTCTGACTACGAATGGTTTCCCTCTGTCATCGTTAAGTATTGTTACCTCGTGGAGGTTAAAGTAAATTCCCGATGCCTTGATAATCGCCTCCTTTGCAGCGAAGCGGCCTGATATGTACTGTTCCGATCCGGCAGAGGGGATTCTGCTTAGCTCTGCTTCTGAGAGTATTTTTCCAAGAAATTTTTCCCCGTGTTCAGCGAGAGCCCTTCGGATGCGTCTGATGTCGACTATGTCTGTTCCTATTCCTGAAATCATTATTCCTCTATTAAATCAAGTATTCCGTATATCTCATCTCTGTCGGCAGTCTCCATGATTCTCTTTCTTAAATTTGCCGCATTTCTGAACCCGTGAATGTATTTTGCAGTATGTTTCCTCATAAGTTTTATCCCGTATTCTCCATACTCGTCAATCATCATGTTCAGGTGTTCTTTTATCTGTTCAATGATTTCATTTTTATCGGGATTCCTGCCGCTGAAAATCCAGGGATTACCTATGGCGCCTCTGCCTATCATCACTGCCCTGCAACCTGAATATTCCATCATTTCGGCAGCCTTTTTGTATGAATCAATGTCGCCGTTGCCGATTACGGGTACGGAAGCTTTACTGCATATTTCTTTTATTATCTCCCAGTCTGCAAGTCCTGTATACATCTGGGCTCTGGTCCTGCCGTGAACAGCAATGAAGGAAATGCCGCCGTCCTCGAGCGCTGAGACAACGTCCATGTAGTTAAGGCTCTCGTGATCCCATCCTATGCGAATCTTGGCTGTAACAGGAATTGATACTGATGATTTAACTGATTCTGTAATTGTTCTTATGAGAGAGGGATTCTTTAGAAGAGATGCCCCGCTTCCTGAGCCGCAGACCTTTCTGGCCGGGCACCCGAGATTGATGTCTATGGCGTCGGGTTTGAGGCTCTCTACTATCTTTGCAGCTTCGGCCATTGTTTCAGGATCGTTTCCGAATATTTGTATAGCAAGAGGTCTCTCTTCATTAGAAAATTTCAGCATATCCATTGTCTTGGAATTTTTTCTTACTATACCGTCTGCGCTGATCAGTTCTGTTACAGTCAGTCCGCAGCCGTGTTTAATGCAGATTTTTCTGAATGGGCCGTCGGTATATCCTGCTATGGGGGCAAGTACCATAGGTCCTGCAAGTTCTATTTTTCCGAGTTTAATCATTGATATATGCCTTTCAGAGATTGATCATGGAATGCTCGATGTTGTCAAGAAAGTTTGACTGTATTGACAACATTCGTTTTTTTGCATCGGAAGTTAACCTGGAAGATTAAAAACATTAACATTTTACCATGTCATTTCTCAAAGAATGTTGTATTTTTAGTGATTTAATATATTATGGTCAAGGAAGTAAACCTGGAAATATTAGACGATAAGGCTGCCTGATGACTAAGAAATGGTATTTAATGTATATAGCTGTTTTTTTTATGTTCTCTGGAACATCTGTTCTTTCCGCAATGCCTCCTCATCCGGATCTGATTAAAAAATACAGAGATCAGGGGGAAATTGATATACTAATGAAGAAAATTCAATCTTCTTCTCTGATTATAAAAAGATCATTACCTGCGAAATCTGCACCTGCATCGGGCACTATGCGGATTCCTGTTCTCCTGGTTCTCTACGGAACCCCCTATGACGGGGCAGCGGCAGCACCTCCGGCTTATCATTTTATTCCTTTTTTACCCTCCGCCGGAGCAGGACTTGCTGGAATTCTTTCTCTTTTATTTTTTGTTTTTTTTGTGAGGAGGAAGGGGCCGGTGTGGATGAACGCCGCGTTTTCTGCTGCGGTCCTTGCTGTTTTTCTCTCCTGCGGAACGGATCCTGATAAATATAATGGAGGATTTCAAACAGATAAGGCGGTCTATGATGAAATCCTCAACAGCGTTGACGGATCGGCTCTTTCTGTGAGAAAGTATTACAGGGATATGTCGGGGAACAGTCTTGATGTTGTATTTGATATATACGGCCCTGTGCAGGTGTCAAAAAGCTGGGATTATTATGGAGAAAACGACGGCGCTGGAAACGACAGTCATCCCGGGGAGCTCGTGGGGGAGGCTCTGAGGCTGATGACGGGAAAGTATAATAACACTGTCGATTTCAGCCGGTACGATAATGACAATGATGGGAATATAGATTCTGTTATAATAATACACGATGGTCCTGGAGAGGAAGTGAGCGGTGAGGCAGATACAATCTGGTCCCATCAATGGGATCTGGCCAGTGCCCACGGCTCTATGGACGACGGCACCGGGCCGGTCAGGGCCGATGGTGTATGGTTCAATATATATACCATACAGCCCGAGTATACCTTTGTCCGTGGTGATTCTACTCCTGGGGTTTTTGCTCACGAGTTCGGTCACGTCCTGGGGCTGCCGGATCAGTATGATACAGGCTACACCACAAGCGGTGTTGGAGTCTGGAGTATAATGGGTGCAGGTTCATGGGGGAGCGCCGGGGATGGTGCTGATCCGGCTCCGCTTACTGCCTGGGAGAGATACAGGGCGGGAGGTTCATCGTGGATTTCTGTTACTGAAATTACAAACGCCACAGGCGGAGCTCTTTCAATTGATGATGTTAAGTCCTCCGGAATTGTTTATAAGGTGATGCTTGATTCAACGGTCGATGAGGAGCAGTATTTTCTAATTGAGGGACGGAAGCAGGCTTCTGTCTCAGACTGGTACGTGCCCGGTTCCGGGCTTCTGATCAGTCACATACATGAAGGAGTAATTAGTTCATATCTGTCGGATAATGAGATTAATCTTGGTGATGCGCGTATTCATGGAGTAAATATTGTCGAGGCTGATGGAGGAGGGGAACTCTGGTCTGGAGCCGACACCGGTTCCGCGGGAGATCTTTATGATGCGGGGGATTCTCTCTCCGGCGCAGATACAAACTACTATACCGATAATGTAAATTATACTCTTGCGAAAGACGGGGAGAGCAATGTTTCTATCACAGTAATTTCTGCGAGTACATCCTTTCCGGTGGATCTGACGGTGTCTGTTCCCTGACCGGTTCTCAGGGCACAAAAAAAGACGACCGTTAGGTTGTCTTTTTTTATTTTAATCCCGGCAGCGTTCTACTCTCCCACACAGCTTCCCATGCAGTACCATCGACGATAAAAGGCTTAACTTCTGTGTTCGGAATGGGAACAGGTGTGACCCTTTTTCTATAGCCACCGAGAAAATAATTCGTTTTTCAAAGTGTAATAGACATATAATTTTTTAAGTTATCTTTGTCAAATAAATAATTTTTTAACAGAAAAATTTATTTATTTGTCATCGATCCACTTCATCATTTTTCTTTAGTCTTTTCCGACTTTTTCGATTTGATGATTTTTCTGCTCTTCTCTTACTTTATTGAAGAATGGTCTTCCTTTTTCGTTTTCGTCCATCCAGTTTTTGGCAAATGTGCCGTCCTGAATTTCTCCGAGAATTTTTACCATCTCCTTCTTTGTGTCATCAGTTACAATTCTGGGACCTGAAACATAGTCGCCATATTCGGCTGTGTCAGATACTGAATATCTCATGTAGTTGATTCCGCCCTGATAGAATAGGTCTACAATCAGTTTAAGTTCGTGCTGACATTCGAAATATGCTATCTCCGGCTGGTATCCTGCATTTACAAGAGTTTCGAATCCGGCTTTGACCAGTTCAGATACTCCGCCGCAGAGTACACACTGCTCTCCGAAGAGGTCTGTCTCAGTCTCCTCTTTAAATGTTGTCTCTATTACGCCGGCTCTTGTTGCGCCGATACCGTCTGCATAGGCAAGTGCGAGATCTTTTGCTTTACCTGATGCATCCTGATGTATAGCAATGAGTGCGGGAACTCCTCCTCCCTTGACATATTCGCTTCTTACCAGGTGTCCGGGACCCTTGGGGGCGATCATGATTATATCAACTCCCTCGGGAGCTTTAATTCTGTCGAAGTGGATATTGAAACCGTGTGAGAAAACGAGGACTTTACCTTCGGTCATAAACGGTTTAATATCTTCGTTGTAGATCTTCTCCTGTATGTGGTCAGGTGCAAGTATCTGGATCAGATCTGCCTTCTCTGCTGCTTCCTTTGCTGTAACAGGTTTAAAATTGTGTGATTCTGCTATTTTGTAGTTCTCAGTTCCTTCAACCTCGGCGATGATTACATTCAGTCCGCTGTCTCTCAGGTTTTGTGCCTGGGAGTGTCCCTGACTTCCATAACCAATTACAGCAATTGTTTTATCCTTTAATATGCTGATATCAGCATCGGATTCATAATACATTTTGGCCATTTCTTATTTCTCCTTAATTAGATTGTATTCTTTACTTTATTTTAATCTCTGTCCTTTATTATTGACACGAGACCTGTTCTCATTGATTCTTTTATACCGTAGGGTGCTGCAAGCTCTATGAATCTGTCAATCTTTTCAGAGTCTCCCTCTACAGAAAAAGTTATACTCTTGCTTGCTACATCTGTTACTTCTGCCCGGAAGAGATCTGCAAGCTGGAGAATCTCTCCTCTTTTCGGGGCATGGCAGTTTATTTTAACCAGTGCGAGTTCCCGCTGAATCGAAGGCTGTTCTTAGTTGTCAGTTACCTTTATTACATCTATGAGCTTATTCAGCTGTTTTTTTACCTGTTCCAGTACCCTGTCATCGCCTGTTACAACTACGGTCATAATCGAAATTTCATCATGTTCGGTGTTGCTCACCGCCAGAGAATCTATATTATAGCCTCTGGCTGAGAATAAACCGGCAACCCTTGCCAGTACACCGAATTTGTTTTCTACTTTTATTGATATTACGTGCTGGCTCATTTTTTCCCCTTATGCGAGTTCTCTCATTATTGTTTCTTTGATTGTCTTTCCTGCAGGAACCATGGGATAGACATTCTCTTCCTTACATACCTGGAAGTCAATTATGATGGGTCTGTCTGTTATCTTTAATGCCTTCTTTATTGCCGGCGCAACTTCATCCCTTGTGGTTACTCTTATTCCTGCACACCCGTAGGCTTCTGCAAGTTTTACAAAATCGGGAGCAAAATCGATACAGGTGTGTGAGTATCTTTTATCCCAGAAAAGCTGCTGCCATTGTCTTACCATTCCAAGGAATCCGTTATTCAGAATAGCAACTATTACAGGCAGTTTATGCTGTGCTCCAACTATCAGCTCCTGAATATTCATCTGAATAGAGCCGTCTCCTGCTATGTCTATTACTCTCTTGTCGGGCCTGGCAATCTGTGCGCCCAGAGCCGCAGGCAGGCCGTATCCCATTGTTCCCAGGCCGCCCGATGAGATGAATGTTCTGGGATTTGTGTATTTGTAGAACTGAGCCGCCCACATCTGGTTTTGTCCAACTTCTGTAGTTATGATAGCATCACCCTTTGTGTGCTTGTATAGCTGTTCGACCACGAATTGGGGCTTAATAATGCTTTCATCACTGCCTTCTTCGTATTGAAGGGGATTGTCTTTTTTTACCTTCTTTATCTCTTTTATCCACTCATCGATTTTCGGAGCCTTGACTATTTTGTTCATCTCTTTGAGTATGGGTTTACAGTCTCCAACAATTGGTACATCGACAAGAACATTTTTACTCACAGAGGCCGGGTCTACATCCAGATGAATTACCTTGGCGTTGGGTATGAAATCATTGATTTTTCCGGTGACTCTGTCGTCGAATCTTGCGCCTATTGCTATGAGCAGATCCGACTCGTGGACTGCATAATTTGCAAAGTAGGTTCCATGCATGCCGAGCATTTCAAGAGAAACAGGATCAGTTTCGGGAAAAACTCCCATCCCGAGGAGTGTGGTCGTAACAGGGATTCCTGTGATCCTGGAGAATTCTCTCAGTTCTTCATAAGCTTCTGAAATTACTACTCCGCCTCCTGCGTATATTACCGGTTTCTTTGACGATTCGATCAGTTTGCATGCTTTCTTTATCTGCCCCGGATGGCCTTCGAAAGTAGGTTTGTAACCCTTCAGGTTTACATTTTCCGGATAGTCGAATTTATACATGGAGTTTGATATGTCGACGGGAACGTCTATGACTACAGGTCCGGGTCTTCCTGTAGAGGCTATGTAAAACGCTTCCTTTATTATTCTTGCAAGATCTTTAATATCCTGTACCAGGTAATTGTGTTTCGTTATAGGGCGTGTTATTCCTGTTACATCAACTTCCTGGAAGGCGTCATTTCCTATCATGTCTCTTGAAACCTGGCCTGTGATAACAACAAGCGGTACAGAATCAAGGTGAGCAGTTGCTATTCCTGTTATCAGGTTCGTGGCGCCTGGACCTGATGTTGCAAGAACCACCCCCGTTTTTCCAGAGGCTCTTGCGTATCCGTCTGCGGCGTGTATTGCTCCCTGTTCATGCCTGCTGAGAATGAATTTAATAGGTGCGTGGAAAAGTTCATGAAAAATAGGGATTACTACTCCGCCCGGGTAGCCGAACATGCACTCTACATTTTCTTTCAGCAGTGACTCAATAATTATCTTGGCACCTTTTATCTTCAAATTTGTTCTCCTCTGCATAGAAATATATTAACTTAATTCGTGATATCAGATTTTTACTTATAGTTATTCGTCAGGGCAACTGTATTTGTCAAATTTTTTTTTCCGGTCCTGTTAAAAGCTTGATTGGATTTAACAGAATTGTATAGTTATCTTTTAAATTATACATGGAAATGCCGGATTATGATAAAAGATAATGTGGAAAAAATTTTTAGACGCATAGTACTGCATAATGGACTGAATAATCTTAATTCTATTCCTCATTCAGATGTTTTTCTGCCTGAAATGGAGTCTCTCTTCGGTATTTCCAGGGCTGATCTTGAAATAATCATCAGTATTCTGAAGGAATCCCATAAAATTATGGTTATGGAAATTTCAAAAGAGGATAAGGACAAAAAATTAGAAAAAGTTCAGGGATACGTGGATGCGGATCTCATGACTATTTCAAAACTCGGCAATATTTTTCACCGGGCTCTTGAGGAGGAGTATGAAAATCAGTCAGGACAGAAGAAGACAGCTCTTCATGTGATAAAAGAACTGATTCCCCGTATGCAGTATATCAGCCATACTCCCATGGGGAAACTCCTCAATAAGGCAATAATGCTTAATGAATTTGAAAGAATGCTGGAGAAGGACTATAAAGATTTTTCTGAGGAATGGAAAGAGGAGAATCTTAATCTTCAGCTGGAACTTAATAAATCGGTTCTTGAGGGTGTGGGCAAAAGGAAGGATGACAGCAAAATTATTGAAAAAGTTCCGGAATCGGTTTTACCTGCACCGAAAAAAAGTCAGAGAGCTGTAGATTCTTCTCAGCATGAAGAATTTCAGATGCAGAGCAATCGTGTCTCTGTAAATAAGGTTCTTAAAATTTACGGTGTGGATTTTTTCTTTCGTGTTAATCTGAGAAAATGTAATTTCAAATACATCAAAGAAGTGCTGGAGTCCGGTGTTATCGACAGAAGAAGTGATCTGATGCTTCTGAAGGAAATGATGAAGAAAATTAAAGCCAATATGCCATTTGACAGTGAACTCGAAAATTATCATGATGAAATAATGTCACTTGACAGGATCGTTTCCAGGGCTATTAGTTTTAGCAAAAAATAAAATATGACGACAATTATAGTATTATAAATATTAAATTTGATACAGCAGAAAGGGCAATGAAAAGATTACATATAATAATTATTCTGTTTTTTCTTTTATCCGCAACAGAGGGCTTCTCCAGAGAGTTTTTAAATACCTATCTTCATCTTAACTTTGGAGGTATGTATACCTTCGCCACAAGGGGGGATATGCTTGATGCCGAGAAATCTGCAATTGATGATACCTTTCCCGACAGTCACGAAACAAGTCACTATGATACTGCATATGGGGTAACTCTTGATGTGGTGCCCATGAAACCTATTATTCTGGGCATGGAAAGCCATGCAGTCAAATTTGGTGTAAGAGGCGCCTACAGATTCCATTTTGTTCAGCAGAAGGTGTCATCGGGAGAAGAGTATGGAGATGAGCTGATGTATTTCAAAAGCTGGATGCTGGGTCCTGTTATTCATTACGCTCCATCAATAGAGTCTTCCTATCTCAATACTGATTATTCAGCCCGTGGAGGTTTTACCGCTTACGCTCTCTTCGGCAGACTTGACGGTACTCTTTCTCCCTATCGTGCTGTGGAGGAATACAGCGGAAGTTCTCCAGCTGGAAGCACCAGCGTAAAGGGGTATAAAATAGATATTGGAGTGGGGGGAGAAATTTCTCTCTGTTCCCTTAATTTTGGAATAAATGTATACTATTCCAAAACTACATTCAGGACAGGTGATCAGGTCTATAGTGACAGGGGAAAAAATTTCACTATGAGAGAAGGATGCATGGAACTGTACGTAGGCATCCCTATTGAATCGTTCATTGAGCCTCTTATTCCCGCCTTTTAGGGTTCTATTCTAGTTAACGCTGCATTTTTTTCTGCCATTAATGTAATCATCTAGTTTTACATTTTTAGAATAGCATTCGCTGCTCATGTATTTAACCAGAGGAATAAATACGCTTTTTTCGACAAAACCCGGGAAATTCGTCACGGGTTTCTGTTTCCTGTCCCAGAACGCAATTGAGGGGAATCCCCGTCCGCCCATATATGAGAGAAGTTCCATGGCGCTCACGTTTTTTCCCATGATTTTAACTTTGTCCTTTTCTTTCTCAGGATTAACTCTGATGTTTATAAAGTTTGCTGCAAGGTATTCCTTTACTTCAGGGTCTGCAAAAACCTCTTTGTCCATTTTTTTGCAGTATACACACCAGTCTGTATAGAAGTAAATCAGCGTCGGCTTCTTTTCGATTTTTGCTTTTTCCATTCCTGTCTTCAGGTATGTAATACGAACCCCCGGCTCAAGCCATCA
>CAYNFB010000141.1:0-9133 GCA_964396355.1 uncultured Leptospirales bacterium | reverse complement strand
AAGCAATAAGAGACTTCACTGATTCAATTGCAGGATACAAGTTCAAAGAAGACGGGATTTCCGGGAATGCCCTGTTCTGCATTGAAAAATATCTGATGACTATCAACAGACAAAACAGGGCAAGGATGAAACGGGCAAAGAGCGCCAGATAATACTAATCTGAGCCTGTGACTCCGCAGCTCCCGCAGTCACCCGCACATGCAGGCTGGCTCTTGGGCACTTCAGGACTGCCGCTCTTAGTCTTATAGTCATTCACGTAAAATCCTGAACCCTTGAAAATAATACCGGTAGCATTAAAAATCTTCCGGACAGGTTTACCGCATTTTTCACATATCTTTATAGGTTCATCTTTCATCGATTGAAAGACATCAAATCTATGTCCGCACTCAAGGCACTGATATTCATATGTAGGCATTTTTCCCACCTCAATGTTTTATAAAGGGATAATCCAAAACAACTTCTTAACTCCTATAAGTCAATGAAAAAATCAAGACAGAACAACAGGAAAAGCTGTACTATCATAGGAACAATCCACTCTTTTCAGTCCGAATTTATCCTTTATATATAAAATATTACTTCTCTTAAGACCGATGTACTCCTCTCTGCACTGCACAGGAATCACAATGCTCATTCTCTCTGGATTCCCATTTTTCAGAATCCATGACCGGACAGCTTCTTCAAGAAAATCCCGCCTGTACCTTGATTTTATAAGGAACCCCATAGCCGGATGATAGGGACCCGCGATAACGCTGTCCGCCTCTGAAATATCGAATGGATGGAGCCCCATTCTGATTACATTTATCCCTGCATCTGCAAACATCCGGTACATCGGTGCGCAAATCTCAACAGCGCTCTCAACAGACAGGGGGCTGTACTTCCCCTCGTGATAGAGTTTCTCCATTTTTGTATCTCTAAGTACCAGTGCCGGATAAATTCTCACATCATCGGGACAGAGCCCCACAGTCTCCCGGGCCGAAAAAAGGGTGTTTTCAAGGCTATCCCCTGGCAGTCCCGGCATAAGCTGGATGCCTGTTCTAAAACGGTACTTCTTAAGCAGGCCCATAGCGTTTCTCACATCATCAGAGGAGTGCCCCCGTTCAGACATTGAGAGGACTGTATCGTTAAAGGATTGAACTCCAAGTTCAACGGTTTCCACAGAAAATTCAGAGAGCAAATCAAGCCTCTCCCTGTCAATATAATCGGGACGGGTAGAGAGTCTTATACCGTCTATGAGGCCGTCCTTCACATAGGGAATGACTGATTCGAGAAGCTCCCGCTGCTTTTTTACGTCGATAGCGGTGAAGGTTCCTCCAAAGAAAGCGATTTCTACTCTCTCAATACCCTCTCTGGACTCTCCAATATATTCTCTTACTGTTTCGGCAATAGAATCCCTGTCTGGCTGTTTCTTTGCTGAGCTGACCCTCCACTGATTGCAGAAAACACAGCAGTGAGGACATCCGGAATGAGGTACGAATACTGGAACTGTTATCTGTTTTTTAGCCATAGTGTTTAAAGATCGCTGATATCCAGCTTCCAGTAGGGGCCCTCTCTGGTAAAATCAAGTTCGACACCGGAGGAAGTCCGAAGCACAGCACTGGACCCGCTGATATCCGATGCGACTATATCGTATTTAAAAATATCTGCAGATAATACTCCGCCGTTTTTTACAAAAAAATAGAGGGCTATATAATCAGCAGTCTTCATATTCCTCATCTTCTGTACATCATAACGGTAGAGAGCAGCAAGAGTTTTTATCTGTTTTTCATCCATAGTGCTGATCATTTTATGGAGTTTTTCCATTTTCACCAGGCTCCGGTCAGAGAGATTCTTCTCAATAGTGACGACATCTCCCTGCAGCACGGCAGACTTAACTGTTTCAAAGCACTGAACCGGGGTTAAGGCCCCTCTGCTGGTACAGGAGGTTATTAAAAAAACAATCAGAAGGAACGGAATATTCCGGATTAATGACATATAAAATTATCACCCTCTTTGTCTATGATCAGATTATCAATGAGTCTGGTTGTCCCCCAGAATGCTGCAACAGCGATTACAGACTTCCCTTCAACTCTGTCGCAGAAATTTAAGTCATCATATCCTACAAGCGAGACATAATCTATACTATCGGGATTGCCTTCCTCAATTATTTTTCTTATCTCTGATGTTATCTTACCGGAGGCTCTCTCGCCTGAGGTAATCAACTCCCGGGCTTTGTTCAGGCTCCTGCTTAAAACAAGGGCATCGACTCTCTCTTTCTCACTGAGATGTTTATTTCTGGAACTCATTGCAAGGCCGTCATCTTCCCTTACAATGGGAGACAAGATGATTTCAACAGGAAAATTCAAATCCTTTACCATCTTCTCAATGCTCACAGCCTGCTGTATATCTTTCTGGCCGAAGACAGCAACATCGTGCTGAACAATATTGAAGAGTTTGCTTACAACTGTAAATACACCCCAGAAATGTCCAGGCCTGTGACCTCCGCAGAGATATTCGGTCAGCAGCTCCACATCAACTGATGAAAGATTATTGCTGTACATCTCACTGTCATCAGGAATAAAAATAAGATCAACTCCAGCCCCGTCAGCCAGCTCTATGTCATTCTGAAGATCCTTTGGATAGTTTGCAAAATCACTCTGATCGTTAAACTGCAGTCTGTTGACAAATATACTCATTACCTGAAACTCTGCACTCTGCTTCGATCGGTTAACCAGGCTGAGATGTCCCTGATGAAGAAAACCCATTGTAGGCACAAAACCAATCCTCTTCCCGGCTCCCCTGGCTTCTTTAACGGCCTGACGAACTTCTGCTATACTGTGAACAACTTTCATCGCAATCACCATTTATTATTTCAATATTAATTATCTTATATGCTAAAAATGGATGACAAATTGTACAATATTTTTTTTAATACTAATAAAAAAAGATGAAGGCGCTGTTTCATTTACTGAAAACATTGTAAGTGTAACACTTTTCACTATACTTAATGTTTATACCTTTAACTTCCCATTGGAAAAGAGAATATATATGAATTTAGAAATTTCCGACATAGTTATACTCCTCTCAGAAGATAAAGAAGCCGAACCCATTGTAAAAAAAACATTATCCGGTGCGGCTCTGAATATTTATTCAGAAGATGGTCCCTTGCGCAGTATTGAGAATCTCCGGTCGAAGGCCATGGAGGAGGGAAATCTGGCATTCATAAAGAATGAACTGATGGAAGAAATAAAGACCAGAGGCTACCCCTTTCTGACAATACTGGATTACAGGATCAACACAGGCCTCAAAGACGACCGCGACATGATCAGAGTACTGCGTACTATCCTGATATCATATATCATTATAATGCAGAGCAAATCATATGAGAATATATCTTCCAATATGCTGATACTGACCAGTCCTGATGATTACAGCAAACTTAAGTATATGACAGAGAATCCTGCGAAACTGCTGGATTCTATAAAAACAACCAATGATCAATTAAATTCATTTATAAAATCATACAGTGAAAACAGAGAAAAATTCAACAAATCGTTCAACATTGTTTTTTCCAGCAATGGCTTCCCTCCGTCCCAGAAAGAAGCTGAACTGAATATATTCATAAACCGGATTAAAATTAAAAACAAACTCAGATCCCGCTTTGCCGGAGACGAAGACAGAAAGAGCCCGCAAAAGACAAAATCAGAACCTGCATCAGTGATATTCAGAATAGATGAATCAGTATTCATAAACGGCATGCCCAAAGACGAAGTGAGTGAGGACTATCTGGAATTCAGGGACAGAGAGATTTACATCTCAGGAAATTTTACCGGTTATACAAGACTGGATGTAATCAACAGACTCACAGACTTCGTAAATGAAGGAGCGGGAGAGGCCTACTCCTTTAACAGGGATGAAACACTCTGCATAAACCTCCCCAACCAATGCCACATGGACTCATCGATTCCGGTAACCCTGATGCAGCTTATAATGAAAGAATTCTCAGATTTCAAAAAAGTCATAATAAAAACAACAATGCAGAATGTACAGATTCTCTCCAAATTTCAGGGTTACAGCATGCTTGAAAAATACGTTGTGATAACCCCTGACTGAAAATATTTTACGAATAATTATTAAAGGAATATCTGATAGAATCACTTCCAACGAGATCTGTAATATTCCGAACAAAATCTTCAGAAGGCTGTATATTAAAGCTTGAATGGGCCTTCACAATTTTAATATCTGATGATTCTCTTACGTGAAAATAAAGAGGACAGTGGCCCTTATTCTGCTCGATGAGAACCTTTAAATCACTAATAATCCTGTCATCCACACCCAATGAGTTAAATTTGATATGAACACCCGAAACAGCCTCTCTTCTCACATTTTTCAGAGGCTTCAAGCTGTTCAATATCATCTTCTGGGCTCTTTCACCTTCAAATTCAATTTTACCAGTAGCCATGACAGGTTCGCCTGAATTTATCAGATCGGTGAATTTATCCAGGACCCGGGAAAAAATAAGGATCTCCACTGAACCGGTAAGATCCTCGAACATACCTGCACCATACTGCTTACCGCTCTTCTGTGCCCGTCTCACGGTGACATTGCTTATTATTCCCACGATAGAAACATCATGTTCTCTGTGTTCCGGGGAAATCTCCGAGAGAGTGTAGGATGGGAATGAGCTGATTTCCTTTTTAAATCTCTCAAGAGGGTGTCCGGATAAATAGAGGCCGAGAATATCCTTCTCATTTGCCAGTTTCACACTGTCCTTCCATTCACTTACGGGAGGAAGATCCGATGCAATTCTTGTATTGTCTTTAGATTCATCCATGCTGAAGAGATCACCCTGACCGCTTTTAATGTCCTGCTGGTATTTTCTGGCAAGATCGATTATAAGATCAATGGAATCAAATAGCTGCGCCCTGTTCTTATGAACTTCGTCGAAGGAGCCGGATTTAATCAATGCCTCCAATACTCCCTTATTGACAACAGACAATTCAACATTTTCAAGAAACTGCCTCAATGTTTTGAAGCCTCCGATATTGTCTCTAACTGCAACAATATTCTCAATGGCCTTCTCTCCAAGACCCTTAATTGCCCCGAATCCGAATCGAATAGAACCGTCCTCAATTGTAAAATCATAACAGCTTTTGTTTACAGACGGCGCAAGAACGCCGATACCCTTCTCTTTTGTATCGTTGATATACTGTATTACATCATCCTGTTTATCAGGCTGAGCTGAAAGCAATGCAGTCATGTACTGTATTCTGTAATGAGCCTTCAGGTAGGCTGTCTGATATGTCACAAGTGCATAGGCGGCAGAATGAGACTTGTTAAATCCGTATTCTCCAAATTTTTTGATCGCATCATAAAGATCAAATGCAATCTTTTCATCTACATTTTTTTCCTTCGCGCCTGCGAGGAACTTGCTCTCAAGGGCATCGATTATGTCCATCTTCTTCTTACCCATTGCCTTCCTGAGCTTATCGGCTTCAGGAAGTGTAAAACCTGCAATGACCTGAGAAATAAGCATGACCTGCTCCTGATAAACAATAACCCCGAGAGTATCATTGAGAACAGGCTCAAGTGTCGGATGGGCATACTTAACCAGATGAGGATTTTTCTTCCTTTCAATAAAGTCATCGGTCATACCCGACCCCAGCGGCCCGGGCCTGTAGAGAGCTACAATAGCTATAATGTCTTCAAATACCGTAGGACCAAGTCTCCTTAGAATATTCTGCATTCCCGAACTTTCAAGCTGAAAGACGCCTTTTGTATCGGCCTTATTGAGAAGTTCATATGTTTTAGGATCATCAAGAGGTATGTTATCTATATCAAGATCATCGTCAGTTGTACTTTTTATCAGTTTCAGACATTTGTCGATAATACTGAGGTTCCGCAATCCAAGAAAATCCATCTTTACAAGACCGGCCTGTTCAAGAGTATTCTTCTCATACTGTGAGGATATACTTCCGTCCTTATCACGATATAGAGGCACGTAATCGGTAAGAGGCCCTCTGGAGATTACAACACCCGCAGCATGCTTGCCGGCTGATCTTGCCAGGCCCTCAAGCTTCAGAGAAATGTCTAAAAGTTCTTTACCCTGATCAGTAGCAGCCAGTTTTTGCAGTTCTTTAGATTTATCCAGAGACTTCTGAAGGGTGTCCTCCTCAATAAGCTTGCTTATCTCATTTGACTCGGCAAAGGGAATTTCCATGGCCCTTGCCACATCCTTGACAACAGCCTTTGCCTTCATCTTATTGAAGGTAATAATCTGACTGACGTGATCCTCTCCATACTTACGCTTAACATAATCAATTACTTCTTCACGCCTGTCTGCGCAGAAGTCCAGATCCATATCAGGCATTTCATTTCTATCAGGATTAAGAAATCGTTCAAAGAGGAGATTATATTTCAAGGGATCAAGAGCTGTAATTCCCAGGCAATAGGAAATAACTGAACCCGCAGCAGAACCTCTCCCCGGTCCGGTTGGTACTCCGGTTTCACGTGCATAGTTTATAAAATCCCATACTATGAGAAAATACCCGGAGAATTCCATGCTGGAAATAATTGAAAATTCATATTCAATTCGTTCTTTAACCTCGGGAGGAATTACAGCTCCGTATATTTTATGCGCACCCTTATCTACAAGATGGAGCAGATAGGAATCAAGATTAAAACCTTCGGGGACTTCAAAATCAGGCAAAACAGGATGTCCAAGATCTATCTCGAGGTCAATCATGTCTGCAATCTTGCATGTATTAAACAGAGCATCGGGATAATCAGAGAAAATAACCCGCATCTCATCAAGCGTCTTCAGGTAGAACTCCTGAGAGGAGAATTTCATTCGGTTCTCGTCAGCAAGAGTCTTTCCTGTCTGGACACAGAGAAGAACCTCATGAGCATAGGCATCCTCTCTGTTCACGTAATGAGCATCATTGGTAGCAATAAGTGGAATATCAAGCTCGGAGGACATTTTTATCAATTCTGTATTGACTATCTCCTGCTCTTTCATCCCATGATACTGAAGTTCAAGATAAAAACGGTCCCGGCCGAAGAGCTCCTTATATCTGCCGGCGATTTCTCTTGCCTCCTCCGGTTTACCCCGAAGAATTGCCGCAGGTATCTGACCACCAATACATGCAGAACCCACAATCAGTCCCTCGGAATGCTGTTCAAGGACCTCCCAGTCAATCCTCGGCTTATAGTAAAATCCTTCAGTATAACCGATGGATGATAACTGCATGAGATTTCTGTACCCTTTATTATTTTCTGCTAAAACAAGCAGGTGATAGGCATTTGACTGAGAAGAGTCTCTCCCTCCGCCCTTTTTAAATCTTGAACCCGGAGCAACGTAGAATTCCTCACCTACGATAGGCTTGATTCCAGCCTTATTTGCCTTCTGATAGAATTCCACTGCACCGAACATATTACCGTGATCTGTCAATGCAACGGCAGGCATTCCCATTTCGAGGCTCCTGCTGATCAATTTGTTGACTGTAATTGCACCATCAAGGATTGAATAGTCTGAATGATTGTGAAGATGTACGAAATCCATAAATACTTCCAGTTATTTTTTAATAGTATATTATTGCATTCTATGCAGGTGCCGGATTTCCTATACAGTTGAATCCAGCCGGGAAGAAAAATTCTCATATCGGATGTACAATACGAATCAGGAGACATAAGTTCAAGCATTAATTTATAAAAATATTAAATGGATAATATTATTCCAGACTGCTGAAGAAATATGAAAATCTGCCGGCTTATACTTACTTTACACTCTGTACAAGATTATTTCTTACAGATACTACATCACCATTTACCAGTCCCAGTATTAACATATTGCCGGCAACCGAAGGAGATGTTTTAATTGTCCCGTTAAATTTATTTTTCCATTTTAATGATCCGTTTTCAGGATTCAACGCATATATAGTATCTTTATCTGTTATAAAGATATTCCCGAATGCAGAAATGGGGCTATGTTTGAGAGGTTTACCTGCATTAAATTTCCACAGCACCTTCCCCTGGGCATGAGACAGAGCATAGAGATTCCCGTCATCGGAGCCGAAGAAGAGTATTCCCTTTCTTATGAGCGCCGTAGAATAAATTGATCCGCCGCTCTGAAAAGTCCATATGGGATCACCATCATCAACATCAAGCGCATAAAACTTTCCGGAATAACATCCGAAGAAAAGTATATCCTTGTACACCTGAGGGCTAAGAGTAATAACCCTCCCGTCAATATCCCGGGACCAGAGTTCATCTCCATCTCCGGCATCAAGGGCATAGATTTTAAGTGCATCTGTTGCAATGAGAAGCCTTCCCTTATAATACTGAATCGAATTGTATACTGCCTCATCCAGATTATTGTTCCATATTTTTTCACCCTTGAGACTATAGGCCATAACATTACCGTAACCTGTGGCGAGAAAAATTTTACCGTCAATAACCAGCGGCCCCGATTTAAAAAGGAGAGGACCTCCTGTATTGACCTTCCAGTTAAGTTTTCCCGTCACTATATTTACTGAAAAAAAGACACCATCAACATCTACAGCAAAGGCGTTGTTCTTATATACAACAGGCTTTGATTTAAAGCCCTTACTGAGTGATTTTGAAACTATTGTTCTTCCTGATGAGGACATTACAATAATTTTTCCGTTTTCAGTGCAGGAGATAATTCTGTCTCCATAATAAACCGGCGCCGCGCTTATAGGTGCCCCCGCCCTGCTCACCCAGTTTATCCGATCAAGAAGTTTACTCCTGATCATAACAGATCTGACAGTAAGGGTTTCACCTTCTTTCACTTTAACCGATTTACGAAAATCCCTGAAGCCTTTGGCCGTAACTCTAACAAGAACATCCCCGCCTTTCCCGGCCTCAAATTTATAGCGGTTGTATCCTCTGAATTTTGAATTTATATATATCCGGCTGCGCTTTACAGGAGATTGGACGTGCTTTGATTTTATACTCGAGATGATAATCACTTTTTTTACCACTCTGATCTTGGCAATTTCCTGAGCAATTACTCCACCAAAAGATATGCCGATAAGGATTGAAATACTGTTTTCGCAAATTGCCGGAGAAAAGTGTACTTATGTCATCGGAGAAAAATATTTCAGAGCCTTTGGCGAAGATGCTGACGAGAACACCA
>CAYNFB010000140.1:614-9175 GCA_964396355.1 uncultured Leptospirales bacterium | reverse complement strand
GATTCATTTAAATTAATACTATAAATAAATTCTGAAATCAAGTAAAAAGATGTCCGATACAGTATTTTAAATGAAGTAGACAACCTTTGAATACAACCCATCCACAATATATGAAATTTTAAAAAAACAGATTGATTATGTCACATCATAAAAATACAATGTTTATCATAATTAATGTCCAGAATGGTAAATAATGATCATAATAAATCTGATAACAGGTCAAAATTCTCTCTACAAAAAATTCTTTGAGGAGAAGGGACTCGATACAACGGAGTATTCTCCGTTGATGCACGATGAAGACTTACAAAGAAGCATCAAAAAAGGCAGACGGAACTATACTATTCTGGAAATAAAAGACGGCGACTGCTCAGAAATTGAAAAAAACTGCAGGAGGATGAAATTCCTCTACGGCGGATCGAAGCTGGTGTGCCTGACTGAAAAGATTACTCCATCAATAAAGAAATGTCTCATCACTACGGGAGTCACTGACTGCCTGATCTCACCGAAGCCGGAAAGAGTTGCAGAGTACATAGAGACACTGGAATACAAGACGCTGAATAAATTCGGTAAATTTTTAATTCTCGATGATAATGAAATCCACAGAAATATGCTCAAGGGTGTAATTCAGCGTTTCGGATATAAAACTGAATTCATCACAGCAAAGGAAGAACTATTCGACAAGATAAATGATGATTCCATCTACATGATACTGATAAATCTTGCCTGTAAGAATCTGGATTTAAACAGCATAATCAGGAGGAGCTACGCCAGCAGCGATATTAAAAAATTCCCCATACTAACCTACAAGGATATGGATGAAGGCCTCTTCGTTCACGAAATAATCAATGGTTTGAATAAGCTGACCAAAGTAATACTGTCTCCCCAGGAGCTGTACAACATGATGATAGATCTGCTGTTCAAAAAAGATATTATGACAGATGCATCATCTTTCAATAAATATCTGGAGTTTGAAAAATATGAGAGCTACAGTCAGGAAAGTATTTCACAGATATACTATAGAATTCACAGAAATCTCTGTTCCCAGCCAAGTTTATTTACAGACAATCACATGGAGGATCTGCTGAAAATTGTGGACAAGCTGAAGAACACTCTTATCAGAATTGACGGCATAAGATGGCTCAAGGAAGCTCCTTCTGCAGTAAAAAAAACTACCTGCGGAGCGGGTGTCTAAAGTTAACCCGGTCTTTATAAAGTCCGTCTATAGAATGAATCGTCAGCTTCTTCATTTGTACCCCTCCCCTTACAGGAGTGAAACACGGCCTTTTTTCATCGTGACAGGAAAGACAGAGCCTCTCCCTTGTCTTCAGCCTTTCTGAGCCGAGAATATTATACATACCAGCCTTCAGGGCCCTTCTATAACCGTTCTTTCTGCTGCTGTAATCAACGTGAACGCTCGCCCTGTAATAGCCGCTTCCAGGCCCGTGACATGCCTCGCAGCCGACCCCTTCGGTGAGAGTTTTCTCTTCAAGCCCCCGCCCTGTGGTATGACATCTCAGACAGCGGAGTGAATTTTGAGGATTTTCAATTCCATTCTTTTTTGCAATTTCGGCAGCTTTTTCCCCAGATAGTAAAGTGTAAGCCTTTCCATGAGGAGAAGATGCCCATATGGCGTACTGATTCCCTATAGCATCCTCACCGTGACACTCTTTGCACTGATTTACACCAACATAGGTAAAACTAACACTGCTGCTTACAATCCGGGTAAGCACAACAATCAGAGGCAGCGCAGCAGCAATAAGTAAAATATATTTTTTTTTCATCGCCTGGCCTGTGCAAAAAGTTTTAATATTCACTCAACTTCTTATAATATATTGCACCTTGAAGGTCAAGAGAATTTGGACTTGACATTGCCAGTTATAATAGTATCTTATTATAACTGGAGAAAGTCATGGCAGATAAACTTGAAGAATACAGAATAGGAAAATTTTTCATTGAAAACGGTATCATCAATGAAGAACAGCTGAACCAGGCTCTTGAACTACAGGCTGACAATTCAGACAGACTGATCGGAGAAATACTGGTAACAATGGGAATTTTATCAAAAGAAGAGCTGATAATGGCTCTGGAAATGTACATGATGATGACCGATTCAGATGAAATGGGAATCAATGAATGGCTTGATCAGGATGAAATCGATTTGATGATGAACAAGATAGACCCTCCAAAACCAAAAAGTACTTGACAAATGTACTCTAATATCAAGTTAATGATTACATGTTAGAATATGAAGATAGTATTTGTTTCGGCTGCGGCCAGGATAATGAAGTAGGATTAAAACTTAAACTTCAATTTGATGATGATACAAAAACAGCCTATGGTGAATACGCTGCCCATGAGTTTCTTGAGGGAGTGCCCAACATAATTCATTCAGGAATAGTTGCAACAATTCTTGATGAAACTATGGTTACAGTCAATAAATATCTTGAGATGATGGCTATCACAAGTGAACTGACTGTACGTTATCTTCAGCCTGCTTTTATAAATGAAAACCTTTATATCAGGGGATGGTTTGTTAAAAAAAGCAAAAAAGTCATTGAAAACAGAGCTGAGATAGAAAACGAAATGGGTAAAATAGTCGCAAGAGCTAAAGGGAAATATATTGAAGTTGACGAAATCCCGCAACCGGAATAAACGGTAAGAGACTCATTGGTTGATTTTAGATAATCTATTTCATGTAAATAGATTTTTTTAATTTAAGGATTCGCCGAAGTGGTGGAACTGGTAGACGCACCGGATTCAAAATCCGGCGGGGGCAACTCTGTGAGGGTTCAATTCCCTCCTTCGGCAAATAAAAAAAGGACTGTTAATCAGTCCTTTTTTTATTATTAAACCGGTTCAGGTCAGTTCTGAGGCGGGCTTTAGAATATTCTGGGCTTAGGTATGCTATTGGGGCTTCGCCAAACCGGAATTACAAATCAATCTTATTAAAATTCCTCTGCAGGAAAGAGAATCATATTTACAGGGCTAACCATCTCACCACTAAATTCTTTAAGAAGAAAGAGGGCTGCACTCTCAGAGGTTTTACGATTTTTCTTACTTTCTCCTCCACCAGAAAAGCTCTTATTTCTCTGTTTTTTTCTGGGAGACGCAGGTAAACGTAGGTTTTCTTTTTTTGTAACATAAGCTTTCATTTCACTCTCACATTTTTTAGATTGAACATGCGGAAAATCCGCATGCCGGGCAGTAAAAACATCCCGACTCGGGAATCATTGCTGATCCGCAATCAGGACAGAAAATATATGTTATACGCTGTTTCATAATCATCTCTCACTCATTAACCGTATAGTATATATATGTTTAGTATTAATCAAGTCTTTTTTTTATTTTTTATTTAAAAAATAATAATTGATCGATATAGACGTGAATATAGTTTTGATTAAAAACAAGAAGCAGGATGGATATATGACTAAACCTTCTATAGATAATGAAAAAGCCTTCGAGGATATCCTCAAAATGGATCCCGAAGAAGTCCAGGTTAATCCCGAATCGATAGGCGATCATCCAGGGATAAAAGGCCATGAATCTGAGATAAACTTCAACATCCTCCCTGAAGAGCTCGAAGAATATCTTAACCAGTACGTGGTCAAACAGGAATCAACCGTTGAGGTGATTGCCACCAAGGTATGCACGCACTTCAACAGAATGAAGATAGAAAAAAACATCCCCGAGGATGAGAAGATAATAGGAAGTATTAAAAGCAATATGCTTCTCATAGGGCCCACCGGTGTGGGCAAGACCTATATAATTAAACTCATAGCCAAGAGAATCGGTGTGCCCTTTGTGAAAGCCGATGCCACGAAATTCAGCGAAACCGGCTACGTAGGCGGAGATGTTGAAGATCTGGTCAGAGAGCTGGTTCATGAGGCTGACGGAGATGTGACAAAGGCCGAGTATGGCATTATCTACATTGACGAGATAGATAAGATCGCATCATCGGGAAATGTTTCAGGGCCCGATGTTTCCAGATCTGGTGTACAGAGAAATCTCCTCAAGCTGATGGAGGAATCCGAGGTTGACCTTAAGACTCCCCATGATCTTGCATCTCAGGTCGAGGCGGCAATGGAAGCCCAGAAGACGGGCAAGGTTTCGAGACACAAGATAAGCACCAAGAATATACTCTTCATAGTATCAGGCGCCTTCTCCGGCCTCACCGAAATAACCAACAAAAGACTGAACAAACAGAGTATCGGATTCGACAAGGAAAAAATCTCCGGAGAAGAGACCACAGAAATATTCAAGCAGCTTAAGACAGAGGACATCATTCAATTCGGATTTGAATCTGAATTTATAGGCAGACTGCCCGTTTCAGTGGTGCTTAACGAACTGGATCCGGAAGGACTGTATATGATACTGAAGAACAAATTCAGCAGCGTTGTTCTCGGAAAGAAAATGGATTTCAGATCCTACGGAATTGAGCTTGAGTTTACAGACGATGTTCTCATGGAGCTGGCATCTACAAGGAGAAAACCGGAGCACGGGGGCTGCTAAGCGTGTTCGAAAAAGTGCTGATAAAATTTGAGAAAAAACTTCCGTCATCCAATGTTACAAAACTCACTGTTGACATGGATCTATTAAAAAATCCCGAAAAGACACTTGATAAAATTTTACTCACAGACGGGATAGAAAGCTTTCAGAAGGAATTTCTCGTGGAGCACGGAATTTATCTCACCTTCGATGACAGCGCAAAAGCTAAAATTGCATCAGAAGCGAAGGAAAAGAACTTAAAAGTGTTCAAACTATGTGATGATCTCTTCCACGACTATTTTCACGGCATCAGACTGATGAATCTGGAAAACTTCACGATTACAGAGGGTGCGGTGGCTGATCCTGAAAAATATCTGGATACATACATAAAAGAAAATTACAAGAAGTAGTATAACAGCGCTCCCTCTTTTCAGGGGGAGCTTCCAGCATCCTTACTTGTAGACATGCTCAATGGGCTCACTCTTCATATACTTCAGACTGACTCCCTTTACTATAGAATTCCGGGTTTTTAAATCATCGACCATATTCTGAACAATACCGGCATCTGGTCTGGCCGCACCTGTAACTGTGGCCTGAAGAATAAAGCCATCGTTCCTCCGGGATTCGAAGGATTCAATTATATGAATATCGGGAAATTCCCGTTCAAGAGAGGTTTTCAGATCTGTTCGCGCCTCCCCCAGAAGATATCCGTCTTTCATGAACAGTCCCAGCGGAACCGAAATTATCACTAAGATTATTATCGAAATTATAATCTGAGAGAAGGCTCTGCGGTTCACCTCCACCTGATCAGCATCAATAGGCTGAATTTTCATGAGCCAGAAAACTACAGCACCTGCCAGAGATATTGATATCAGATTAATGATGAAGAGCACAGCCGCACCCTGAGCGATATCTGCGTTCATCTTTCCTATTCCGATTCCGATGGTGCAAAGCGGCGGCATGAGGGCAACTGCTATGGCGATTCCCACGAGAGAGCTGCTGATTTTTTTATTTGCATACCCGTATGCTCCGACAAATCCTGATGCCAGGGCAACGACAATATCGAAGATTGTAGGACGGGTCCTTGACATAATTTCCTCTGAATATGAAGGGAGGGGAATAACCAGAGTGATTAAACAGGAGATAACAATCGCCCAGAAGAGCCCCTTCAAAATTGATGCAGCAGAAAGCCGGATAAGGATGAGATCACCCCAGACAACCCCCAGAGAAAATGCCAGAATTGGTGTCATCAGCGGTGCGACTATCATGGCACCTATAATTGTGGCAGATGCACCCTGGATAAGACCTGCTGTAGCGATAACACATGACAGGATTGTCAGCACGTAGTACTCTCTTGTAGGAGCGGCTCCCGAGGCGAGAAGTTCATAGAGATCCAGTCCCTGTTTTTCACGTTCTCTTATTTTCTTATACTTTAAATTTTTCTCCCTCCAGAATGCGGGAGTGATGTAGTTGCGGAAGGTTCTTTCGTGAGGATCAATTAGAATCGGAAGAATATCCTTAATGTCCTCCTTCTCTGCCTTAGCCTGATTATCCTCGTGCTTCTTTGTTTCCGGGCCGTGATCTTTTTCACCATTCGATTCAACGCTCTTTTCAGGAGTCGTATCACTTGGTTCTCCGTGGTCAGGCTTAGCATCGGGAGACTCTTCGTTCAATCCTCTGCCTGAAGATGAATCGTGATTCCCTTCATCGGAACTGAAAACTTTCTTTATCAGATAGAGAATATTCATAATAAATCCTTTAATAAAGATATTTTAAATATACACAGTGTCCTCATACTGCCTGAGTTTCTCAAGAAGTTCATCTCTCTTCTTTATCAGCTGCTTACCTTTATAGGTATCCTTAATTTTCTTGGGTTCTGGGAAGGTATCTATCATTTCGAGTTTAAGTCGCGAAGGTTCCTTCCTCTTTCTCAATTCGACTATCTCTTCGGGTGTGGGAAGTATTATCGCATAGAGTGAATAGGGAGTCTGAATCAGGGCGTGGCCTCTGTTGAGATATGCCTCGGAGAAACCTCCGTCAATATTGATTGCCCTGCCCTCATTTGTGGCTATCTTCTGGCCCTTGCTTATGTCTACCGGAGTATGACCGAAGACTATGCGCTCCACATTGAACTCCTCCATAAGTCTGTTCATAAATGCCTTATCAGCGATGTTCTTGCCCCAGTACAGAGATCGTTCCTTGTGACGTCGTTTGTCTCTATAGAAGTATCTCTCGAAGGTCTTCATTGCATGTTTTCCGACGAGAGAGGATTTTGTTCCGCACACGAGGTAGAAAATCGTTGCAAGCTGGAAGGGCTCCTGCTTCTTCCCTGCCAGATAATTTGCACCTATGTCCTTTACAGCCAGTTCTATATAATCGAGAAGCTCCTTGCCCTTCTTACCGTAGAGTTCATCAAATTCGCCGTCCTCGGTGCTTGGCACAAGAGCGTGTATGTTCATAATATAATTGTTAACGTGGTAAAGTTTTCCCTCCTCGAAGAGATACTCCATCAGTCTGCGGATCTGTTTGCTGCCGGTAAACTGTTTAACCAGATCGTTTATCACTTCGTCCTCCTCCGCTGAAAGCTTCAGAGGATCATCAAGATCAATTGTGGGAAAATCGTTGTCAACAAGGTCCCCATGGTCTTCGCTCTTCAGAATAGAAGCAAGCTTCGCGAGATTAAGCCGTGAATCCATATCAAGTTGAGGATACTTCTTAATAGTCTGCTCCTCGATTTTGAACTGAATAATCGCCAGGGTCTTCTCCATCTTCCTGGACATTTCCTGCTTTGCCTTAAAGTTTCCTTTTACTTCTCCGGGATACAGCTTTAAAGCAAATTCCTGAAGACGGGTGATGTCAATCCCCAGACGCTTAAGGAATGCAAGATTGTCGTAGCGTACACTAATGCGGAGAGCCTCTGCAATGAGAGAACGGTTTCCTGCAGCAGCGCCCATCCATAATATATCGTGATTCCCCCAGACAAATTTAACAAATGGCTTCAGATCCTTCTGAGAGAGAATTCTTAAAATCTTATCGGGTTCATCCCCTCTGTCGAAGACGTCACCGAGAACAATAAGCTGTCCCAGTATTACCTGCTTCAGAATTTTAGAAAGAGATGAGATTGTTTTATCTGCAACAATCTGATTCTCGTACACCATGTTGGGAACGGGAAAATTCAGTATGAGATTTTCAAGAAGAGGTTTTAAGTCACGGCTTATGCCGTTTCTAATCTGGTCAAAATCCTGGACTGACTGGACCTTATATCTGATAATATTCACCAGAGCGGATATTACATCCTGCCTCTCCATCTTAATATCTTCACTTTCAAGATACTTTTCCTTCTTGATAATCCTGTCGAGGTATTCCAGTTTCTCATTGGACAGAGTTTTAGGGAGAGCTTCATATGCGGTTCTCCAGACTAGTCCGAACCTCCCCTTGAGAATCGAAACAAATCTTTCACCAGCTCCATGGGGATCACTGATCCAGAGGGTAGTGTCTATATTCATCTCAAGGCGGGATTCAATATCTGCAAGCTCCCTGATTATTTCATGAAACGATGTGATATTAAGATTTTCGGACATGGTCCCCCCTGAGATTATGCGATGATATGTAATTTAGCGGAATTAAGTCCTCCATGTCAATTTATTTTAAATCATGGAAGTGAAAGAATGAACAGGATAATTAATTCAGGCAGCAGGAGAGCATTATATTTTCAAAAAAAAGCAGTATTTATAAAATTAATTTTAAAATTTATATTAAAATAACACATTTATTCCGAAAATATAAGCAAACACAACACGGAGGTTGATATGAGTTCAAGAGAAATTGACACACTATTTAACAAAGGACTTGAGATGATGAAGAAGGGCGACTACAGGGAAGCAGAGCACCTCTTCGAAAAAGCAAGAAAAATGACAATGACAGTGAATAAGAAGTAATAAAAAATGCCGGCAAAAATGCCGGCATCATTTTTTTATAAATTACTGCAGATAAGATCTCCCATTTCTTTTGTACCTATTTTTTTCATTCCGGGAGCTTGCGGTTGAGCACCACGTCCTCGACCTTGTCGCGCAGAT
>CAYNFB010000140.1:0-604 GCA_964396355.1 uncultured Leptospirales bacterium | reverse complement strand
AGTTTCTCAAGCCAATGAATATATGCGTTGAGCATATCTGGCATAGCGGCAAACTAAGGGCCCAGCAAACAGCCGATTTTTTCATTCCGGGAGACATTATATCACCGGTACGATAGCCGCCCTCAAGAACCTTTTCAATTGCCTGAAATATCTTATCATAGGCCTCATCCATATTGAAGCTGTACTTGAGCATCATTGCAGCTGAAAGTATCTGAGCAATGGGATTTGCTATTCCCTGTCCTGCGATGTCGGGAGCAGAACCTCCGGCAGGCTCATAGAGGCCGAATGTACCATCTGAGAGTGACGCAGAAGGAAGCATTCCAAGTGAACCTGTAATCATTGAAGCCTCATCGGAGAGGATGTCGCCGAACATATTTCCGCAGAGAATAACGTCAAACTGGCCGGGATTTTTAACAAGCTGCATAGCCCCGTTATCCACGTAGAGATGTTTCAGTTCCACTTCAGGGTAATCTTTAGAGACTTCCTGAACAACCTCTCTCCAGAGGACCATTGAAGAAAGAACATTTGCCTTGTCAATGGAAGTAAGCTTCTTCCCTCTCTTCATGGCAGCCTCAAATGCAACTTTTGCAATACGGACAATTTC
>CAYNFB010000139.1:0-9185 GCA_964396355.1 uncultured Leptospirales bacterium | reverse complement strand
TCCGCAGTGCAGACCTACAGCAAGGCTTATGGAAAGTGAAGCAGAAGATGCTATTAGAGTATTTGCGATGGCATTGTATGTCTCATCGTGACCGTTTATGAGTAGGTAGAACGCATTGATAAATCCATCTGCAATATAGTTCATATAATTTATTCACTTTTTATTGTATAGTTCTCCTGCAGAGGAGAACTATACTACTAAGCTTTATATAAATTAAAAAAGTAAATTACTTTTTGGCATTGGGCGTAAAAAGCTGTTTGCCAAGAAGTTTGAACTCGCCTATCATCTTCTGTGTCTTGGCTGAAGCCATCCATGCTATGAACTTTTTCGCATTGGCGTTTTTGACATCTTTGCATTTTTCAGGATTTACTTCAATTGCACTGTACTGATTTACGAGAACCTTGTCTCCCTCGTTGAGGATTACCAGCGGAGGATTCCCCTTCAGGTTTGCTTCATATTTGATGTAGGTTCCTCTGTCTGTCATTGTGTATGCATCTCTTTCCGCAGCAATGTTTATAGTGTTCAGCATACCCTGTCCGGTCTGAATATACCATTCCTGCTTGTCCGGAACTGCGAGACCTGCAGATTTCCACAGAAACATTTCTTTCTTGTGTGTTCCCGAATTATCGCCGCGGCTTGCAAATTTGCCTTTTTTCTGCATGATAGTCGTGAGCGCCGCCTTAACAGATCCCTTCGAAATTCCGGCAGGATTACTCTTTGGGCCGATTATGACGAAGTCATTGTACATAAGTTCTGTTCTGTTTACGCCTGCTCCGTCGGAGACGAATTTCTTCTCTGCTGCAGGAGCATGTACCAGGAGTACATCTACATCGCAGTTTCTGCCCATCTGGAGGGCTTTTCCTGTTCCCACTGCTGTCCATCTGAGTTCGATGCCGGTGTCCTTTTTGAATTCAGGAGCCAGAACATCGAGAAGCCCGGTGTTGTCCGTGCTTGTAGTTGTGGCCATGTTCAGAAACCGGGAGGGGTCTGTTTTTTTACCGCAAGATGAAAGAGATACAGTAAGACATACTGCCAGCGTGAGCATAGCTGAAAATTTTAATTTTTTCATATAACACCTCTTTTTTTCAGCAAATATAATTGCAGTATTTTGATGTGTCAAGAATGATATAACTGATTTTTATCTTTATTATTTACCGATATACGTATATTTTTTTATTTAAAATAAAAATTACGGATAAAACAGCTGAAAAATGCTTGTAATGCCTTTCCTATAGATTATATTAAAGGAAGAAAACATCAGTTTTCTGCTATTTGTTCCGGCATGTGTTTAGTTTACAAAATTGTTATCCCCCCACATTTATCAGAACCGTTTTATATGCATGGAATAGAAAATAATATGAATAGGAGGTCAGGAGGTATTTTTATGAGCTGGAAAGAAGAACTGAAAAACAGTATAACCACTATTGATGAACTGGAACAGTACATGCCTCTCTCCCCCGATCTGAGGGGAAAACTGCAGCAGGTTGCTGATATACATCCAATGAGCATTACCAGATATTACATGTCTCTCATTGACAAATCTGACCCGTCGGATCCTCTTATGAGGATGCTTGTGCCGTCAATCGATGAACTGGATATTGACGGATCATACGACACCAGCGGAGAGAAAGAGAATACCGTGCTCTCGGGGCTTCAGCATAAGTACAGTCAGACTGCACTTGTGCTTTCTACAAACAGATGCGCCGCCTACTGCAGATTCTGTTTCAGGAAGAGGCTGGTGGGTCTGCCCAATGAAGAAATAATTAATATGTTCATGGAGGCAGTGGAGTATATAAAAAAGCATGAAGAAATTACAAATGTTCTTATTACAGGTGGAGATCCTCTAATTCTGGACACAGATGTGATCATAGCCTTTCTCAATCAGCTTAAGGATGTTAAACATCTGGACTTTATCAGGTTCGGTACGAGAACACCTGTCGTTATTCCCAGCAGAATTTACGAGGACAGTGATCTTCTTGAATTTCTGTATAATTATTCCAATGCACATCATCAGATCTATATTGTTACTCACTTTAATCATCCTAATGAAATTACTCCGGAATCCCTCAGGGCCTGTTCAAGCCTCAGGAATAATGGAATAATTATGAGCAACCAGACTGTTCTTTTCAGGGGAGTAAATGATGATCCGGCTGTGCTTGCAGATCTTATGGGCGGGCTTCTGCGAATGGGAGTGAATCCCTACTATGTCTTTCAGTGCAGACCTGTCTCCAGGGTTAAGAAACATTTTCAGGTTCCTCTAAAGGAGGGGTATGAAATAGTTGAAGCAGCAAAGGCCAGGCTTAACGGCCACGGCAAGAGATTCCGGTACGTGATGTCCCACAAAACGGGAAAAATAGAGATCGTTGGTGTAATTGGAGATGATATTTATTTGAAATACCATCAGGCTAAAAATCCTGAAAATATGGGAGTGTTTTTCAAAAAGAGACTGACCGATGATGCCGGCTGGCTTGATGATCTGGAGTAACCCCGGACATATGCTACATTGCTTGACATGAGAGGGCCGGTATGGAAGCAGTATTAAAAATATTTAAAAAGGAATATGGGTTAGATTATGAGTAAAATAACTGCAACTATTAAAACCAGCAAGGGTGATATAAGATTGTCTCTGGAGGAGTCAAAGGCGCCTGTTACTGTAGCAAGTTTTGTTAATCTTGTGAAACATGGATACTATGACGGACTTAAGTTTCATCGGGTTCTGGCGGATTTTATGATACAGGGAGGATGCCCTTCAGGTACCGGAACAGGCGGACCGGGATATCAGTTTGAAGATGAATGTACAGCTGAACTCAAACATGACAAGCCCGGCATTCTTTCAATGGCTAATGCCGGCCCCGGTACAAACGGCAGCCAGTTTTTTATTACCCACGTAGCTACTCCATGGCTTGACGGAAAACACACTGTATTCGGATCAGTAATTGATGAGAATGATCAGAATATAGTGAACAGCATCAGGCAGGGAGACATTATTGACTCAATCACTGTTGAGGGAGATACCGATGCGTTACTCGAAAGTCTTTCTGATAGAGTGGCCAAGTGGAATTCAATAATTGAGTAGTTTTTTTAATCCCTGCCCCGGCGGGGATTCCCTCATCATCTGTACTGAGCAATAAGCAGTGCGAAGTCATCTTCCAGACTATCATCGTTTCCTGAAAGCATGGTTATTTCTTTGTAAATTTTTTCGCAGAGTTCAGCCGGATGAAGATTTCTGTTCTCCTTAAGCGCATTGATCAGGAAATTTTCTCCATTTAATTTATTATCTTTGTTGTAAACTTCGATGACACCGTCTGTATATAAAACAATCCTGTCCCCGGGCTTCAGCTTTACGGTCTCTTCCTTGTATTCTGAGTTCACATTGTCCAGAATCAGGCTGCCCCGCGGTTTTATTTGAGAAATAGATCCGTCTTTCCCGGCGAGAATCATTGGAGGATGTCCTGCGCTGGCTACAGTAAGAGTTCCCTGGTCTAAATTTATACTGCACATGCATGCGGTGATGAAATTATTTCCTATTTTGCCTTTCAGCAGCTCTTTCATTTCAATGAAAGTAAGTGCAGGGTTTTGTATAAATTTACCCCATGAGTTCAGCGACATCTTTACCATGGATGCGATCAGGGCTGATGCAATTCCATGGCCTGAAACATCACAGATAAAGAGACCCAGATCGCTCATTCCAACCCTGTAATGTATGTCCAGGAAATCTCCTCCCACTCCCATTATTGGAGCGTACTTATATGCAATTTTAATTTCATCAAGATCGGGTATTTTCTGGGGCAGCAGGGCGGTCTGAATTTTTTGAGCAAGTTCAATATCTCTGGCAATTTCAGAATTCTGCTTTTCAATTGTTGAAGTTCTCTCAAGGACGATTGATTCAAGATTCTCTTTCAGTTCCCTGAGGTCATCGTATATTGCAGAGTTTGACAGTGCTATGGCCGAATAGGCGCTGATGGTCTTTATAAATGTGAATTCCCTGTCTGTGAGCCGCTTCATATTTTTCTTCTCAGACAGGAGCAGTATTGCCGTGACGTCTCTCCCGTTGTTGAATGGGATCAGGTATTCACATTTATAGTCTTCGAGGATATTCATTATCTCCATGGCCCCTGTGCTTCCCTGTTCGTAGAGCTCGAGATAGGCTTTTTCAAAACGGGAGTTATTATTTTTAAACAGATTCAGCGTTGCTCTGCCCGGTCTCAGAATTTTATCATCACTGTTCCTGTATCCTTCGAAGTTTCCTCTGTTTATGAAGAGGTGAGCATCATGAAGGTTCAGAGCTTTTTTTATCATTGAGAGAAGGGCTGGAATAAGATCGTCGAGCTCCATGAGGAGAGACGTATCCTTTATGAACTGTTTTTCCATCTGCGAGAGGTTATAGCTTCTTCTATTGAAGAGCTGGTTTATGAGAGGCTGGACTCTGTTGAAATATGTGTAGTTTACTCTGAACCAGACGATGAGACCTATGAAAATTATTACCGCATTAGCTTCTGCGAAGTAGGGGCGGAGGAATAGAAATATAATAACATTTGGAATAACTATCATGGATGAAAGCATAAACCAGATTATGGAAAGGTGAACTACACTGCTTAACCTCATCAGGTGGTAGCGCAGCAGACCATATGTGAGAATACCAAGGGGTATGAATATCAGGTTGCTCATTGGGTATATATCAATCCCGCACATGGCCGGCAGGTTTGTCATGGTTAAGAATGCCGTGGCAAAAATTGAGAAAAATAGATATTTAATTTTCAGCCTTATTACTCTGTTTTTTTCCCGATGAATATTTGCGGCGAAAAGATATATCAGATATGCAGTGAAGATTATGGCGTATATGAAAAAAATATTAAAGACCGGTCCGCTTTTTGCGATCTTGCCCCAGCTGTATTCACGGAATCCGTAGAAGTAATAGTCTGTCCATACTGTAAAAGAAAATAGAAAACTTATTATGAAGAATGCAGCTGTTACTCTGTAGTCTTTCTTCTTAATTATTTTCTGAAAGAAAAGCAGTGTTATTGGCGGATTATATACGTAGAGGAAGTGAACTGATCTTTCAATTTTTAGAAGAATATCTGTATCTGCGATTATAAGATGACCTATGAAAGGCCATGAAAGCAGTGTCCACCATACGCATACAATCGCAAGCAGTCTGTTCTCCTGTATATTGCTGCCTTTAAGCAGGGATACAGCTGCAAGGGTATAGGCCGCCACTATGGAAAGAACAGGTGGTATCAGATATGGAGAAAAGCTGAAGCTCATGAATTTTCCTCGTTTGAATTGGGGAGGAAAGAAAGTATCCGCCATTTATATAAATAAAGGATCTTTTGTTTCATATGTCAAATTAATTAACAGGAGGACCGTGCTGTATTAAATTCCCGCGGGTAACAAAGAATGTTGACAGGATCCCCAGGGATATAATAGCTGAATAATTGTTGTTTTCAACGGAGGAAGAATGAATATGCCGTCTGAAGTATCGAACAGAGGTGCATTTTCGGGTACAATTTATACTGTGGCGGCTTTTGTAATGTGGGGATTTCTTCCCGTTTACTGGAAACAGCTTTATCACGTCAGTGCTGACGAAATTGTTCTACATAGAGTTGTCTGGTCCTGTCTGATCGTTATGATTTTTGTCTTCTCGTCAGGGAGAAAAAAAGTTTTTATAAATATTCTGAAAAGTCCAAGGCTCAGGGTCATTGTTCTTGCGGCATCGGTTACAATCAGCCTGAACTGGCTTACCTACGTTTTCGCCGTAAATGCAGGTCATATAGTTGAAGCCAGCCTCGGCTACTTTATCAATCCTCTGGTGAGTATTTTTCTCGGCATGGTTGTGCTGAAGGAGAGGCTCTCCCGAATGCAGATTGCGGCGCTTCTTCTTGCATGTGCGGCGGTACTCTATCAGACTGTAAGCTTCGGGAGGTTTCCGTGGATAGCCTTCTTTCTTGCCTTCTCATTCGGTTTTTATGGTCTTATAAAGAAGATGGGAGGTATGGATTCCATGACTGCTCTGGGTATGGAAACCCTGTTTCTGCTCCCGATCGCGCTGCCTGTTCTTTTTCTCAGGGCCTGGGATGGAAGCGGTGCTCTGGGTAATATTTCAGGAGAAACAGATCTATTGCTTATTTCATCGGGACTTATTACAGCTGTCCCTCTGCTCTGTTTTGCCAGCGGTGCAAAGAGGATTCCTCTTTCCAGTGTGGGGTTCATTCAATATATCGGTCCTACCCTGATGCTTATAATAGGTGTGACAGTCTATGGGGAAAGTTTTACATCTACACATGGGGTCAGCTTTTCGTTGATATGGATTGCTCTTATTCTCTATTCCTTATCTGCTTTTGTGGGGAGACGGAGAGCCGGTTAGATGAAACAGATTTTGTTCCGCCCCTGTTTTTTAGCATTGTAGAGAGCGCTATCGGCTCTTATCATTGCCGCATCCATAGTTGCATCTGAAATGTCGGATTGTGATGCACCGAGGCTTATTGTGAGTTTTATTTCATGGCCTTCGGTTTTTATTATCATATTTTCTATTTTTTCCTTCAGCCTTTCAGCAATGAGAAGGGAGGCCTTTAATTTTGTTTCGGGAAGAAGTACGGCAAATTCCTCTCCTCCGATTCTTCCTACTATATCTGCTCCGCGCAGGGCTTCCTTAATCTTCAGAGCTACCTTCTTCAGTACTGTGTCGCCTGAAATGTGTCCGTAGGTGTCGTTAATCTTTTTAAAAAAATCCAGATCTGTCATCAAAATTGTATAGAATGATTCATATCTCTTTACACGTTCGAATTCCTGAGTAAGTCTTTCCATAAAGTAACGTCTGTTCGTGAGCCCTGTAAGTTCGTCTGTTATGGCCATTTTAAGGAGTTTTTCTTTTGCGATTTTTAAATCGATATGAGTCTTCGTTCTTGCCAGAAGTTCACGTGTGCGGAACGGGCGTGTTATATAGTCTACCCCACCGCATTTAAATCCATTGATTATGCTTTTCTCATCATCCATTGCGCTTAAAAATATAACGGGTGTTTCTTTGAGGCGCAGGTTGCTCTTAATGGATTCACAGAATTCAAAGCCGTCTATTCCGGGCATAACCACGTCCAGCAGAATCAAATCGGGAGAATAATTCTCAAGAAAGTCCAGAGCTTCTTCGCCGCTATGGCACACCTCTGCTTTGTATCCGTTCTTAGAAAGAATTCTTCTGCAGAATTCAGTATTTATATGGTTATCGTCAACTATCAGGATAAGAGGATTATCTTTTTCCAAGCAGTTCATGTCTCCCTTATATTGCACATTACTATATAATCTGTTTTTATAAACAATTAAAGCATAATAATTAATTTTAATTTTTTTTTAAAGTAAAAAAAGATTGTGTCGATAATAATATGGGGAAATTTAAATCTAAGTGCAGGAAAAATGGTTTATTCTGAAGATCTTGACAAAATAGTACTCCTTCACGTGGGCAGGAAACTCACAATTGATAATGTGGAGGGAATTATAGACAGGTCAGATGAGATTATCGGACGTAATCCCGCAGGTATAGCTCTTGATTTTAAAGAACTCGAATCGATAGATTCAAGCGGAATCAGTTTTCTCGTGCAGGTATCAAAGACCTCCCGCAGGATGGGGTTTGAACTTCTTTTTTATAATGTTGGTGATGCTCTTGGAAGGCTTTTTTCTGTGTGCGGTCTGGACGTATTTTTTCAAATTATTGAGAAAGAGGATTTTATGGAAAAGTATCTCTGATTTTTTATTGACAGCATTTTCCTATTTGGTCAATGTGCCAAATAGATCGAGGGTTTAGCATGAAAAATGAAATTAAAATAAAACATAGCGAAAGAGCCAGAATATTGAAAGCCATGGCTCATCCCACAAGACTTTTTGTAATGGAGGAGCTTTCAAAGGGTGAACTTTGCGTAAGTGAAATCACTGCCATGACAGATGCAGATGTATCAACTGTTTCAAAACATCTGACCATATTGAAAAATGCAGGTCTGGTCTATGACGAAAAACGGGGAAATTGCGTGTACTATAATCTTCGGGTTCCCTGCGTTCTTGACTTCATGAGCTGCATAGAGGCCGTAATCGAAGAGACTGCCGGCCGGAGCATGAAGGTTCTGTCCTGCTGTGTTAAGGATAATATAAATGAAAGTGATATTTAAACATAAATTCGAACGTCCTGTTTGTCAATGCTGGTGGAAAGGATGGTGATGCAGCAGCATTTAACTCTATCATCATCATATCATTTTAAATTGAGCAGGAGTCAATAATGGAAATACAGACAGTACAGATTATCGCTGTAGGGTTCGCCTCAGGCCTTCTCGGGGTAGGGGGATGTTTTATCATGGTGCCCGTTCAGTTCTGGGTTCTTAAAACAATGGGCGTAGATCCGACAATAGCCATACGTATAGCCTTCGGTACTAATCTTCTGGTGGTTCTTCCCACTGCCATAAGCGGTGCGTGGACTCATCACAATAAGGGAGCTGTTCTCTGGAGGGCGGCAGCCGCATTGGGAATATCAGGACTTGTGGGCGCCTTCGCAGGAGGATTCATAGCATCAGTCCTGCCGGGTAAGATTCTGACAGCAGGATTTGGTGTCGTTGTAATTATCGGTGCAGTCAGAATGCTCACGGCAAAGCCGCCTGAGGAAAATGAAAATCCTTCAGATAATATTACGGCATTCATTCTCTGGGGCATTCCTCTTGGGATAGTCTCAGGTATCGTCGGTATCGGCGGCGGAGTTTTGATGATACCGATTATGATTTATGTTCTGAGATTTAAGATTCATCATGCAGTGGGAACCTCTACAGCTTTGATGATTTTTACATCAATTGGAGGAATTCTATCCTACGTCATTAACGGATGGGGAGTTCCCGGACTTCCACCCTATTCAACGGGTTATGTTAACTGGCTGCAGTGGATAATACTTGCAGGGTGCAGTGTACCTATGGCCGTTGTCGGAGCCAAAACCGCGCACCTGCTTCCGGCAAAACAGCTGAAATATATTTTTATAACTGTTATGATTTACGTAGGTCTTAAAATGTCAGGGGTTTTTGCATTGCTCCATCTTCCGCTGTAGATATTTGCAGTTTTATTTAATATAGAAAGGAGAAAAATATGTTTAAAAAAATATTATATCCTACAGATTTTTCTGACACGTCAGCCAGGGTGATAAATTATATAAATGAGCTTAAAGG
>CAYNFB010000138.1:0-9223 GCA_964396355.1 uncultured Leptospirales bacterium | reverse complement strand
AAGAACTTGCATCGGAAGCAAAAAAAAGGCTGCTGAGCAACGGGATAGTCAATGTTAAATTTCTGGCTGGAGACTGTGAAGAACTCGACGACAGAGCCGGGGTCTTCGATGGGGCAATAATTCATGCTGGCTGCATGCACAGCCCCTACTCGGTACTCAACCTGCTGAAGGAGGGCGGAGTTGCGGTATTCCCTATGGGACCGGCACATATGCAGCAGCTCACATTATACAGAAACACAGCAGGTGTTACTGACCCCTTCAAACGATACAAATTTCTGGAAACCTGCACGTGCACTATGATAAGAGGCGAATACGGACAGGAAGGCAAGAACATGGAAGTAATTATTGAGAATGAACAGGAAGGCGACAAATGATAATAGAACAGATACTGGTTACAGGTATGGCTGTATTCTGCTACCTCATTGTTGATTCGGAGACTAAAGAAGCAGTACTCATTGACCCTGCAGGAGATTTTGACCTGATTTTCGAAAAGGTTAAAAAACATCAGGCCCGGATAAAGTACGTAATAAACACACACGGACATTACGATCACGTATCGGGCAATGACTACGTAATAAAAAAAACTGATGCAGTTCTGCTCATACACGTAAAGGATTTTAAGGATCTGAAAAATACCGATAAAGATGATGCGGGACTCTTCAACAAGAAAGCGGACAAAAAGATACTGCTCCTCCAGCATAATGACGTTGTAAAGATAGGTAAAACAGAGCTGAAGATAATTCACACTCCGGGACATACAGAGGGCGGAATCAGCATTCTGGCTGAAGGGAATATTTTCACTGGAGATACCCTTTTTACCGAAGGAGTAGGCAGGACAGATTTTGCAGGAGGTTCAGCCGCAGAACTTCAGAGATCAATTTTAAACAGAATTCTCTCACTGCCGGACAATACTAAAATATTTCCCGGCCACCACTACGGCAGAAAGCCCTCATCGACAGTGAAGGAACAGAAATCCAATTTTGGAATACGTTAAGGATAAGTGGATATGGATAATCAGAAACCCCTGTATAAATTGAGAGAAATTGCCAGCATACTCCGCAGTGAAAACGGCTGTCCCTGGGACAGAGAACAGACGCCTCTATCGCTGAAGCCCTACCTGATAGAAGAGGCATATGAAGTCTATGATGCAATAGATTCACAAAACAGCGATGATGTAAAAGAAGAACTCGGCGACCTGCTCTATCAGGTTTATGCTCACGCACAGATTGCATCGGAGAAATCTGATTTTGACATTGATGATGTGGCAACCGGAATAGCAGATAAACTGATAAGAAGGCATCCCCACGTATTCGGAGATGAAACTCTGAAGGACTCGGCAGGCGTCAAACAAAGGTGGGAAGAAATAAAAAAGGGAGAGAAGACCAAAAGAAAATCAATCCTCGACGGAATTCCCAATCACCTTCCGGCACTTGTCAAGGCATACAGAGTTCAGGAGAAGGTATCCCACGTAGGCTTCGACTGGGAAAGAATTGATGATGCAATGGCAAAACTCGACGAAGAAGTGGCAGAGCTGAAAGAAGTCATAGAACTCGATGACAAAGAGAGAATAACTGATGAAACAGGAGATGTTCTCTTCAGTATAGTAAATGTCCTCAGGTTTAAAGGAATTGACCCTGAAGATGCCCTGCGAAAGACAATTGAAAAATTCAGAAAAAGATTTGCCTACGTTGAAGAGCAGTCAAAGGATATGGGCAGAAGCATAACTGATATGGATCTTGCAGAGATGGATGCTCTGTGGGAGGAGTCCAAGTCCCGAGAATGACGGCCATAGAAGAAACTAGTACACTGATATACTATCATATAGGGAGACGGACTGATGAAAATAATATCCTGGAATGTAAACGGCGTACGCTCATTAATGAAGAAGGGTTTCATTTAATTTTTCGAGAATGATAACCCTTATATAAGGTGTGTGCAGGAAACAAAGGCCCGTCCCGAGCAGGTGGAAATAGAACTGCCGCAATACCCCCATCAGTACTGGAACTCCGCTGAAAAAAAAGGATACTCCGGAACAGCCGTCTTCTCAAAAGTCGAACCCATCACTGACCTTTACGGAATGAATATTGAGAAGCACGACAGCGAAGGCCGGATGATAACACTTGAATTCAAAGACTTCTTTCTGACTAATATATACGTGCCCAACTCAAAGCGGGAGCTAGAACGCCTGGACTACAGACAGAATGAATGGGACAGGGACATGCTCAATTATATTAAAAAGCTGGAAAAAACAAAACCTGTAATATTCTGCGGAGATCTTAACGTCGCCCATAAGGAGATAGATCTTGCAAATCCGAAGACCAACCGGAGAAATGCCGGATTTACAGATGAGGAGCGTGAGGGTTTTGACAGGATAGTCGAGTCGGGATTTATAGACACCTTCCGTGAATTTGAAAAAGAGGGCGGCCACTACTCCTGGTGGAGCTATATGAGACAGGCCAGAGAGAAGAATATAGGATGGCGCATAGATTACTTCTGCATCTCCCCGACGATCAGACCTGCTCTGAAGAAGGCCTACATCCTGCCGGAGGTCATGGGCTCAGACCACGCGCCTGTTGTTATAGAGATAGATCTTTAAATCTATCATCCTTTTAAAACTTTTGTAAGAACATTCCGGATACGGCTGAGTTCATCATCTCCCGGTCTGCCGCCGCCGTAGCGGCAGGTATATATTCTGTCCTTTATCTGATGAATTTCATCCTTAATATTTGAGGAAATATTTTTCTCATCAACATGCTTCAGTGCCATATCGGCAAATCTTAGAAAAGAATCATCATTGCCTTCATCTATTGCTCTGGTCATTGACAGAATCAGTTCTTTCCTCTTTTCAGCAGAATCTTTTTCCTCATCTTTTTCAACAGGCTTCGAGTTGTGATGAACAACCACCCGATACTTCTTCCTCTCCCACAGAACAATGGACACCACAGCTCCGGCAACTGCAATAATAATACCGACAATCAGTGGAATACTAAAACTCATAGAATCTTCAGATTTATCAAATTCGACCTCACCCGCCCTGCTGTCCTGACCGGTCCCTACAACATTCAGGACAATAGGTGCAGAGGATGCAGTCTCATATTTTTTTGTCCCGGGATTATAGGCAGAGATTGAAACCGGGCAGAGAACTATTTCTCAGCTTCTGTCAGGAATAAGAGTGAGGAGATAATTTTTCTCTCCGGTCAGAACCTCTCCTTCTGCCCTGACTGAAGAATTTACATCTTCGACGATTACTTTTACGGGTTCATTCTTCTCCGGCACAGGCTTTGAAAGAGTGAATAAATTTCCGCTGCCGCTAACCTTTACCGGTATTCTCACCTCATCGTATAATCTGACACCTGTTTCAGGGACTTTAACCTCAACAGTAAAATCACCCACATCTCCCCTGAATTCAGAAGGTCTCCCCTTTCCGGGAAGAGCAGTTACCTTCACTGCTTTTTTGGGAAACATAATTTCTCTTCGCCCGGGCATTGTGAAAGGACCGCGGATAATTTCCTGAGAGACCACTATGCTTCCGCCTCCGGGAAAAAAGCTTCCGGGCTCTGCAGGGATGAAGCAGTAGGTCGCCACGTGAGTTCTTATAAAGGCGGCATCTCCCTGCATCGTCTCGCTGTCGGGAATTTCCTCATTTATTTTTTTTACCAGAAATCCCCTCGACTCGGGATTATTTCTGATTCCTTCTATTTCAAAATCTCTTGTTCCTCCATGATAGAGAAAGTATCTTACGATGAGGGGCTCGCCCACACTTACTGTATCTGATGCAAACTCCACTCCTCCCCGAAGGGAAACTCTGCTTCCGTCCTGTTCGTCGCGGGAGGAGGCTGCACCGCCTGAACCGGCCAGTACAGTGAGGCCTATTTCTTTTGATACAAGCCTTTCACCGTCAGCCTCCAGCACGAAGGGTGGAATTGTGTATCTTCCCTTTTTCTCTCCGTAGATAGAAAAGTTCAGTATTGTCCCGGACCAGGACTTGCCGTTTATAAACTGAAAACTTCTTGTAGATCCCCTGAAAGAAATATTCAGTCCATTTATTCCCGGAACCTTCAGGGGTTTAATATCAGATGTAGAATTACTGATCATAAGCTTAAGAACAGCTGTTTCCCCCTCATGAATACGGGAGCTGGATATTTCAGTTTCTATATCTGCAGCAGACAGCGGCAGAGCTGCTGTCAAAACAGCTAATAGTATCAGTATTCTACCAGTATTTTTCAAGATAACGCGTATCATTACCACTTCCCTTCTTTCTTCTCACCGGTTTATTTTTCATGGATTTGAGAATATTTTTTATCTGTTCTTTGTTCGCGGCCTTAGCGGAGGTGCTGTCTTTATTCTTTTTACTGTCATCACCCTTACTGTTCTTATTGTCGCCGTCTTTATCTTTCTTATCACTGCCCTTATCTTTATTATCGTCTTTTCCGCCATTCTTATCTTTCTGATCTTTTTTCTTCAACATATATTCAAGATTTTTTTTAGCTTTCTCATAACCGGGATCAATTTTCAGAGCATTGACATAGGCCTCAACAGCCTCATCATACTTCTTCATCTGCAGATAGGAGTTGCCCATATTAAGAAACGCTTTTTTCTGAACGTCAGGATCTTCTGATTCGAGTGACTGACGAAAATTTTCAACTGCTTTATCATATTCACCAAGTTTAAATCTGGCATCTCCCCGGTTAAAGGCAAGAGAGGCTCTGCTCTTTTTATCAGGAGCATAGTCTGATGACTTTTCATAGTTTTTTAATGACTCTTCATATTTCTTATTATGATAGTTTGCATTTCCTCTGGAGATTTCATCTCTGAAAGGATCTATCCATGAAATAAGCAGGGGTGTGATAATTATTATCAGTAATTTTCTCATTCTCATAAGACTACTCCGCCGGGTTTCCCCGCTGACGGGGTCTCCTCTCCATTATTACAAATTCAGCAGCAAGAATCAGGAAAAGGATGAGTGCAAAAATCCAGGTTCTCTCTACCTTCTCCTTTACAATATGCGAACCAAAGCTGTTTTTCTGCTGATCGTCTATTACATCAAGTACAGATTTCATTCCTGAGTAGCTCCGTGTAATATTCATATAGGAGCCGCCGGTTTTGCCGGCCAGGCTTTTAAGCAGACTCCGGTTCTGACTTGTCTTTATGAGCTTGCCGTCGCTGTCTCTGTAGTAGACATCGGCAGAATTAACATCATCTCCTGCAGGGATAAAATCCCCTTTATCCTTTCCGATACCCGCAGTATATACAGATACACCCATCTCTTTGAAAGCATCAGCTGCCGCATCAACATTCCCCTCATGATCCTCTCCGTCTGTAATCACAATGAGCATCTTGGTTGTGAGGCGCTTCTTCTTAAAGACCTTACCGGCCTCAAGCAGCATGCGCCCCATGTCCGTGCCCTGAAGAGGAACAGAGTCCGGGCCTGCAGAATCAAGAAACAGCATGAACGCTCCCACATCTGTGGTAAGAGGGCAGAGCAGAAAAGATTCTCCTGCAAAAACCAGAAGACCGATTCTGTCCCCGTCGAGAGACTCAGCAACCCAGCGCACTGCCCCCTTGGCTCTCTCCAGTCTGGTTCTGCCGCCCTCTCGGGCAAGCATACTTCTGCTGACATCCAGTGCAATGAGAACATCGGAGCCCTCACGATTTACCTCCCTCACCGTTTCGCCCCATCGGGGCCGGAGAAGCACTGCCATGGACAAAATAACAGCAAAAATAATCAGAATTTCTTTTGCAAGAATTCTCCTGTAGCTGCCGGAAATAAGCATTTCAGCTGCACGCCTGTCTTTTATCACCGACCGGACAGCCCTCCTCCTCCATACCATATAGAGAATAAAGAAAAGCAGAATTACCGCACCGGTCAGGCCTATATATAATCCGTATTTATAATTTCCAAAATCAATCATGGTATTTTCCTGTAGACCAGCGATCTTAAGAATATTTCAAACATAAAAAGCGCAACCCCTATAAACAGAAATCCTGTGGCGCTGCTCCTGAACTGATGATAGACCCTGATTTTAACGTCGCTCTTTTCAAGCTTGTCGATATCTTTTATTTTTTCCCAAAAAAGGCCGCTTGAATCGGCCCTGTAATACCTGCCGCCGGTGACAGAGGAAACCTTTTCAAGAGACTCGCCGTTAAACTGATTAGTTAGATATCGGGTGCCGAAGAGACCTCCCGGATTAGGGAAAGGCACCCGTCCGTCTTTGCCTATTCCAACACTGTAGACCTTTATGCCCATATCTCTGCAGGTGCCGGCCGCGGTTTCAGGATCAATTGTGCCCCGGTTGCTCATGCCGTCTGTGATGAGCAGTATTATCCTGCTCTTGGCGCTGCTGTCCATCATCCTTGATGCGGAGAGTGCAAGGGCATCACCCACAGCAGTTCCGTCCTCGCTGACAGTTTCAAAATCGAGCTCGGATATTATATCCTTTATCATATCGTGTTCAGCCGTTAGAGGACACTGAAGATAGGAATCACCGGCAAAGACAACAAGACCTATTCTATCGCTCTTTCTCTTATCGATAAAGTCACTCACGACCTGCTTTGCCACGGTAAGCCTGTTTTTAGGCTGAAAATCCTCGGCCTGCATAGATCCGGAAAGATCAAGAGCAATCATTATGTCGATACCCCTGTTGTTCACGCTGGAATAATCGATTCCCTTACCCGGGTTAGTCAGGGCGATTATAATAAAGAGAAGGGATGCAAATCTCAGAAGAGGAAGATAGGGATAGGTTCTGGTTCTGAAATTTTCACGCTTATTTACAATACTCTCCGATGAGAGAGCCACTGCCGCTGAGCTGTGCTTCAGATTCCGAAAGTAATATCCGTATATCAGCCCTAGCCAGGGGATAAGAAGAAGGAGAAACCAGGGGTTTGCGATCTCAAAGCTTTCCATCAGTCTCCTCCCCGTATGATGATATTTTTTTTGCAATTCCTATAGTCGATTCCAGATTTTCCAGAAGAAGTTCAGATGAAGGAGAAAACTCGGCAAACTTCGATAAATCCCAGAGATGCATGCTCTTTATGATATCTCCGGAAAAATCAGAGAGCCCTTCACCCTGCATATATCTCTTCAGCCTCCGGGAAATTTCATCTGTGGTCATCTCCGCGGCATCAAAACCGTATAGAGATGAAAGATAGCGCCTGAACAGAATAGAGACAGAAAAGACATATTCATTTATTTCTCCCCGTGTAATCCGGCCTGAAAGATCAAGATCCTGTACCTCTTTAAGAAATTTTTCAATGGGAGGGATCGACCGTTCAGGTTCCGGGACTACAGTCCTCCTTCTCTTTATATAACGATATAGAAAAACTCCTCCGAGAGTAAGTGCAATTACTCCGAGTATTAAGAGGATGAGTCTGGTATAATTTCCTGAAAGATCCAGGGGTGCCTCAATATCCTCAAGCTGTCCCCCGGCGTTACTCGGAGTAATTTCCACAGCCGGAAGCTTATATCCGATTGAGATTCCCGAGCTGTCCTTTATTGATATTTCAGGAAGAGTATGCTTTCCCGGCCTGTAGCCCGAGAGTTCCAGGATGACGCTTATCTGGCCGCCGCCGTCGGAGAGTGCATCATCCTTCAGGGCCCGGTGAATAATAAAAAGCGGCACAGAGGCTGCACCATCGGGTTCATCACCCTTCTTCACGGAACCGTCTTTCTTCTCAGGCTTCTTCTCTTCGGGAAAAATAATCCTCTTTTGAGGGAGTTCAATCTTAAGCTCTTTCAGGTCAGAGCCTGCGACTGCCACAGTATACCTGAATACAGTACCCACACTCCCCTTCTCAGGATTCACTGTTGCCTTGATTATTCTGTCTGTAGTTTTATCCTGTTCCTTAATATCCGCTGCCCCGAAACAGGCAGAGACTAACATGAGTATAATAGCTGTTGTAATGAATCTTTTCATATAGTTATCCGGAATATGTTAAATCAGTCTGCTTCTGTGTCTTTTTTCGAAAAATTTCAGCAAGGGCACTTCTATCGGTTCATCGGTGGAAAGCCCTATTGAGTCGAATTCACCAGTATCCGGAGAAAAAGAAGTTCCCGGAATAGAATCAGACATAAAAGTTCTGCCTGTCTCCATATCCATAAACTCGGTGAGCCCGAAAAAATTCATTCTGCTCTCCATGGGGTCAGAAACCCTTACAGGAATAACATCATGCTTTTTAGACAGCACCCGGAGACGGGTAAGATAATCACTGCTGTCGATAAAATCAGAGATCACGAATACAATGCTTTTCTTTTTCATGACTCTCTGTATAAATTCCACTGAGGAGGAAATATCAGTACCGCGGCTTGAAGGCCTGCACTTGATAATTTCATCAAGCGATTTCAGCACGTACTTCCTCCCTTTGTGAGGCCGGAAAAACTTCTCCACCCTGTCCGAGAAGAGAAGAAGAGATACTCTGTCGCCGTTCATCTGAGCAAGATAGAGTATGAGCGAGACAAACTCCAGTATTACATCCCGCTTGGTGCTGCTCGTGCCGAAATCCGTGGAACCGGAAACATCCATCATCAGGACAACCGACAGTTCCCTCTCCTCGATGTATTCCTTAATATATAGATGATTCATCCGGGCGGAGACGTTCCAGTCAATTGCCCTGACATCATCACCGGGCAGATATTCTCTCACACTGTCAAATGAAAGGCCGTATCCCCTGAAGGCAGACCTGTACTCCCCGGAAAACATTGTGTTTATCTTTCGGCCTGTTTCAAGTCTGATTTTTTTGAGTATGGCCTGTTCTGTTGATTCCAATCAGGGAACCTCCACAGAATCAAAAATCATCTGAACTATATCATCTGCGCTCTTGCCGTCAGCCTCAGCCTCATATGAAAGAATTACCCTGTGCCTGAGAACATCAGGGCCGATCTCCTTTATATCATCGGGTGTAACGAATCCCCGTCCGTTTATGAAAGCCAGACATCTGGAGGCCTTCATGAGAGAGATGGAGGCCCTGGGGCTTGCTCCGAAATCAATGTACTTCTTCAGCTCTTTTCTCGAGGGTTTTCGTGTTTCAGAAACAATGGCTACTATATATGCCATGAGCTTCTCATTTATATAGATGGACTCAACGAGCTTTCTTTTGTCTGCAATTTCACCGGGAGAGATGACACGCGCCACACTGTCTGGAGTAATCTCATGGAACCTGCGGAGGATTTCCCTCTCCTCATCGGGAGTAGGATAATCGATTAATACCTTCATAAAAAATCTATCCA